>JBEGQE010000057.1:0-8497 GCA_041181145.1 Cyanobacteriota bacterium
GCGCCGCACCACGTTCCAGTCGCCGTCGGCCAGGGCGCGGCGGTAGATCTCCTCCAGCAGCAGCTTCGGGCTGGCGCTGCCGCCGGGCCCCTGGAGCACCGCATCCAGGCCAAGCCGCTGCACCAGCTGCTCCAGCACCTCCGCCTGCTCTGGCAGGGAAGTGCTGCGCCACAGCCGCTCGATCAGGGTGGTGAGCGGCGATTCCTCCAGCTCCTGCTCCTCTTCCGCCGTGAGCGGCTGGTGGCCGGTGCTGGCGCGCAGCAGCAGGGCCGGTGCGCTGCGACCGCCGGCACGGGGCTGGGCCTGGCTGGGCAGGTCGGCCCAGCTGGCCTGCTCCAGCAGCTCAGCGAGCGGCGCCAGCTGCACGGCCACGCCATCGAGCAGGCCGCTGCGCAGCCGTTCCCCCAGCCGCAGGAAGGCCTCGGGGCTGCGTTGGAACGGTGCCTGCTCCACCGGGATCAGCAGCAGGGGTGCCCCCACCCCGCGCCAGTGGCGCTGCAGCTGGCTGATCTCGCTCTCCACCGCATCCACCAGCTGCTCCGGGTCGTCGGAGAGGTAGAAGGTGCTCTCCTCCAGCACCGCCGGCTGGAAGGCCAGGGTCTGGCCGTCCTGGCGGTAGAGCCGCGCCGTGACCATCGTTTCCATGCGTAGGGGCGGGTGGCCGCTGAGCCCCAGCTGCGGGTTGGCCCCCACGGCTGCCATGCGTTCCGCCAGCTCCCGCGAACTGGCGATGCGCAGCCGCTGCTGCCCTGGCCGGGTGACCGCCAGCCCCGCGGCCTCCAGGGCCGCTGCGATCGCCTCAGTGGCGGGCACGAAGCTCACCAGCACCTGATCGGCGCCGAGGCTGCTGCCCAGGCGCCGGCCGCTGGGGTCGAGATCCTCCGGGGTGATCAGACCGTTGAGCAGCAGATCGCCCAGCCAGGTGAGGCTCTGGGTCCAGAGCAGGGGCACGTTCTCATTGGGCAGGCGCGGCTGGCTGCCCGGCCGTTGCCGCTCCGCCGCGATCGCCGGCTCGGGCACCACATAGAGCTCCGGCAGCAGCGGCACACCGTCCACCTCCACCGCCACCCTGGTGAGCCGCTCGCGCCAGCTCCAGGCCTCGGCCCAGCGCTCCTCGCAGCAGGCCGTGATCAGTTCGTAGGCCAGGAACAGCGGCCATTCGCACTCGATGTGCTCGAACTGGGCCAGCTCCTCGCGCTCGTAATGCAGGCGGGTGTGGTCTTCGACCACGGTCTGGTGACCGTCGCGCCGGAAGCGCTTGTAGCCGTAGGGCCCGCCCAGCTCGGAGCGGATCTTGCGGCGGGTGCGCTCCACCAGGGCCGCATCCTCCACGGCCCAGGCCGGGTAGCCGATCACCGACAGGCAGGCCGCATCCACCTCCTTGCTGGCGGATTCGCGTGGCAGCAGGCCCGTGAGGGCGCGGCGCAGGCGCACGATCGCGTCGTGGGGGATGTGCAGGCTGCAGCGGCCATCGCCGTGGGGGCCGTAGAGGTCGAGCCCCTCCAGGGCTTCGAGGGCGGCCTTCACCAGACCGATCGAGCTGGCGTTGCGCTCGGGCATGCCGTGGTTGCCCTTGTCGCCCCGCTCCCAGATGCCGTAGTCGGCCACCCGGTAGGCGCGGGCCACGTAGTACACCAGGTTCTGGATGAAGTCGCGCTCGTGGCTGGTCTGGATCACCACCAGGCCGGAGCGGGTGAGCTGGGCCAGCTGCAGCAGAAACACGGCGGTGGCATCGAGCTGCAGGTGGCCCCAGCCGTCGTCGGGCACCACCGGTTCACCGCTGCCGGTGTCGTACTTGGCGTGCAGGCAGTCGAGCCGATCGAGGCTGTGCTTGAAGCGCTCCACCTTCGGGGCCTGGCGCAGCATGGCGTTCAGCAGGCCGCGCATCAGCTGCAGCACCCGCTGCTCCAGCTCGAAGGCGCGGGTGCTGGCGCCGCTCAGGCGGCGGTGGGCCAGGGCCAGGCCCCAGACGCACTGAATGGAATAGACGCAGTCGCGCACCCAGGCATCGCCGTAGTTGCCGTGCACGGTGTGGGCGGTGCTGGCCGGCAGCAGGCCGGTGATCGGATGCTGACGCTGCAGCACCACACGATCGATCTGATGATCCAGCTCCTGCAGGCGCTCCCAGGCCTCGGCGCTGCGCAGCTGCAGGGGGCCTGACGGGTTGGCGGCACCGGCCATGGGGGCGCTGCTGAGGGTCATGGCGCGGCCAGGCCGTTCGGGGGCCATAGATTCTCCCGCGCGGCCCCACCGGTGAATGGCATCAATGGCGACCGACGCCACCAGCACAGGCTTTGCGGGCTCGGATGCACCGCCCTCCTGGCGCCTCACCCAGGTGCTTGGGGTGCAGGTGGCCGTGAGCCCCAACGTGTTTGCCGCCGCCCTGGAGCTGAAGCAGCGCGGCGGCGGTCAGATCGTCACCCTCAACGCCGAGATGACGATGGCGGCCCGCGCCGATGCGGACCTGGGGGCGGCCATCGCCGCCGCCGATCTGGTGATCCCCGACGGCGCCGGTGTGGTGTGGGCCCTCGGGCGCCAGGGGTTCCGGGTGCGCCGCAGCCCTGGGATCGAGCTGGCGCGCCAGCTGCTGGAGTACGGCGCCTGCCACCACTGGCGCGTGGCCCTGGTGGGGGCCAGCCCGGCGGTGATGGAGCTGCTGCGGGAACGGCTGAGCGCTGAGATCCCTGGCCTCGATCTGGCCTTCACCATCCACGGCTACCAGGAGCCGGAGCTGTGGCCCGGCATCGAGGCGGAGCTGCAGGCGGCCCGGCCGGATCTGGTGCTGGTGGCCCTGGGGGTGCCGCGCCAGGAGACCTGGATTCAGCGTCTGCACGCTGGTCAGGCGGGCCTGTGGATGGGCGTGGGCGGCAGCTTCGATGTCTGGTCGGGCACCAAGGAGCGGGCGCCGGCCTGGATGGGACGCCTGCACATCGAATGGCTCTACCGGCTGATTCAGGAGCCCAGCCGCTGGCGGCGCATGCTCGCCCTGCCGGCCTTTGCGATCGCGATCCTGCGCGGCGGTTGACGGTTCAGGCCAGATCGCCAGGTGCCGGCACAAAAAAGCGGTGGGCATGGGGCCCACCGCAGCTCTCAGAGGGATCCGGCCTGTTGCGGGCTGGAGTTGCTCTGCGCAAGTGGTGCGTCGATCAGCGGAAACCCACCGAGGCCTGCCAGACGAAGGCCAGCAGCAGGAAGAAGAGGGGGATGATCGGCAGGATGTCCACCAGGGGGGCGAAGGCCTGATAGGCCTCGGGCAGCTGGGCCAGGGTCTGCAGGGCGTAGGCGGCCATCCCGGAATTCACGTGGCTGAGATCGGACGCTACCACGTGTGTGCGGCCGCTGAGCCCGGCTCCCAGGGAGCGAAATCCTCTGCAAAACAACCGTCGCGGATGGCCTGGGCCATGGCCGTGCTGAAGCGCACCAGTTGGGTGACGTTGTGCAGGCTGAGCAGGATCTTGCCCAGCATCTCCTCCGCTTTGATCAGGTGGTGGAGGTAGGCGCGGCTGTGCTGGCGGCAGGCCAGGCAGGGGCAGCTGGCATCCAGGGGGGTGTGGTCGTGGCGGAAGCGGGCGTTCTTGAGGTTCCAGCGTTCGCCGCCCACCAGGGCTGCCCCATGGCGACCCAGGCGGGTGGGCAGCACGCAGTCGAACAGGTCGAAGCCGTTGGCCACGGCGATCGCCATCTCCCGCAGGGTGCCCACCCCCATCAGGTAGTGGGGCACGGCCTCGGGCAGCAGCGGTCCCACCTGGCGCACGATCCGGTGCATCTCCTCGGCCGGCTCGCCCACGCTCACGCCCCCCACGGCGATGCCCGGCAGGCCCATCGAGGCCACCACCCGGGCTGATTCCTGGCGCAGATGCGGGTAGCAGCCCCCTTGCACGATGCCGAACAGGGCCTGATCGGGGCGGTCGTGGCTGGCGATGCAGCGCTCCAGCCAGCTGTGGGTGCGGCGACTAGCGGCGGCCACATCCGCTTCACTGGCGGGCCAGGGAGGGCACTGGTCGAAGGCCATGGCCACATCGGCGCCCAGGGCCATCTGGATCGCCATCGAGCGCTCTGGGCTGAGCTCGATGCGGGCGCCGTCCCGCGGTGAGCGGAACACCACGCCCGCGTCGCTGATCGTGTTGATGTCGCCCAGGCTGAACACCTGGAAGCCGCCGGAATCGGTGAGCAGCGGTCCGCTCCAGCCCATGAAGCGGTGCAGCCCGCCGGCCTCGGCCACCACCGCTTCGCCCGGCATCAGGTGCAGGTGATAGGTGTTGGCGAGCACCATTTCGGCGCCGGTTTCGGCCAGCTGGCTGCTGGTGAGCCCCTTCACGGTGGCCAGGGTGCCCACCGGCATGAAGCGGGGGGTGTGCACCGGGCCGTGGGGTGTTTCGAAGCAGCCGCAGCGGGCGCGGCTGCGGCTGCAGCGCGCCGTGATCGTGAAGCGGAACGGCATCGCGGCTGCCCGGGCGCGGCAGGATCATTCTCCAGCTCCCTGCGCCATCCCCGGCTGCCGCCATGGCCCCCGTATCGCCCGAGGCCGAGACGCAGGGTGCACCCGCCGGGGCGGGACAGCGGCCCGGCTGGCTGGCGGACCTGGCCGGCGCCTGGGTGTTCTACAGCGTGCTGCCCCTGCCGCCGGGGCTGCGGCCCCGCTTTGCCCGCATCGCCCGCTTCGCCCCCTGGGTGGGGGCCGTGATCGGCGCCCTGGAAGCGCTGCTCTGGTTGCTGCTGGGCTGGGCCGGCGCCGGCCTGCTGGCTCAGCTCGCGCTGGTGATGGCCTTCGGCGTTTGGATCAGCGGCGGGCTGCACCTCGATGGCGCCATGGACACCGCCGATGGCCTGGCTGCCGGGCCGGAGCGCTGCCTGGAGGCGATGGACGACAGCCGTGTGGGCGCCAGCGGCGTGCAGGCCCTGGTGCTGCTGCTGCTGCTGCGCGTTGGCGGCCTGGCCCTGCTGGCGGCGGCGGCGCCGCGGGCGCTGCTCTGGGCGGCCGTGTGGGGACGGCTGGCGCCGCTGCTGGCGATGCAGGCCTTCCCCTACCTGCGCGAGGGGGGCGGCACGGCGGCTTTCCACCGCCAGCACTGGCGCGGCCTGGGGCTGGAACTGCTGCCGGCCTTGCTGCTGCTGGCCCTGCTGAGCGCGGCCTCGGCCTGGCTGCCGGCCTGGCTTGGCCTGCTGCCGGCGCTGCTGGTGCCCTGGCGGCTCGGCCACCGGCTCGGGGGGCACAGCGGCGACAGCTACGGCGCCTGCGTGGAGTGGACCATCAGCTGGAGCCTGCTGCTGATGGGCCTGGCCCAGCTGCGGCTGGCCTAGGGCAGATGCAGGCGGAAGGCATTGCCGCCGCCGGCAGCCGCCCCTGGCTGCAGCAGGCTCAGCTCGCCGCCGAGGCCGCGGGCCAGATCGCGGCCGAGGGCGAGCCCCAGGCCGGTGCCCGGCCGGTGGCGGCCGGTGCTGCCCCGCTCCCCCCGCTCGAAGATCCGCTCGCGCTCCTCCGCCGGGATCAACGGGCCGCTGTCCGCCACGGTGAGATCGATGCCGCCGTCGGCGGCTTGGGCCACCTCCAGGGCGATGGCGCCGCCGGCGGCGCAGTAGCGGAAGGCGTTCTCCAGCAGGTTGGCCACGATCTCGGCCACGGCGGCACCGTCGCCCTGCCAGCTGGGAATCGGCCCCGGCCCGCGCCACGGCCGTCCCTGCAGCGCCGCGGTGGCGGCGGCCCGCTCCAGCAGTGGCGCCAGGATCGTGCTGAGCGGTTCCGCTTCGCGGCCGCTCAGGCCCGGTGGCAGCAGCAGCGGTGTGGGGCTGGCCGGCACCGCGGGCAGCTCGGCGTTGCCGGCCAGCTGATCAATCGCCTCCACGTAGCGGGTCATCTGCCCCTGCTCCGCCAGCAGCTGGTCCACCAGCGCGCGCGTGCCGGGGTCGCCCTCGAGGCGGCGGCGCAGCAGCTGGCCGAAGGTGCGCAGGGCGGCCAGGGGGTTGCGCAGCTGGTGCACCAGCAGGCGCAGCTGGTCGTCGCGGTGGGCCAGGGCCAGGCCGAGGCGCTGCTGTTCCAGATCGAGGCGCAGGGCCTCGGTGAGGCAGCGGGCCGTGGCCTCCAGCCGCTCGCTCAGGGCCGTGGGCCAGGGCCAGCAGCGGGCGTCCACCCGCAGGGCGCCGAGCAGCAGCGGGCCGTCGCGCAGGGCCAGCCAGCGCCGGCCGGCCCCATCGCCGTTGTCATCGGCTGCGGGCAGGCTCGCCCGCTGGGGCCACTGGCCGATCGCCACCAGGTTGGGTTTGCCGTTGGCGCCGGGCAGGGCCAGGTACACCACCAGTTCCCGCAGGTCAGGACGATCCGTGAATTGGGCCAGCTGCTGCTCCAGCAGGACCAGAAACCGCTTGGAGACTTGCATCTGGGCGCGGTTCAGAAGCTCCGGCGGCACGGCCGCAAAAAAACTTTCCAGAGCCGTGTTGGAAATCTGGGAAAAAGTCTTAAGATCTTGGTATCGACCAATACCTCGCAGTCCGGGAGCGGGCCGCGCGGGCGTCGGGCCCAGGCCACGGTTGCAGTTTCCTGCTTCCGAGGCTACAGCAGTGGATGTTGCGTCCTCTGTTGGTAGGAGCCGGGCCGTCCGCTTGCGGTTGGCCGACCCGATCGGCTCTGCCTGCAGAGCCTCGGGTCGTCTGGCTTCCCGGTTGACAGACGTTTGGGCGTTTCGACCCACATCTCTTCCGGGTTTCCGCTTCATGTCCAAGAAACGCAAGCGCATCAGCCGCCGCCGCCTCGCCGGTCAGCGCGTTCTCGCTCACGTGCCCACGCACAACCTGGAAACCGGCGACCACAAGCCGGTGACCGCCGCCCGCCGCTACATCGCCGAAAGCTCGATCGTGCCGCCGGCCCTGCTGAACGTGCGCCGCAACGAGCACACCACCGACCGCTTCTTCTGGGGCGAGAAGGGCCTGTTCAGCGCCCAGTACGCCGAGGAGAACCACTTCCTGTTCCCCTCCCTGCGCGAGATCGTGGACCGCATTGGTGAGGACACCCTGTTCGCCGGCCTGGAAGCCCTCGCCGCCGACGACTGGGAAGAGATGGAAGAGTACGAATACGCCTTCGTCTGATCCGCCGAACACCGCGGAAACCCGGAACCGGCCCCCGCGGGGGCCGGTTTTTTGTTGGTGATGCCGCCCAAGGCCGGCCGCTCAGTCGTCTGCGCCCAGGCAGCGCCGCACGAAGGCCCCCAGGGCCGGCAGCAGCTCCGGGTCGATGCCATGCCCACCGTTGAAGCCCAGCAGGTCCACCTGGGCGCCGGCCTGGATCAGGCCCTGCTGCAGCGCCTCGCTGGCGGCGTAGGGCACCACCGGATCCTGGCGGCCATGGCTGAGCAGCACCGGCGGCAGCGGTGCCTGAGGCTGCCAGTCCTGATGCGGATAGCCGCTGCAGGCCACGATCCCGGCCAGGGGCAGGGTGGTACCCACATCGATGGCCATCGCGCCCCCCTGGGAGAAGCCCAGCAGCACGGTGTGCGGCAGCGGCACGCTGCTGCCCAGCTGCTCGAGGCGGCCGCGCAGGGCCTGGCGTGCCGCCGGCAGGGCCGACCAGTCGATCGGCTGCAGGTTGTACCACTGCCGGCCGCTGCCGTAGGGGTGCGGTTCGGGCGCCCGCAGGGCCACCACGCTCACCGCCGGCCCCGCCAGCAGCTCGCCCAGATCGAGCAGGTCGTCGGCATCGGCGCCCCAGCCGTGCAGCAGCACCAGGCGCCGGGCCGCCGGGTCGGGCCCGAGCCGCAGGGCCTGCTCGGCTTCGGGGTGCGGCGCGGCGGCGACGGTCTCCATGGGGCGGGCGGATGGCTTGCTGCGTAGGTTGGATCCTCAGCCCCTTCTCTGCCCATGGCGCCCAAGGCCCTGCTCAGCGTGTCGAACAAGGAGGGGCTGGTGCCCCTGGCGCAGGGCCTGCTGGATGCGGGCTATGACCTGATCTCCAGCGGCGGCACGGCTGCGGCCCTGGCGGCGGCCGGCCTGGCCGTCACCAAGGTGGCCCAGCACACCGGGGCCCCCGAAATCCTGGGCGGGCGGGTCAAGACCCTGCACCCGCGCATCCACGGCGGCATCCTGGCCCGCCGCGAGGAGCCCTCCCACCAGGCGGATCTGGAGGCCCAGGCCATCGATCCGATCGATGTGGTGGTGGTGAACCTCTATCCCTTCCGGGAAACCATCGCCCGTCCCGATGTGAGCTGGGAGGCGGCGATCGAGAACATCGACATCGGCGGCCCGGCGATGGTGCGCGCCGCCGCCAAGAACCACGCCGATGTGGCGGTGCTCACCAGCCCTGATCAGTACCCGGGCTTCCTCGAGGCCCTGGCCGCCGGTGCGATTGGCCAGGAGCTGCGCCGGCGCCTGGCGCTGGAGGCCTTCAGCCACAC
Organism: Cyanobacteriota bacterium; assembly: GCA_041181145.1. GTDB lineage: Bacteria > Cyanobacteriota > Cyanobacteriia > PCC-6307 > Cyanobiaceae > Vulcanococcus. Next base: position 8,382 of record JBEGQE010000057.1, read on the forward strand.
CGCCGCCTACGACACGGCCATCAGCCAGTGGCTCAGCAGCCAGCTCGATGCCGAGGGCACGGCTCCCCTGACCCTCAACGAGCCGCCGCGCCAGAGCCTGCGCTACGGCGAGAACC
>JBEGQE010000058.1:0-5102 GCA_041181145.1 Cyanobacteriota bacterium
CCAGCTGGGTGAGCGGCGAGCCGATGAGCTGCCACATCACCCGCACCACGGCAGCCACCCACCAGCTGATCCGCGACAACCTGCACCTCACGCCGATCTACGGCGGCTTCATCGACAGCAAGGGCCCGCGCTACTGCCCCTCGATCGAAGACAAGATCGTGCGCTTCGCCGACAAGGACTCCCACCAGATCTTCCTGGAGCCCGAAGGGCGCGACACGCCGGAGATCTACGTGCAGGGCTTCTCCACCGGCCTGCCGGAGCGGCTTCAGCTCGAGCTGCTGCGCACCCTGCCCGGGCTGGAGCAGTGCGTGATGCTGCGGCCCGCCTACGCCGTGGACTACGACTATCTGCCGGCCACCCAGCTCAGGGCCTCCCTGGAGACGAAGCGCCTGCGCGGCCTGTTCAGTGCCGGCCAGCTCAACGGCACCACCGGCTACGAGGAGGCCGCCGCCCAGGGGCTGGTGGCCGGCCTCAACGCCGCCCGGCTGCTGGGCGGCCAGGAGCCGGTGCACTTCCCGCGCGAGGGCAGCTACATCGGCACGATGATCGACGACCTGATCAGCCGTGACCTGCGGGAGCCCTACCGAGTGCTCACCTCCCGCAGCGAATACCGGCTGGTGCTGCGGGGCGACAACGCCGATCGCCGCCTCACCCCGCTCGGCCGCGAGCTAGGGCTGATCGATGAACGCCGCTGGCAGATCTACAGCCGCAAGCAGGCGGCGATCGAGGCGGAGCAGCAGCGCCTGGAGAGCGTGCGCCTCAAGGCCAGCGACCCGGCCGCCGCGGCGGTGCAGGCCGAAACCGGCGCCACCATCAAGGGCTCGATCACCCTGGCCGACCTGCTGCGCCGGCCCGGCTTCCACAGCGCCGACCTGCTGCGCCATGGCCTGGCCGATCCGGAGCTGCCCGCCGATGTGCGCGAGGCGGCCGAGATCACGATCAAGTACAGCGGCTACCTGGCCCGCCAGCAGCAGCAGATCGACCAGGTGAAGAAGCAGGAGCACCGGCCGATCCCCGCCGGCATCGACTACACCGCGATCGGCACCCTCTCGCGCGAAGCGCGCGAGAAGCTCAGTGCGATCCAACCCCTGAACCTCGGCCAGGCGGCCCGCATCCCCGGGGTCAGCCATGCCGATGTCACGGCCCTGCTGCTCTGGCTTGAGCTCGACAGCCGCCGCCGCGCCCTCGTCAACGCCCAGGAGGACCGTTAACCTGCGTCATCTCCAACGGCCGGGGACCACGCCGGTGACCAGTTCTCGCTCCAGCAACACGTCGCGCGCCTTCTGGGAACTGCGCGCCGAGCAGATCATGGACCGGGTGTTCATGCCCTCCATGGCCGCCGTGGTGAGCGAGCCGGAACCCCGGGCTGATGCGGCCGCCGCCACGGCCCTGGCCCACGAGGACGACAGCATCGAGGTGGAGGTGCGCGACGCACCGGCAGCGGTACCAGCAGCCGCACCGGCTCCCGCTCCCAGCCCGGCCGCGCCACCGATGGCGCCCAGCCACAGCCCGGGGGGCTGGCGGCGATCCGCCTGGCCCCGCTCCCCCTGGCAACCGCGCCGGCCCCTGTTCTCGGCCACCTGGCTGTCGACCCCCTGGCAGATCGGGGGCACGCCGGTGTCGCCGAAGCTGGCCCTGGCCTGCAGCGGCGGCCTGGCCTGTCTGGCCCTGGGCACCTCCGCCACCCTCTGGCTCGGCTGGAACCAGGCCAGCTCCGACCTGCGCCAGGAGCGGACGATCCGCCTGATCGAAGGCATCCGCGACCTCAACGGCGCCGATGGCGCCCGCACGGCGGCCGCCCCGAACGCCGGCGGCGCCAAAGCGGGCGAGGCCGCCGACGGCCTGCCGCCGCCGCCACCGAATGAGCCCTGGATCGAGGATCTGGGCCAGCTCGACGGCCAGGGCGGTGGCGGTGGTGGTGGTGCTGCCCCGCTGCAGGTGCCGGTGAACGGCACGCTCCGGGCACCGGCACCGGTGGCCAGCGCCGCGGCGGCACCCGGTCCGGTGGCGCCACCACCGGTGCCCGCCGCCGCCGCGGCCACCCCCGAGCTGGTGGGGGTGGTGCAGGTGCCCGGCAGGGCCGGTTCGGCCATCTTCCAGGTGGGGGGTAGCTCCACCAATGCCAGCGCCGGCGAAAGCATCGGCAGCAGCGGCTGGCGCCTGCTGAGCACCAGCGGCGATTCGGCGGTGATCGAACGCGGTGGGGTGCAGCGAAGCGTCAGCATCAGCAGTGGTTTCTGACGGTCCCGGCGGGCCGTCCTGCACGGCCCGTGACCGATCGGCCCCTCTGGCCTTCCCCTGAACCGATCTGGCAGGCCGAGCCCGATGCGGTGAGTGCCGGCTCGGCCCCGCGGCTGAGCGGGCCTTGGCGGCTGCTGCTGCTGGGAGACGGCAGTCCCACCCGCCATCTGCAGTCGCTCACGGGGGTGGCCGTGGAAGTGGAGGTGATCAGCATGGCCGCCGACCCGAACCCCGGCCGCGAGGCGCCACCGGAGGTGGAGGAGCTGGAGCGGCCGCTGCTGCGCCGGCAGGTGTGGCTGCGCTGCGGCGACGACACCCTGGCCTGGGCCGAGAGCTGGTGGAACCAGCACCAGGCGGAGCAGCACCTGCGCCAACGCTCCCAGCCGATCTGGCGCAGCCTCACCGCCGACCGGGCCGAGCTCTACCGGGAGGTGGACGGCCTGGCCCTGGTGCAGGCACCCGCCCTGGAGGAGGGCTTCGGCCACCCGGGGCCCTACTGGAGCCGCCACTACCGCTTCTTCCGCGGCGGCCGCGAACTGACCGTGATCCGCGAGGTGTTCTCGCCGCGGCTGCAAACCTGGCTGGGCCCCGCCGAACACATCACGTCATGACATTTCGTGACAGGTGTTGCGGGCCGCTACGAACTGAGGTTGACAGCTTGCCGCCCCTTGTGATTAGGCCAGCATGGTGGCATCTGAGCAACGGGCCCCGGCCATGGCGACAGCACGGCACAGCCGCACGGGCGGCGGCGACCCCACCCCCTGGCTGACCCTCACGGATCTCGGCCGCCTCTACGGCATTTCGGCCATGCACTGCGGCCGTCTGCTCCATGACGCCGGCCTGCGCAGCCGCGACGGCCAACCCACCGCCGAGGCCCTGCAGAGCGGCTGCGCCGCGGCGCCGCACCGCCAATCCCATGCCGGCGAGCCGATCTGGCACCGGCAGCACTGCCGCCGGGCCTTTGAGGCCGCCGGGCTGGTGACCGTGCAACGCGCCTCCCTGGTGCAGCAGTGGGCCGCGCTGCTCAGCGCCCTCAGCGATGGCTCGCCTTCGATCAGCACCAGCGCCGCCCAGATGGCGGAGGAGCTGCCGGGGGAGCTGGTGGAGCCGGTGAATCTGGAACTGCGCGAACTGGGCTGCAGCTTTCAGGTGCAGCGGCCGGGGCGACCGCTCAGCCGGGGCGGCGGCGCGAGGAGCGGGGCATCGCGCGGCCCGGCGGCGGCGACGAGCGCGGTGCAGGGGCCTGCTGCGGCTCGGGGCCGGGGTCGGAGCCGGGATCGGAAGCACTCCGAGTCGGCCCATCGCCCCGGCGCCAGCGACTGACACTGAAGCTGTCGTCGTCGGGCCAGTCCTGATCGGGGGCCGCCGGCGCCGGGGCGCCGGCGGAAGGCTGCCGCAGGGACACGGCCTCCAGGGGCCGGCGCCTGGGCGGGACAGCGGGAGCGAACGCCGATGGCGATGGCGATGGTGATGGTGATGCCGGTGGTTCGCTCCATCGCTCGCCGCCGGGCTGGGCGGCCGGGCGCCGCGGCTCCTGCCAGGGTTCGCGCCAGCCGTCCTCGTCCTCCAGCAGCCAATCGAGCTTGTTCTCCACCCAGCGGCCCAGATCGCCGGGGCGCAGGCGCGGGGCGGCTCCCGTGGCGGCTGAGCGGGCCGACGGACGCGAGCCCGGGCGAGCCCCGGCCACCCCATCCACCAGCTGCCGTCCCGCTGACATCCACTGATCCAGCCGCTGCTCCAGGCGCGGTTCGGAGCGTCGGTAGGAGCGCCGCTCGGAGCGACCGTCGGCCCAGTCGTCGTCGCCGGAGTCGTTGAAGCTGGAACGGAAGCGGGGCTGATCCACCATGGCCGCAGGCTAATGACCGTTCAGCGCCCAAGGCGGCGCGCCCGCAGCCAGCGGTCGCGGCCCATGCCCACCAGGGTGATCGCCACGCCGCTGCACTGCAGCACCCACAGAAACGTGTTCATGGCCGGCAAGCTAGGCCGCCGCCGGCTCGAACACCAGCTGGCAGGTGGCATGCCAGCGGCCGCCGTGGAAGCGTTCACAGCAGAGGCGGCAGGCGACGCCAGGCTGGCGGCGCCGATAGGGGGCGGTGAGCCCGCAGCTGGGGCAGCGGGCCAGCCAGCGCGGCGGCCGGCTCGGCACCGGGAAGCGGTGGCGCACGCTGACGCGGAAGTCCTGCTGGGCAGCGTTAATCGCCGCCATGCGGGCGCGGAAGTGGGGGCCGTGCACCTCATCGGCCCGCAGCACCCGGTGGATCCAGGCGTGGATCATCTCGTGGCAGAGCGTGCTGGTGGTGGCCTCCGGCGGCAGCGGCTCCAGCAGCGGCCTCGACAGCACGATCTCGCTGAGCGGGCTGCCATCGGCCTTGCGCCCGAAGCGATAGAGCCCGGCGCTGCGCCGCATGCGGCCATCGCTCCAGCGCACGCTCACCAGGCTCACACCCTCCGGCGCCAGGGCCCCCTCGAAGTGCTCGCGGTTGAGGCGGTGAAACAGCGGCAGCAGCGGAACCAGGGGCACGGCGCTTGCCGAGGCGGCGCGGCCAGTCTGCCGAAGCGGAACCGTCGGCGAAACGGTGCGGGCTGAGAGCGACGGGCCGCTGAGGAAACCCGCACCCCGCAGCCGCAGCCCTGCACCGGCGCGCTCCTGCAGAATCGGGCGCACTTCCCGTGCGTGCGTCCATGGACATGCAACTGGTGCAGACGATCGGCACCAAGGCCCTGGCGGCCGGCGCCGGTGCCCTGCTGCTGTATTGGACGATCAGCGCCGTGAAGCTGGTGCTGAACGCCCGGGGCATCAACCCGGTGATCAAGCAGTTCTTCACCCAGGTGGCCTCGGGGCGGATCGACGCCGCCTACCT
>JBEGQE010000059.1:0-3122 GCA_041181145.1 Cyanobacteriota bacterium
TCCACGGCCACCCGCTCGAGCCGCTGGCGCCAGCTCCAGGCCTCGGCCCAGCGCTCTTCGCAGCAGGCCGTGATCAGCTCATAGGCCAGAAACAGCGGCCATTCGCATTCGATGTGTTCGAACTGGGCCAGCTCCTCGCGCTCGTAGTGGAGGCGGGTGTGGTCTTCCACCACGGTTTGGTGCCCGTCGCGGCGGAAGCGCTTGTAGCCGTAGGGCCCGCCCAGCTCGGTGCGGATCTTGCGCCGCGTGCGCTCCACCAGGGCCGGATCCTCCACGGCCCAGGCCGGGTAACCGATCACCGACAGGCAGGCCGCATCCACCTCCTTGCTGGCCGATTCCCGCGGCAGCAGGCCAGTGAGGGCCCGCCGCAGCCGCACGATCGCGTCGTGGGGGATGTGCAGGTTGCACTGGCCGTTGCCGTGGGGCCCATAGAGATCCAGGCCCTCCAGGGCCTCGAGGGCGGCCTTGACCAGGCCGATCGAACTGGCATTGCGCTCCGGCATGCCGTGGTTGCCCTTGTCGCCCCGCTCCCAGATGCCGTAATCGGCCACGCGGTAGGCGCGGGCCACGTAATACACCAGGTTCTGGATGAAGTCGCGCTCGTGGCTGGTCTGCACCACCACCAGGCCGGAGCGGGTGAGCTGGGCCAGCTGCAGCAGGAACACCGCCGTGGCATCGAGCTGCAGGTGGCCCCAGCCGTCGTCCGGCACCACCGGATCGCCGCTGCCGGTGTCGTACTTGGCGTGCAGGCAATCGAGCCGGTGGAGGCTGTGCTTGAAGCGCTCCACCTTGTGGGCCTGGCGCTGCATGGCGTTGAGCAGGCCGCGCATCAGCTGCAGCACCCGCTGCTCCAGCTCGAACACACGCGTGGTGGCGCCGCTCAGGCGCCGGTGGGCCAGCGCCAGACCCCACACGCATTGGATCGAGTAGACGCAATCGCGCACCCAGGCGTCGCCGTAGTTGCCATGCACCGTGTGGGCGGTGCTGGCCGGCAGCAGGCCGGTGATCGGGTGCTGGCGCTGCAGCACCACGCGATCGATCTGCCGATCGAGCTCCTGCAGCCGGTCCCAGGCCTCAGCGGCCCGCAGCTGCAGGGGGGCGGAGCGGTTGCCGGTACCGGTGGGGGCGGCGGGGTTGAAGGCCGTCGCGGTGCTGCTGAGGGACATGGCGCGGCACGGCCTTAACAATGGTCATAGATTCTCCCGCGCGGCCTCACCGGTGAATGGCATCAATGGCGACCGACGCCTCCAGCACCGGCTTCACAGGCCCTGATCGGGCGCCCTCCTGGCGGGTGACCCAGGTGCTCGGCGTGCCGGTGGCCGCCTGCAGCAATGTGTTCGCCGCTGCCCTTGAGCTCAAGCAGCGCGGCGGCGGCCAGATCGTGACCCTCAACGCCGAGATGACGATGGCGGCCCGGGCCAGCCGGGAGCTCGGTGCCGCGATCGCCGCCGCCGATCTGGTGATCCCCGACGGTGCCGGTGTGGTCTGGGCCCTGGCACGTCAGGGGCTGCGGGTGCGGCGCAGCCCGGGCATCGAGCTGGCTCGCCAGCTGCTCGAGTACGGCGCCTGCCACGGCTGGCGCGTGGCCCTGGTGGGGGCCAGCCCTGCGGTGATGGAGCTGCTGCGCGAGCGCCTGTTGGCGGAGATCCCCGGCCTGGATCTGGCCTTCACGATCCACGGCTATCAGCAGCCGGAGCTGTGGCCCGGCCTGGAGCGCGAGCTGCAGCAGGCCCGGCCCGATCTGGTGCTGGTGGCCCTGGGGGTGCCGCGCCAGGAAACCTGGATCCAGCGCCTGCATCAGGGCCAGCCGGGGCTGTGGATGGGCGTGGGCGGCAGCTTCGATGTGTGGTCGGGCACCAAGGAGCGGGCACCGGCCTGGATGGGGCGCCTGCAGATCGAATGGCTCTACCGCCTGATCCAGGAGCCGAGCCGCTGGCGGCGCATGCTGGCCCTGCCGGCCTTCGCCCTGGCGGTGCTGCGCCGGGGCTGAGGAGCACGCGGGCTCGTCGCGGACTCGTTGCGGGCTCGGCCATCAAAAAAGCGGGCCTTGGCCCGCCTTGGAGTGATCGGTTGCGTCGGCCTGGAGCAGGCGCTGATCCTCAAAATGTCCGGCCGGATCGATGCTGCTGCCGGCCGCTGGCGGTGTAGGGACCGCTGCAGCGGCCTGGCTACAGCTGGTTCAGCGGAAGCCCACCGAGGCCTGCCACACGAAGGCCAGCAGCAGGAAGAACAGGGGGATGATCGGCAGGATGTCCACCAGCGGGGCGAAGGCCTGATAGGCCTCGGGCAGCTGGGCCAGGGTGTGCAGGGCGTAGGCGGCCATCCCGGAATTCACGTGGCTAGAGGCGGACGCTACCACGTGTGTGCGGCCTCCGAGCCCGGCTCCCAGGGAGCGAAATCCTCTGCAAAACAGCCCTCGCGGATCGCCTGCGCCATCGCCGTGCTGAAGCGCACCAGCTGGGTGATGTTGTGCAGGCTGAGCAGGATCTTGCCGAGCATCTCCTCGGCCTTGATCAAGTGGTGCAGGTAGGCGCGGCTGTGCTGGCGGCAGGCCAGGCAGGGGCAGCTGGCATCGAGCGGTGTGTGGTCGTGGCGGAAGCGCGCGTTCTTGAGGTTCCAGCGCTCTCCGCCCACCAGCGCCGCCCCGTGGCGCCCCAGGCGCGTGGGCAGCACGCAGTCGAACAGGTCGAAGCCGTTGGCCACGGCGATCGCCATCTCGCGCAGGGTGCCCACCCCCATCAGGTAGTGGGGCACGGCCTCCGGCAGCAGCGGCCCCACCTGGCGCACGATCCGGTGCATCTCCTCGGCGGGTTCGCCCACGCTCACGCCGCCCACGGCGATGCCCGGCAGGCCCATCGAGGCCACCACCCGCGCCGATTCCTGGCGCAGGTGCGGGTAGCAGCCCCCCTGCACGATGCCGAACAGGGCCTGGTCGGCCCGGTTGTGGCTGGCGATGCAGCGCTCCAGCCAGCTGTGGGTGCGGCGGCTGGCGGCGGCCACGTCCGCCTCGCTGGCGGGCCAGGGGGGGCACTGGTCGAAGGCCATCGCCACATCGGCGCCGAGGGCCATCTGGATCGCCATCGAGCGCTCGGGGGTGAGCTCGATGCGGGCGCCGTCGCGCG
>JBEGQE010000060.1:0-6821 GCA_041181145.1 Cyanobacteriota bacterium
CGCGCAGGGAGCGCAGGTCGTCGCGCATGCCGGCCAGGCGCTCGGGATGGGCCAGCCAGTCGGCCGCCTCAGCGGCGATCTCCGCCGGGGTGATCGCCCCCACCCGCTCGGGCACCACGGCACGGCCCGCCGCGATGTTCGGCCAGGCCAGGAAGCCATGGTGGCGCATCCGCCAGGCGGTCATCGCCGCCCCCAGCAACCACTTCAGGATCGGCAGGCGAGCCAGGATCCCCAGGCCGCCATCCCAGGCCTGCATCACATGCAGGTGCTGGGTGGGCACCAGCACGATCATCGGCAGCCCCAGCGCGCCGAGCTCGGCGGTGTTGGCCCCCACGGTGGTGAGCGCCAGCTGGCACTGGCTGAGCGCCCCATGGGCCGGCTGCTCCTCCACCAGCAGGATGCGGCTGCCGGCCGCGCTCACCAGCTCCAGGCCATCCGGGCCCTGCACCAGGCGCGGTTCGCCGGCGGCGTAATGCGCCGCGATCGGATTGGCGGCGCCGCCGTAGGCCAGCAGCTCCTGCACCGAGGTGGTGGGGGCCACCGGGATCAGAAAGCGGCAGCCGGGCCGCAGGCGCACGAGGCGGTCGACCGTCTCCAGCAGGAACGGCACACCCACCTGCAGCTTGGCCCGCTTCGAGCCCGGCAGCAGCGCCAGCCACTCCCCCGGCGGCAGGGGCCGGTCCTGGCCGGCCGCCTCCGAGAGATCCGCCATCAGATCGCCCACCACCCGGCAGCGCGGCCGCCAGCGCGGCGCCAGGCGATCGGCCGCCGCCGGCCCCATGGCGGCAATGCGGTCGTTCCAGCGGGGCCAGCGGGCCACCCACTCGGCATAGGTGAGATGGCGGTAGCCGAGCCGGGCCGAGAGCAGCACCGTCCAGAACTGGTCGCCGCCGAGGAACACCACCACGCCGCGGGCCGGCCAGGGCCCATGGCGGCGGGGCCGCAGCAGCAGCCACCAGAAGCGGCGGGCCGGCAGGATCCGGGTGAACAGCCCCATCCGCTCGGCCACGTGGTGCTCACTGCCGGTGGCGTTGGGGCAGGGCACCAGCACCAGATCGAGGCGGAGCGGGCTGGCGGGGCTGAGCGGCCGCAGTGGCAGCTCGCGATGCAGGCGCTGCGCCAGCGGACGCACCCAGGTGGCCAGTTCGCCGGGCCCGTTGCACACCAGCACGATCGCCGCCTCTGGCGGATTCAGAGCACGGTCCACAGCGGCAACGCAGGGATCCAGGGGAGAGGCCGAGCGGTGCTGAACAACCAACAAACGGCGCCAGCTCCTTCACGGGCGGGCGCGATGGCTGTGGCGCTGATCAGGGCGCTGTTGGGGGCGCTTCTCAATGCGGATGGCGAGACTTGAACTCGCAAGACCGAAGTCACACGCCCCTCAAACGTGCGTGTCTACCAATTCCACCACATCCGCGTGGCTGATGAACCGAACGCTCAAGCCGGAATGGCTTCAACGCTGGGGTTCGGGGGGATCACCGCCGCTGGCGCGGGGCGTGAGGGCAGAGGCGTGAGCGCTCCGTGGGAGCAATATACCCATCGCCCGGCCCGCCATCACCGCAGCGGGCGGCGGGCCGATCCGGCCATCGCTGATACAGTCCCACCGGCCTGCCCTGCCGGAATCGCCGGACCGCCACTGGATGCCCATCGGCAAACTGCTGATCGCCAACCGCGGCGAGATCGCCCTTCGCATCCTGCGCACCTGCCGCGAACTCGGCATTCCCACCGTGGCCGTGTACAGCACGGTGGACCGCAACGCCCTGCACGTGCAGCTCGCCGATGAGGCGGTGTGCATCGGCGATGCCCCCAGCTCCAAGAGCTACCTCAACATCCCCAACATCCTGGCGGCCGCCACCTCGCGCGGCGCCGATGCCATCCACCCCGGCTACGGCTTCCTGGCGGAGAACGACAAATTCGCCGAGATCTGCGCCGCCCACGGCCTCACCTTTGTGGGTCCCTCGCCCGAATCGATCCGCTCGATGGGCGACAAATCCACCGCCAAGGCCACGATGCAGGGCGTGGGGGTGCCCACGATCCCCGGCAGCGAGGGTCTGCTGGAGAGCGTGGCCGAGGCCCGGGGCCTGGCTGAAGCCATGGGCTATCCCGTGATGATCAAGGCCACCGCCGGCGGCGGCGGGCGGGGCATGCGGCTGGTGCCGAGCGCCGATCAGCTCGAGAGCCTGTTCAAGGCGGCCCAGGGGGAAGCGGAAGCGGCCTTCGGCAACCCCGGCCTCTACATGGAGAAATTCATCGATCGGCCCCGGCACGTGGAGGTGCAGGTGCTGGCCGACCGCCACGGCAACGTGGTGCACGTGGGTGAGCGCGACTGCTCGATCCAGCGCCGCCACCAGAAGCTGCTCGAGGAGGCCCCGAGCGTGGCGATCAACGCCGACCTGCGCCGCCAGATGGGCGATGCGGCCGTGGCCGCCGCCCGCACCATCGGCTACGAGGGCGCCGGCACCGTGGAGTTCCTGGTGGACCGCAGCGGTGCCTTCTATTTCATGGAGATGAACACCCGCATCCAGGTGGAGCACCCGGTCACCGAGATGGTGACCGGGGTGGACCTGATCGCCGAGCAGCTGCGCATCGCCGGCGGCGAACCGATCTCGGTGACCCAGGATCAGATCAAGCTCACGGGCCACGCCATCGAGGTGCGGATCAACGCGGAGGACCCCCGCCAGAACTTCCGCCCGGCCCCCGGCAAGATCACCGGCTGGCTGCCCCCCGGCGGCCCCGGCGTGCGCTTCGACAGCCACGTGTACACCGGCTACGAGATCCCGCCCTTCTACGACTCCCTGATCGGCAAGCTGATCGTGTGGGGGGTCGACCGCGACCATGCCCTGCGTCGCCTGCGCCGCGCCCTCTCGGAGTGCGCCGTGACCGGCATCCCCACCACGATCGACTTCCACCTGCAGCTGCTCGATCGCCCCGAGTTCCAGGCGGGCGATGTGCACACCAAGTTCGTGGAGCAGGAGATGCTCGGCCCGGGCTAGGCCGGCAGCACGCTCACCCGCAGCATCACCTGGGTGATCAGGCCCTGCTGGCCCACCAGGATCTCGCGCACCAGGCTGATCAGCCCCACCCAGATCACCGGCGTGACATCCACGCCACCGATCGGTGCGATCAGCCGGCGGCTGGGGGCCAGCAGCGGCTCAGTGGGAAGCGCCACCAGACGCATCACGCCCTTGCTCAGATCCACCTGCGGGTACCAGGTGAGCACGATGCGGAACAGGAACAGCAGCGTCCAGGCCGCCAGCAGCAGGCCGAGCAGCAGGTGCAGCGGCGGCAGCAGCTGGCGCAGCAGCGCGAGCACCGCCGGATCGGGCAGGGCTGCGGCGCTCGCTTCAGGTCCCGTCACAAAGCTCTAAGCAGCGGCAGGCCGATCGTAGGAAGTCGCCATCGCTGCCTAGGATCCCGCTCGGATTCGGCCGTGCCATGACCTCCTCCCTCTCCAACTTTCTGAGCAGCCTTGTCTGGGGTGCGGTGATCGTGGTGATCCCCATCAGCATCGCCCTGTTCTTCATCAGCCAGAACGACCGGGTCGACCGCAAGCTCTGATCCAGGGCCAGGCCCTGAAGAGTCCCCTCGCCACACTCCCTACAGTGGTGAGATCGGGCACTTGATTCGTGGTCAACGCCAGTCTCAACTGGGCCAGCATCGTCGGCATCGTGCTGGCGGTCGGCGGGGCGCTCCTCTACTTCATGCGGAGCTTCAAACCGGCGCTGGCCCGCGACTATGACGTCTTCTTCGCCGCCGTGGGCCTGCTCTGCGGCGGCATTCTCTTTTTCCAGGGCTGGCGCCTCGACCCGATCCTGCAGTTCGGCCAGTTCCTGCTGGCCGGCACCACGGTGTTCTTCGCCTACGAGAGCGTGCGCCTGCGGGGCGTGACCACCGAGCAGGCACGCCGCTCCTCCTTCTTCGACGACGACGAGCCACCGGCCCCCCGCCCGCGCATGGGCGGGGGCCGCGACTGGGGCGAGGGCGTGGATCGCTTCGACGAACCGCAGCCGCTGCGGCGCCGCATCCGCTCCCGCGACGACGGCTACGACGAGCGCGAGGAGGACGACTTCTACCGTCCGCGCCGGCCCGCCGCCCGGGCGGCGATTCCCGAGCGCGCCGCCTCCCGCGATGAGCGCGGCGGCTCCGGCCCGCGCGAGCGCGACGGCTGGGATCGGCCCGAACGGGGCGCCGGCCCGGGCCCTGGTTCCGGCGCCGCCGGCCGCTACCGCGCCGGCTCCAGCGCCCCCGCCAGCGCCGATTTCGGCGCCCGCCGCCAAGGCCGCGACGACCAGCGCCGCGGCAGCCGTCCCAGTGCCGCCCCGGCCGACGACCTGCCCCGCTCCAGCCGCCGCCCTGGCCCGACCGGTCCGCTGCCCGAGCGCGGCAGTGCCGGAGCCGCCGGCGTGCCCCAGGGGGCTCCCTATCCGCAGCGGCCGGCCGGCGAACGGCCCAAAGCCACCCCCGAAGCCGAGGCGGAGGTGAGCGATGCCGAGTTCCGGCCAGTGCCCCCCTCCCCCCGCCCCGGCGCTGCCGCCCCGCGCGACAACAGCTCGCGCTTCGACGACTGAGCAGCGCCCGACGCCTGCTGCTGGCCCTGCCCCTGCTGGGCAGCCTGGCCGCACTCGTGGGCTGCGCCCCGTTCGGCCTGCGCCGCCAACCGGCCGCACCCCTGGGCCTGGGCGCCGAGAACCGCGAAGCACCGGCCCTCAGCGGCGATGGCCGCCTGCTCGCCTCGCTGGTGGAGCGGGGCGGGCGCACCACCGTGCTGCTGCAGGACCGGCGCAGCGGCCAGGTGCTGCCCCTGCGCCACCTGCGGGGCCGCCAACCGCACAGCTCCCCCTCCCTGAGCTGGACCGGCCGCTACCTGGCCCTGCTGGTGCAGCAGGGACCCCACCGCCTGGCGGTGCTGGAGGATCGCGCCAGCGGCCGCCTGCTGCCCCTGCAGCTGCCGGCGGGACGGGAACCGCAACGCCTCAGCCTGGCGCCCGACGGCCGACGGCTGGCGGTGGAACTGCTGGAGAACGGCCAGCGGCGGGTGGAACTGTTCGACCTGGGCGGGCAGCTGGAGCCGGATCTGGCCCCTGGCCTGCGCCAGAGCGGTGGCGGCCCGGGGGTGGCGCCATGAGCACGGCGCCGGTCCGTCGCCTGGCGGGGGCCAGCACGCTGCTGGGCCTCGGCCTGCTGCTCGGCGGCTGCCTGGGCAGTGCGCTGCGGCCGCTGCCGGGCATCAACCAGCGCCTTGGCCAGCTGGGCAGCAGCCAGGCGCCGGCCCTCAGCGGCGGCTGGCTGGCCCTGATCGCCGGCAACCAGGGGCGGGCACAGGTGCAGCTGCTGAATCTGGAGCGCGGCCTGCCGGTGCCGCTGCCGGGGCTGAACCGTCCGGACAGCCAGCCGGTGAGCGTGGCGGTGGATCAGCAGGGTGAGCGCCTGGTGGTGGTGCGCCAGCGCGAGGGCCGCACCGAACTGGTGCTGCATCGCCGCTCGCTGATGGCCAGCCAAACGCTGCCGATCGAGCCCGCCGGGGTGCCGCGCGGCGTGAGCCTCAGCGCCGATGGGCGCCTGCTGGCCGTGGAGGTGAGCCGCGGCGGCATCTGGCAGGTGGACCTGCTCGAGCTGCCCTGATCCGCGGCCCGGGCCGGCCTCAGCCCACGAAGCCGGCCCAGCGCAGGAAGGTGTCGCCGCTGAGGGCCTCCACCAGCAGCACCGCCACGAAGCCGAGCATCGCGAAGCGCCCGTTGACCCGCTCGGCGTAGGCGCTCCAGCCGAAGGCCGGCACGTCGTTGGTGGTGGCGCTGGTGGCCGGGGTGGTCGTGGGGCTGGCGGTGTCGGCGCTGCTGGCGGTCATCGGGGGAGCGGACGGGGATCAGGAGGCGGTGCTGAAGGTATAGCTGGCGGCCGGCATCAGCTTCCAGCCGCCTAGGCCATCGAGCTCGAGCACCAGGTTGTGGAAGCTCTTGAGGGTGGGGCGATGGCCCACGCTCACGAACGCCATCTCCCGCTCGGCCAGCAGGGCATAGAGGTGCTGCTCGGTGCTCACATCCAGGGCGCTGGTGGCCTCATCCAGCACCACGAAGCGGGGCGAATTCAGCAGCAGGCGGGCGAAGGCCAGGCGCTGCTGCTCGCCGAGGGAGAGCAGCCGCGGCCAGTCCTGCTTGATGTCGAAGTCCGGATAGCGCTGCACCAACGCGCCGAGGCGCACCTCCTCGAGCACGCTGCGCAGGTGCTCATCACTGAAGCGCTGGGGATCCTGGGGGTAACAGAGCTGCTCGCGCAGGCTGCCCAGAATCATGTAGGGCTTCTGGGGAATGAACAACAGTTCAGAGAGGGGCGGACGCTCCACCTCACCGGCGCTGGGGGGCCAGAGACCGCTCACCAGGCGCAGGAACGAGGTCTTGCCGCAGCCGCTGGGGCCCACCACAAGCACGCGTTGACTGGGGGCCACCTCCAGGCTGAGGTCCTGAATCAGTCGGCGGTCACTGTTCGGCGGCACCAGATCGACATGGCGCACGAGCAGAGATTGGGTTTCAGACGTGGCTGTGCGCTCATCGCTGAGGCGCAGCTCCTCGAGCACGCTGCGCAGGTGCTCATCACTGAAGCGCTGCGGATCGAGCGGGTAGCAGAGCTGCTCGCGCAGGCTGCCCAACAGCATGTACGGCTTCTGGGGAATGAACAGCAGCTCCGATACCGCAGGGCGTTCCACCTCGCCGGCAGCCGGAGCCCAGAGGCCGCTCACCAGACTCAGGAAGGAGGTTTTGCCGCAGCCGCTCGGGCCCACCACCAGCACGCGCTGATCGGCACCAACCTCAAGGCTGAGGTCGCGG
>JBEGQE010000061.1:0-16408 GCA_041181145.1 Cyanobacteriota bacterium
CCGCCCGTTGCGGAACTCCCACATGCTGCGGGCTTCGTTCCACACAGCCGTCTGAGCAATCAGCATCTGCTGCTGGCCGGGCCGTGAGAAATCGAGCAGAGTCACATCTTCCATCTCACCCTCCCGGAAGCGACGGGCGTAGAAGAGTTGAGCGAGAGCACGGGCGTTTCGCTCGCCATCACCATCCTGAATCTTGATCCTGCCGAAGCGGGAATACACCACGTTGTCACCGCGCTCCGAGGCCAGGGCGCGGCCGAGGGCCGTATCCAGGGTGTCGGCCGCCGCCAGGTTGGCGCTGGGCACGATCACATCGTTGAACACAAAGGTGAGGGCGGTCATCAGCAGCGCCACCGACAGCGCCGGCATCACCATGCGTCGGGTGGACACACCGATGCTGCGCAGGGCCGTGAGTTCGCTGGATCCCGACAGTCGGCTGTAGCCCAGCAGCGTGGCCATCAGCGTGGCCATCGGGAAACTGAGCACCAGGAAGCCAGGCAGGCGCAGGCCAAGCACCTGCATCGCCACCAGGGGCGGCAGGCCCGCTTCAGCCACCTTGCGCACCAGCTCAAACACAACACCCACCGACAACGACACGGCGGTGAAGGCGGCAATGCCGAACAGCAGCGGCCCGAGCAGTTCGCCGGTGAGCCAGCGATCCATCAACGGCAGGCGCAGCCAGAGGCGTTGCAGCCAGCTCAGCAGGCGACGCCAGGGGACCGCGGCGGGGGATGACACGGGGGTGACGCTCACAGGCGGAAGTCCTCGCCGAGATAGTGGCGGCGCACCAGCGGATCCTGGGCCATCTCCCGCGAAGGGCCGCTGGCCAGGATGCTGCCTTCGGTGAGGATGTAGGCCCGATCCGTGATCGAGAGGGTCTCGCGCACGTTGTGGTCGGTGATCAGCACGCCCATACCGCGCTGGCGCAGGCCGGTGATCAGATCGCGCAGGTCGGCCACCGCCAGAGGATCCACGCCGGCGAAGGGTTCATCGAGCAGCAGGTAGCGGGGCCCGCTCTCGCCCACGGCCAGGGCGCGGGCGACCTCGCAGCGCCGGCGTTCACCGCCGGAGAGCTGATAGCCGCGGCGATGGGCGAAGGCGCTGAGATGGAACTCCTCGATCAGCTGCTCGGCCCGCTGGCGGCGCTGGGCGGGGGGCATGCCGCTCTCCTGCAGGGCCAGGAGCAGGTTCTCGCGCACGCTGAGGCTGCGAAACACGCTGGCCTCCTGCGGCAGATAGCCGATGCCGCGGCGGGCGCGGCGGGGCATCGGCAGGTCGGCCACATCGCGACCATCCAAGAGCACCGCACCGCTGTCGGGCCGCAGCAGGCCGGTCACCAGGTTGAACGTGGTGGTCTTGCCGGCCCCATTCGGCCCGAGCAGACCCACCACCTCGCCGGGGTTGAGGTTGAGGCTCACCTCCTTCACCAACGGCCGCCCCCCCAAGGTGAGCGCGACCCGATCCAGCACCAGACTCATGGCTGGGGCGCTGCGGGGGCTGGCGTGCCGCTCTGCATGCGCAGGCGACTCAACACCTGCTGGCCGCGGAGCGGCAGGGCCGTCAGGCGCTCGCTGCCCACGAGATAGATCACCTGTTCAGCGCGCAGCAGGTTGCCGCCCTCCTGCACGATGTCGACATCACCGCTGAGCACCACCCGGCCTTCCTTGCTGAAGTACTGGGCTTGCCGGGCCGTGGCCACCACGCGCTGATCGGGGTAGACGATCCGCACGTTGCCGGTGGCCGTGACCACGCCGGTGGCCTGGTCCGCTCGCTGCAGATCGGATTCGATCGAGACCAGACCGGTATTGAGGCGCACCGGTGGCTGGCTGGACGCCGCCGTCGCTGGAGCGGCCGGCGTCGCCGTTGCAGGCGGCTGGGCAAGCGGTGCCTGGACCGGGGACACCGGCTGCGGCGGCTGGCTCGGGGCGGCCTGGATCTGGGGCATGCGGCGCTGGGCCAGGGCCGCCATGGGCGCCAGCGGCAGCAGGCCGCAGAGCAGCAGCAGGGAGCCGGTGCAGCGGCGAAGGTTCAGACCAGCTGCAGGGCTGCGTAGGGCGACCAAATCCGCTCCCAGGGATGCGCCCTCGCATCGTATCGGGCCCCTGTGGCGGCACCGGCCGAGCAGCGCAGCCGTCAGGGCGCAGCAGCAGGCGACAACCGGGGCAGGGGTTGCACAGCGGGGTCCCCATCGCGCTGCAGGGCCTGCAGACGCAGGGCGGCGGCCTCACGCAACCCGTCGAGATCCAGCCCGCACTGGCTGGGGCCATAGGCCCGAAGGCGGCCCAGCCCCTCCCCCAGCAGCACGGTGGCGCCGCGACGGTTACCGCGCTCGAGGTGGATGTGGGCCACCGCGATCTGCAGGATGCCCTGCAGCGCCTTGCGACTGGCGCCCTGGGTTTCATGCCAGAGCTCCTCGAAACCATCGTGGCAGGGGTACCACTGGCCCTGGTTGAACAGCTCGACCGCGGCAGCAAAGCGCGGGTCGAGCATCAGGGCCAGCTCCTCGGGATCCGTGGCGACGGGGACAGGGTCCATCGGATCCCTCCGCTCAACAGACCGGCTGAACCGCTCAGCGCTTGGCCGTCTTCTTGGCGGGCAGCTTGCGCAGACGGATCGACTCGGGGGTCACCTCGAGCATCTCGTCGGGGCCGATGTACTCCAGGGCGCGCTCGAGGGTCATCTGCATCGGCGCCTGCAGGGTGTCGAGTTCCTCAGCGCCGGCGGAGCGCATGTTGGTGAGCTGCTTGGTCTTGCAGACATTGATCTCGAGATCCTGCGGGCGGTTGTGCTCACCGACGAGCATGCCCTTGTACACCTTGGTGCCGGGGCTGATGAAGAACTGACCGCGATCTTCGGCGTTCTTGAGGGCGTAGAAGGTGGCGGTGCCTTCTTCGAAGGCGATCAGCACGCCATTGCGGCGGGCATCGAACTCACCCTGCATCGGGCGGTAGTCGAGGAAGGAGTGGCTCATGATCCCTTCGCCGCGGGTGGCGCGGATGAAGTCGCCACGGAAACCGATCAGGCCGCGCGAGGGAACCACGAACTCCAGCTGGGTGCGGCCGTCGTTGGTGTTCTCCATGTTCTGCATCTCGGCCTTGCGGATGCCGAGCTTCTCGATGCAGGCGCCCACCGACTCCTCAGGCACATCCAGCACGAGGGTTTCAAACGGCTCGGAGGGGGTGCCGTCGATCGTGCGGAAGATCACCTGGGGCTGGCTCACCTGGAACTCATAGCCCTCGCGGCGCATCGTTTCAATCAGGATGCCCAGGTGCAGCTCACCGCGACCGCTCACGGCCCAGCGGTCGGGGGAATCGGTGTCTTCGACCCGCAGGGCCACGTTGGTGAGCAGCTCCTTGTTGAGGCGATCGCGCACCTGGCGGCTGGTGACGAACTTGCCCTCTTTACCCGCGAACGGCGAGTCGTTGACGACGAAGGTCATCTGCAGGGTGGGTTCATCCACCTTGATCAGCGGCAGGGCCTCCGGGTTGTCGGGGCAGGCGATCGTTTCGCCGATGTTCACCTCATCGAAACCGGCCACGGCCACGAGATCGCCGGCACGGGCCTCCTCGATCTCCACGCGCTGCAGGCCCTGGAAGCCCAGCAGCTTGCTGATGCGGCCGCGCTTGACGCTGCCGTCATCGCGCAGCAGGGCCACGGGCTGGTTGGCCTTGATGCGGCCGTTGTGAATGCGGCCGATCATGATCCGGCCAAGGAAATCGCTGTAGTCGAGAGTGGTCACCTGCAGCTGCAGGGGCTTCTCGGGGTCGCCCACCGGCGGCGGAACATGGCGCAGGATGGCGTCGAACAGCGGCTTCATGTTGTCGCTGTCGGTCTTCATGTCCGGCTTGGCATAGCCGCCCATGCCGCTGCCGAACAGGTAGGGGAAATCACACTGGTCGTCGTCGGCACCGAGCTCGAGGAACAGGTCGAGCACCTTGTCGACGGCCTGCTCGGGATCGACGCGGGCGCGGTCGATCTTGTTGACGAACACGATCGGGCGCAGGCCCTTCTCCAGGGCCTTCTTGAGCACGAAGCGCGTCTGCGGCATCGGACCCTCGTTGGCGTCCACGATCAGCAGGCAGCCATCCACCATGCCGAGAACCCGCTCCACCTCACCACCGAAATCGGCGTGGCCGGGGGTGTCGACGATGTTGATGCGGATCCCCTCGTAGTCCACCGCGGTGTTCTTGGAGAGGATCGTGATGCCGCGCTCGCGCTCCAGGTCGTTGGAGTCCATCACGCAGGTGGGTACCGCTTCGTTGTCGCGGAAGATGCCCGACTGGGCGAGCAGGGCATCCACCAGGGTGGTCTTGCCGTGGTCGACGTGGGCAATGATCGCGATATTGCGAATCGGGGTTCCCGGGTGCGCGGCGCTCATAGATGAAGGAGTGGGGTGATCTCGTCGTGCACGCCAGGCGGTGAGGCTGATGGCCGCAACGGACAGCCGAAGGCTGCGGTTGGCGAGGGAGCAGTGGCTGAATATCCCTGAGCCGGAAGTCCTGGTGGGATTCGGGCGGTCTGTCCTGCGACATCGCCCCATCGGCACCACCACGACCTTGCGTGTGGTTGTGATGGGCAGAAGCTGAGGAGCTAAGGGGAGGTCAGGTCAGACCGATGGTCCCTACGGTGCGTCACGCAACTTTATCTCAGTCCGGTCTCAGCCAGGACCCTGGGCGATCCGGGCGCTCAGCGCCGCTCCAACAGCGTGCCGCGCGTCACCCCCAGGCGACTGTCCAGGCGCTCCTGCTGCCACACCTGACGGCCGCTGATCGTGCCGTCCAGGGCCTGGCGGTAGAGCTCCACCCGGCGGGCTGCATCGGCGGCGGAATCGTCCAGCAGTTCCAGGCGGAAGTGGCGCAAACCGGCCTTGAGGAAGCTGGGAATGGCCTCGGCGGCGGTCTGGGCACGGCCGTTGAACACGGTGTTGCGGCAGCCCAGATCCGCCCGCAGGGGATGCTCGGCGCCGCTGCGGTCGCGCAGCAGCACGGTGTGCTGCTCGCAGGGCCTGCCGCAATCGGTGTGGTCGTGGCCATCCGAAAGGAAGGCGCAGAACAGGCAGTGCTCCATGTGGAACAGCGGCATGTGCTGATGCAGCGTGACTTCCACCGCGCCGGCCGGGCAGCCCGCCACCAGGGCCAGCAGCTGCTCAAGGGCCAGGTCGTAGCTGGCGGTGATCCGCTCCAGTCCCCAGCGCTGCAGGAACCAGCGGGCCGTGATCGGATTGGCGACGTTCAGGGAGAAATCACCGAGGCAGGGAGCCAGCGGGGTCAGCCGCTCGAGCTGATCGGCATTGCGCACCAGGTAGCCATCGGCGCCGGCGCGGATCAGCGGCTCCAGGCTCCAGGCCTCATCGGGCCGCACGATCCGCTGCCCCGCCAGCCAGATGCCGCCGGGCCAAGCTCCACGGCCGATCGCCACCGCCTCGCGCAGCTCAGGCGGCTGTTCCAGCTCGGCGATCACCCGCTGCACAGGCAGGGGCAGCAGGGCCTCCAGTTGGTCGAGGCTGCGCACCAGCACGGTGAGCTGAGGCTCCTGCGGCAGCGCGGCCGTGGGATCTGGCGACGGTCCCGGGCTCAGAGCCGCTGTGGTGGTTGGCGAGGAGGCCGGTGCCGCAGGCGCCAGGGACGGACGGGCGACGGGCGCATCCCCTTGGGCCTGATCGAGCAGCTCCACCAGGGCACGGCGCAGCTGGTTGAGTTGGGCCACCGGCAGAAACAGCTCGCCCTCCAGCTGCAGCTCCAGCTCACCCAGCTGCCAGCGGGTGCCGCCCAGCCGGCCCAGCTGCTGGCGCAGGCGCTCGGCATCCAGCCCGGCGCCGCGGGCGGGCTGCAGGGCTTCGGCCGAGTCCACCCCCCAGGGGCCGCCATGGAGCCCCTGCACCGCCAGGGTCTCCAGCCGCAGGGGGGAGCCGGGGCGGCCGCTGACGCGCAGATCGAGGCGCAGGGGCCGTTCGGGCACGTCCTGCTCCGCCAGGCGCTGCAGGCGCTTCTCCAGTTGCGGATCGCTGGTGAGCCAGCAGGGGCTACCGGGCCGCAGCCCGCGCAGATCCACACGACCGGGCCCCAGGCGCAGGGCCAGGGTCCCACCGGGACGATGCTCCACCCACATCACCCGTCCGCCCACCTCCCGCGGCGGCAGCAGCGGGTCCGGATTAGGCACCTCCAGCACCAGACCATCGCCGGGCTTGAGGGCTTCGCTGCTGCGCAACAGCAGCAGGCCGTCCTGCGCTTCGATCCGATCGAGCCGTCCCAGCCACGGGCCTCGCTTCTTGCTCCAACGTCCCTGAACCAGGCGACGGTGATCGATGCCCGCCAACCAGCCGCTGTGCAGGCCGCGCGAGAAGCTCAGCTCCAACTGACGACGCAGCTCAGGCGTGAGACCGCCGTCGGGCTGCCCCAGGCGGTCGAGGCCCTGCCGGTAGGCCTGGGTCACCGCCGCCACATAGCTGGGCTCCTTGAGCCGACCCTCGATCTTGAGGCTGGCCACACCGGCCGCCGCCAGCTGGGGCAGCAGCTCCCAGGCCGCCAGATCCTGGGGGGACAGCAGGTAGCGCTGCTCGCCGAGGTCGCGCTCCTCGCCATCCACGATCAGCTGGTAGGGCAGGCGGCAGGCCTGGGCACATTCGCCGCGGTTGGCGCTGCGCTGCCCGAGGGCCTCGCTGGTGAGGCACTGGCCCGAATAGGCCACACACAGGGCCCCGTGCACGAACACCTCAAGGGGCACCGCCAGGCCGCGCCGCTGCAACTGGGTCTGAATCCGCTCCAGATCGCGCAGGCTCAGCTCGCGGGCCAGCACCACGCGCTCGCAGCCCAGCTCCGCCGCCATCGCCACCCCGGCGCTGCTGGTGATCGACATCTGCGTTGAGCCATGCAGGGCCAGACGCGGGGTGATCTCGGCCGCCAGCAGCGCCAGGCCGATGTCCTGCACGATTAGCGCATCGACGCCGGCGGCCTCCGCCTGACGCAGCAACACCGCCGCCTGCTCCAGTTCATCGGCGAACACCAGCACGTTGATGGTCAGAAAGCCCTTCACGCCACGGGCATGCAGCCAGGCCATCACCGCCGGCAGGTCGGCCCTGGTGAAGTTCTCGGCCCGCAGGCGGGCGTTGAAGCTCTCGACACCGAAATAGACCGCATCGGCCCCGTTGGCCACGGCGGCGCGGAGCGAGGCCCAACAGCCGGCAGGCGCCAGCAGCTCAGGCAACGGCAGCGGCATCAGCGAGCCAGCCGCTGGGCGGCTTCGAAGGTGCGCAGGGCCTCGGCGGATCCCTCAAAGCGCCAGTGCCAGGGCTCGTAGCTCACCCCCTGGCGGTTCCCCTGGGGGAAGGAGAGGGCGAAGTGGAAGCGATTGGCGTTGGCCTGGAGCCAGTCAAAGGCCGCCGTGTGCTCGAACGTGGCCGAGAGGTTGGTGGCGGGGCTGCGGCCATCACCGAGGTCCACCGCGTAGCCGGTGCTGTGCTCGGAGAAGCCCGGGGGTGCGCTGACGCGGGAGCGCTCAAGGGCACTTTGGTTGCGCTCGGATTTCACATCAAAGAAGATGCGCTTCTGCAGGGCGATCGAACGAAAGGCGCTGAGAACGCGCAGGTCGATGCCATCGGCCGAGGCGGCCGCCTGCATCGCCTGCAGGGCCTCGGCGGCATCCCGCTGCAGCTGGACGCCGGGCGCGATCGTGACCAGCTCGGCTGCCGGCAGCTCGCGGTAGGGGAAGTGGCCGAGCAGTCGCCCATCCAGGCTGACGCGCGCGTTGAGCCCCTGCACCGGCGGCGGTGCCAGCAGACGGCGCAGCGGCTGGGGGAACACCACGGCCAGGGCGGCAGCCACGACCAGCACAGCCCCGGCACCGCTGGCCGCCATGCGCCAGCTGCGGCGGGGGCGCAAGGCGGGCGACAGGGTGCGCTGGGCCAGGGGAATGTCGTCCCGCGGACCGCTGCGGCTGGCTGAGCGGGTCGCAGGGCGGGTGCCACTGGGCAGCCGGCGGGCGCTAGGCAAGCGAGGTCTCCCGGGTCGACTGTCTTTCTGCGATGGTAGGGGGATGGCCCACCGGCGCCAGCAGCGGCCTGCTGAGCAGTGTTAGCTTCCAACCCAACATCCTTCTGGCGGAGCGGGTTTCAAGATGTTGCGAGTCGCGGTTGTGGGCGGAGGCCCCAGCGGTTCCTGTGCTGCCGAAGTGCTGGCCAAGGCTGGCATCGAAACCTGGATCTTCGAGCGCAAGCTCGACAATGCCAAGCCCTGCGGCGGCGCCATTCCCCTGTGCATGGTGGCCGAGTTTGACCTTCCGGAGTCGATCATCGACCGCAAGGTGCGCAACATGAAAATGATCTCCCCCTCCAACCGTGAGGTGGATATCAATCTCGAGAACGACAACGAATACATCGGCATGTGCCGGCGCGAGGTGATGGACGCCTTCCTGCGCAACCGTGCCGCCGAGCTGGGCGCCCACCTGGTGAACGGCCTGGTTACCAAGATCGACACCGGCGCCAACCGTCAGGGCCCCTACACCCTCACCTATTCCGATTACAGCGACGGTGAAGCCACCGGCACCACCCGCAGCCTCGAGGTGGACCTGATCATCGGCGCCGACGGCGCCAACAGCCGCGTGGCCAAGGCCATGGATGCCGGCGACTACAACGTGGCCATCGCCTTCCAGGAGCGTATCAAGCTGCCGCCAGAGGAGATGAAGTACTACGAAAGCCTGGCCGAGATGTACGTCGGTACCGACGTCTCACCTGATTTCTACGCCTGGGTCTTCCCCAAGTACGACCACGTGGCTGTGGGCACCGGCACCATGCAGGAGAACCAGGCCCTGATCAAGAGCCTGCAGGAAGGCATCCGCGAGCGGGCCAAGAAGCGCCTGGTGAACGGCGAAGTGATCAAGGTGGAAGCCCACCCGATCCCTGAACATCCCCGTCCGCGCCGCGTGGTGGGCCGCATGGCCCTGGTGGGTGATGCCGCCGGCTATGTAACCAAGAGCTCGGGTGAAGGCATCTACTTCGCCGCCAAGAGTGGCCGGATGTGCGCTGAGCAGATCGTCGAGTCGAGCCAGGGCGGCAGCCGTGTTCCCAGCGAGGCCGACCTGAAAAAGTACCTCAAGAAGTGGGATCGCCAGTACGGCGCCACCTACAAGGTGCTGGAAATCCTCCAGAACATCTTCTATCGCAATGATGCGGCGCGCGAAGCGTTCGTGGAAATGTGCGACGACAAGGACGTGCAGCGCCTCACCTTTGACAGCTACCTCTACAAGCGCGTGGTGGCGATGAATCCCTGGCAGCAGCTCAAACTCACCCTGCTCACCCTCGGCTCGGTGCTGCGCGGCAACGCCCTGGCTCCCCAGGGCTACAAGCCGGTGCCCAGCGCCGTGCGCGAGGACGCCGAAGTGAACGCCATGCTCGCGGTGAGCACGATCAAGGGCGGCATCCGCGTCAGCGGCCAGAAGCCCCCCAGCACCGGCAGCGCGGCCGACGGCAGCGCTGAACGGGAGCCTGTCCTGGCCGGCAAGTGAGTCAATCCGTCCCGGGCTGATCGCCAGCCCGGTGGCCAGCACCGTGCAGGCCCCCTAAAACGGTGGGGCTGCACGGTTTTTTCATGCAACTGATTGAGGCATTCACGGCCGGCTGGAAGCGCTCGTTCGACTACAGCGGTCGCTCCAGCAGGGGTGATTACTGGTGGTTTGTGCTGGCGAATCTCATCGTCAGCATCGTGATCGGCGTACTCTCCGCCAGGGTGCAAAGCCTGTACAGCGTGGCCAGCCTGGTGCCGGGCATTCCCCTGGCGGTGCGGCGCCTGCGAGATGCCGGCAAGCCGTGGGCCTGGTTGTTCATTGCCCTGATTCCGATCATTGGCGCCATCTGGCTGATCGTGTTGCTCTGTCAGCCGTCGATCAGCGGCTGAGGCTCAGCCACTGATCCGGCTGAAGTCGGCAAGAACGGCGGCCTGGTTGCGCAGCACCCCCAAGAGGTTGAGCCGGTTGCGACGCACGACCGGGTCGTCGGCCATCACCATCACGCTCTGGTCACCGTCGAAGAAGGCGGCCAGGGCGGCCGCGCCGGCACTGAGGCCACCGGCCAGGGCGGTGTAGCGATCGGAGCTGTCGCCGGTGGCGATCGGCTCCAGCTGGCGCAGCACGGCCAGCATGCCGGCTTCGCTGTCCTTCTCAAACAGCGCCTCATCCACCACGCCGGCGGGCGAGAGCACCGCCGCCGCCAGGTCACCCTTCTCCGCCAGCCGTGCGGCTCGGGTGACCACCGCCTGAACGGCGGCCAGCTCGCCGCTGCTGCGCAGGGCCATGAGCAGCTCCGCCCGTTGACGGGCATCCAGGGGGTCGCTGATCACCCGCTGGAGCGCCACACCATCACCGGACACGGCCTGCACCAGATCGGCCGCCACGCCCTCCTCCTCCAGCAGGCTCTGCAGACGCTGGCGCAGCAATTCGCCCAGCTCAGCGGCCAGGGCGACGGCATCCACCGGGAACTGCGGCAGCAGCGTGGCCCAGTGCGCCGTGGCCCGGCTGAGCAGCCGCTCGAGATCAAGGCGCCACCCCCGTTCCCAGAGGATCTGCAGCAGGCCGTTCCCCGCCCGCCGCAGGGCATAGGGGTCGGAGGAGCCCCTGGGGCGCTCCCCCTTGGCGTAGATGCTCAGCAGCAACTCCAGGCGTTCCGCCAGCGCCACCACGGCGCCGGCATCGCTCGAGGGCAGGGCATCACCAGCACCACGCGGCAGGTAGTGCTCGAGCACGGCCAGGGCCACACCGCGTGGTTCCCCCTCGGCGAGCAGATACTTGCCGCCCATCACCCCCTGCAGCTCGGGGAATTCACCCACCATCTGGCTGACCAGATCGTGCTTGCAGAGGTGGGCGGCCCGGCGGGCGTGCTCGGCCTCCGCGGCCGGGAGCTGCAGCTGCTCGAGCAGCACGTCGGTGCACCACTCGAGCCGCTCGACGCGATCCAACAGGCTGCCGAGCCCTTCGGCGAAGGTGACGCGCGCGAGCTGGGCGCGGCGATCGATGCTGGCCACGGCCCGATCGGCCCGCACGAAGAATTCGGCATCGGCCAGGCGGGCCTTGAGCACCCGCTCATTGCCGCGGCGCACCGTATCGCTGGCATCGGGCAGCCCGTTGCCAATGCAGAGGAAGCGCGGCAGCAGGCTGGCGCGGGCATCGAGGGCCAGCGGATCGCTGCTGGCGTCGTGGCGGTAGAGGGGCACGTAGCGCTGGTGGGCGCGCATCACCGTGCTGAGCACCTCAGCGGGCAGGGCCAGGTAGTGCTCTGCCACGCGGCCTTCGATCAACAGCGGAGCCTCCACCAGGTCGGTCAACTCCTCGAACAGCGCGTCGGGCAGGTCAGGGATGGCCTGCAGGGCAGCGGCAGCCTGCTCGATGCTGCTGCGGATGGCGGAAGCACGGCGGTCGCGCTGCACCTGAACGCCGGCAGCCTCGAGGGCGGCGGCGTAGGCCTCGGCCGTGGCGATTGGCACGGCCGAGGCCTGAAGGCGATGGCCGCGGCTGAGGTTGCCGGAGCAGATGGCCGGATCGCTGCCGGGCAGCTGCACCGGCACGACCGCGGCATCGAGCAGGGCCACCAGCCAGCGCACCGGGCGGGAGAAGCGGCAGTCGCCGTCGCCCCAGCGCATGAAGCGGCGTCCCTGCAGGGCAGCGATCCAGAGGGGAATGCTGTTGGCGAGCAACTCGGTCGCCGTGCGCCCGCGCTCCAGCACCGTGGCGAACACGAAGGGGCCCTTGGGTGTCTCGCGCACCTCAAGCGCCTCGGGGTCGATGCCGCAGCGGCGGGCGAAGCCGATGGCGGCCTGGGTGGGGGAGCCGTCCTTGAAGGCCTGAGCGGCGGGCGGTCCCTTGCGTTCGTCCTGCAGGTCCGGGGCGGCCTCCGCCAGGTCCTGCACCTGCACCACCAGGCGCCGCGGTGTACCGGTGCAGGTGATGGCGCCATGGCTCAGGCGGGCATCGGCGAGATCGCGGCGCACCAGCTGCTCCAGCTGCGGCAGGGCAAGGCGGGCGAAATCAGCCGGCAGTTCCTCGGTCCCGATCTCGAGCAGAAAGGTCGACACGCCCAGCAGGCCACGGCAGCCGCCCACTGTATTGAAGTGGTCAGCTGCGAAAACCACACCCCGAGAAGTCGGCCACCGTTTCGCTACGGTCATTCCGTCGATGATGGGATCGTGTGACCGTGACGGCAGGAGACAGCAGTGTGCGCAGCCTCTCTCCCTGCCTCGCCAGCGGCACCGAACGCACGAAATTCGAGCAGCTCAAGGCCGACAGCGCCTACCTGCACGATCCCCTGGCTGCGGAACTGGCCAACGACGCCAACCATTTCAGCGATGGCGCGGTTCAGCTGCTGAAGTTTCATGGCAGCTACCAGCAGGACAACCGCGAGAACCGGCAGAAGGGGCAGGACAAGGACTGGCAGATGATGCTGCGCCTGCGCAGTCCCGCCGGCCGCATCCCCGCCTCGCTGTATCTGGCGATGGATGAACTGGCCGATCGCCTCGGCAACGGCACCCTGCGGGCCACCACCCGCCAGGCCTTCCAGATGCATGGGGTGCGCAAGCAGCACCTGCGCGAAGTGATCGGCACGATCGTGCGCGCCATGGGATCCACCCTCGCCGCCTGCGGTGACATCAACCGCAATGTGATGGCCCCGGCCGCCCCGTTCGAGAAGGGGGCCTACCCGGCCGCCCGCCAGCTGGCAGGCGACATCGCCGATCTGCTCAGCCCCACGGCGGCGGAGGGCTCCTACCTCGATCTCTGGGTCGATGGTGAACTCACTTACCGCATCAAACCCAGCCGCGCCGTGAACAAGGTGCGGGCCCGCCAGCAGGAGGGCGGTGTGTTCAGCGGTGATGCCAGCGAGCCGCTCTACGGCCCCACCTACATGCCACGCAAATTCAAATGCGCGGTCACGGCACCGGGCGACAACTCGGTGGATCTGCTCACGCAGGACATCGGCCTGGTGGCCTTCGCCGATGCCAGCGGTGCCCTCAAGGGATGCAACGTCTACGTGGGTGGCGGCATGGGCCGCACCCACAACAAGGAGGAAACCTTCGCCCGCACGGCCGATCCGCTCGGCTACGTGGCCGCCGAGCACGTGCTGGATCTGGTGCAGGCCATCGTGGCCCTGCAGCGTGATTACGGCGACCGGCAGACCCGCCGCCATGCGCGCATGAAGTACCTGATCCACGACCAGGGCATCGCCTGGTTCAAGCAGGAGCTCAAGGCGAAGTACTTCCCCCATCCGATCAAGGGGATGCGCCTCGAACCCAAGACCAAACTCGAGGACTATCTCGGCTGGCACCGCGTCAGCGCCGGCAGCTGGTTCGTGGGCATTCCGCTGCTGTGCGGACGCCTCAGCGGCGAGCTCAAGGCCGGCCTGCGCCAGCTGGTGCAGACCTATCAGCTGGAGATCCGCCTGACCCCCAACCAGGACCTGCTGCTCTGCAACATCGGCACTGCCCAACGGGCCAGCGTGCGCGACGCCCTGGCGGCCCTGGGCATCACCGAGCCCGAGCGGCCGGGCCGGCTGGAGCGCCATGCGATCGCCTGCCCGGCGCTGCCGTTGTGCGGCCTGGCGGTGACCGAAGCGGAACGCACCCTGCCGGATGTGCTGGAGCGCCTGGAAAGCCAGCTGCAACGCCTGGAGATCGAGAAGTCGGTGCTGGTGCGCATGACCGGCTGCCCCAACGGCTGCGCCCGCCCCTACATGGCGGAACTGGGCCTGGTGGGCGACGGTGTGAATCAGTACCAGCTCTGGCTCGGCGGCACCCCCAACCTGAGCCGGCTGGCTGAGCCTTACCTCGAGCGGATGCCGCTCGAGAAGCTGGAAAGCACGCTGGAACCGCTGCTGCTGAGCTGGAAGGCGGCCGGCGGTCGCCGCAGCTTCGGCGACCACGTCGCCAAGCTGGGCCGCGAGCAGGTGCAGGAGCTGCTGGCGTCCGCCTGATGGGCGCAACCGTGCGCAGCAGCACTGCCGCGGTGAACCGGGGCAGGGCCCCGCTGCTCGACACCCTGCTGATGGCTGGCCTGCAGCTGGGTGGCCTACAGCTGCTGGCCTCCGGCCCCGGCCTGGCGATGACTCCAGATCGCATGCCGGCCCCGCCGGCCTCACCGGTGGAGCGGCACGATCCCGACCCCCTCACCTGCCAACCCGATGCGATGGTGGCCGCCTGGCAGCGCCAGCTCGAGCCCTTCCGCGACCAGCCACCGGCGGTGCAGCAGCGCCTGCGGGAGCTGCAGCGGGAGCTGGCGATCGGCAGCCTCAACCGCTGCATCGAGCGGGGCCTGCTCAGCCGCAGCCAGGCGCGTGAGCTGGCCGTCCGCATGGGCCTTGAGGCCGCGAACGCCACCGCCGATCAGGCCCCCAGCCAGCGGCCATAGCAGGCCCGCTCCTGGCCGCTGCGCCAGGCCCAGAGCTGATCCCCCCAGCTGAAGTGCCACCACTCATTGGGGTGTCGGGCAAAGCCGGCGCTGGCCATCGCCGCCGCGAGCAGCTGGCGATGGTGATGCCACGCCAGGGCCAGGCGCCGCTCGTCGCCAGCGGGCAGGCCCTCGGCGAGCCGCAGGAAGTGGTCGGGCTCGGAGACAGCACCGATCGCATCGATCGGCGAGCCCATCGCCACCAGTGCCCCATCGGCGTGCGCGAGGGTGAGATCCACGGCCGCACCGGTGCTGTGGGGTGGCGGCGTGGCGGGATCCTCGCTGGGGGGAGCCCAGAAGCGTCCCACCTCCTCCAGCACCGCCTGCCGCTGGGGCGATGGCTGCCGCGGATCGAGGCCTCGGGCGGCGCACTCCTCGGTGATGGCGTGCTGCACCATGAAGCGCTGCACCGCCAGGGGCCGCCAGGCATCGAAGATCGCCAGCCGCCAACCGGGCTGAAGCGCCTCAAGCGCCCCCTGGGCCTGAAGCAGCCGCTGGATCACCCCCTGGCGCAGGCGAAATGGCGAGCCACTGGAGCCATAGGGCGCACCAACGGCGACGTAGGGGTGCGGTTCCAGACGCAACAGCTCGGCTGGCAGCGGCAGCAATGGCTCGCCGCTGTCAACGATCGGAACCGGACTCCAGGGGCGAAGGGGCATGGCCAACGGAACGGGCAGACGGGAGCGAAGCGGCGGAAGCGGAGGTCAGTTCAGCCGCGAGCCCTGGGCCAGGCGGTTGCGCTGCTTGTGCAACACGGCGGCCAGGGCGGAATGCCGCTGCAACTGCGGATCCTCCTCCAGCAGCTCGCGGGCCACCCGCCGGGCCTGCTCGAGCACCGCGCCATCGTCGCTGAGGCTGGCCAGGGCCAGATCAGGCAGGCCGCTCTGGCGGGTACCGAGCACCTGGCCGGGTCCGCGCAGGCGCAGGTCCATCTCCGCAATCTCGAAGCCGTCGGTGGAGTGCTCCAGCACCTCGAGGCGCTGACGGGCCAGGGCGTTGCGGCTGTCATTGATCAGCAGGCAGTGGCTGGCGGCGGCGCCACGGCCGACGCGGCCGCGCAGCTGGTGCAGCTGGGCCAGGCCGAAGCGATCGGCGTGCTCGATCACCATCACACTCGCCTCCGGCACATCCACACCCACCTCCACCACGGTGGTGCTGACGAGCACCTGGCTGGCACCGCTGGCGAAGGCCCCGATGGCGGCCTGCTTCTCGGCACTGGCCATGCGCCCATGCAGCAGTCCCACCGCCAGGTCGGGGAAGACCTCCTGGCTGAGCTGGCGGTGCACCTCCACGGCGGAGCGCAGATCGAGCTTCTCGCTCTCCTCCACCAGGGGCAGCACCACATAGGCTCGCTGGCCCAGGGCCACCTGCTCGCGGATCAGCGCGTAGGCCTGCTCGCGCTCGGCTCCTGCCAGCAGCTGGGTGCTGATCGGCGTGCGGCCGGGCGGCAGCTCATCGATCTGACTCACCTCCAGGTCGCCATGCAGCGACAGGGCCAGGGTGCGCGGGATCGGCGTGGCCGTCATCGTCAGCAGGTGGGGCTGGAGGCCCTTGTCGAGCAGGCGGTTGCGCTGCTGCACGCCGAAGCGGTGCTGCTCATCCACCACCACCAGGCCGAGCCGGGCGAACTGCACCGGATCCTCCAGCAGGGCATGCGTACCCACCAGCATCTGCAGGTTGCCGTTGGCGAGATCCGCCAACAGCTCGCGGCGCCGCTTCGCCGGGGTGGAGCCGGTGAGCAGGGCGCAGCTCACATGCAGCTGCGGCAGCCAGTCGCAGAGCTTGCGGTAGTGCTGCTCCGCCAGCACCTCCGTGGGGGCCATCAGCGCCCCCTGGCAGCCGGCGTCGATGGCCGTCAGCAGCGAGGCAATCGCCACCACGGTCTTGCCGCTGCCCACATCCCCCTGCACCAGCCGGGCCATCGGCTGGTCGCGGGCCAGGTCCTCGCGGATCTCGGCCAGCACCCGGCGCTGCGCTCCGGTGAGCGGGAAGG
>JBEGQE010000062.1:0-4559 GCA_041181145.1 Cyanobacteriota bacterium
GAACAGGAGCAGACCCGACCACCCGACAAAAACGAAGCGGTCGCGCTTGAGCCAGTCATCGAGGACGTCGAACCATCCCCGCTGCGGCGCGCGCCCTACAGCGATCGTCATGGGTGGGAAATGAGCGGTGCGGAAAACCCGCGTGCTGTGGGTTACCGGGCGATGGTAACAACGTTGATCCCTGCCGCGAGGCGGGTTTCGGCGGGCTGACACGGCCCGTCACCATCCCCTTGGATCGGTCTCTGGCGCGGCCCCAGACCCGTTCTCGCCGCTGGGTGCAGCCGGCGATCCGTTGCGTTCCGCCCAGACGCGGGGCCGACCGGCGAGGATGGCGGCCTTCAACCGCCCGCCTCATGGCCTCACCCCAGGCGTCCGCCCCCAGCTCCTCCACGGCTCCGGCCGCCGTGCTCGAGCAGACCGTGCTGGGCTCGCGCCGCCTTTCCAACGTTCTGATGGCGGCCGTGGTGAGTGCCGGTGGCCTGGGCTTCCTGCTCACCAGCGCCTCCAGCCGCCTTGGCCGCGATCTGCTGCCGATCGGCCACCCCGCCGCGCTCGACTGGGTTCCCCAGGGACTGGTGATGGGGCTCTACGGCATCGCCGCCGCCCTGCTCTCCACCTATCTCTGGGCGGTGATCGCCATCGATGTGGGCGCCGGCGCCAACCGTTTCGACAAGGCGGACGGCACCCTTACCGTGACCCGCCGCGGCTTCCGCCAGCTGATCAGCGTCAGCACCCCCCTGCGCGACATCCAGGCCGTGAAGGTGGAGGTGCGGGATGGCCTGAACCCCCGCCGCCGCTTGGCCCTGCGCGTTCAGGGCCGCCGCGATCTGCCGCTCACCCGCGTCGGTGAGCCGATGCCCCTGGTGGACCTTGAGCGGGGCGGCGCGGAGCTGGCCCGCTTCCTCGGTGTGCCGCTGGAGGGCGTCTGAGCCATGGCGATCGCTGTGTTCCCACCGGCCATGGCCCGCTCCTGGCGGCCCCTGCTCCTCGCCCTGGCGCTGCTGTTCAGTCCGCTGGGGCCCGTGGCCTGTGCCTCCCAGGCCCCATCCGCTGAACTGGGCTGCGGCAGCGGCGGTGTGCCCTGCCTCAAGGGCAGCGCCGTGGTGGAGCTCAAGACCAGCAAGGGCAGCGTGCAGCTCAGCCTCGATGGCGATGCCGCACCGCTGACCGCCGGCAACTTCGTGGATCTGGTGCGGCGTGGGGTCTACGACGGCACCGTGTTCCACCGCGTGGTGCGCGAGCCCATCCCCTTCGTGGTGCAGGGGGGCGATCCCCAGAGCGCCGGCGGCAAGGTGCCGGTGGATCTGCTCGGCACCGGCAGCTTCGTGGACCCGGGTACCGGCCAGCCCCGCCTGATTCCGCTGGAGCTGTTCCTGCAGGGTGAGGCCGCCCCCCGCTACGGCCAGATCGCCGCCGGCCCCGGCCAGCAGAGCAAGCTGAAACTGCCGCATCAGCGGGGTGCCCTGGCGATGGCCCGCTCCGAAGACCCCAATTCAGCGAGCGCGCAGTTCTACATCGCCCTGCGGGCCCTGCCGGAACTGGATGGCCGCTATGCGGTGTTCGGCCGTGTCACCTCCGGCATGGACGTGGTGGATCGGATCAACCAGGGCGACAAGCTGATCAGCGCCCGGCTGGTGCAGGGCGGCACCCTGGTGCAGGACCGGCCCTGAGCGATCAGGGCCGCAGGCTCAGGCCGGCACGCGCTTGTCGAGGCTGGTGACCTTCAGGTAGGCCGTGTTCACCCCCGAGGCCCGCTCCAGGGTGATGCGGCCGGTGCGGGCGATCTCGAGGATGCCGTAGCTCGCGAGCACGTTCTCGATGGCCACCAGCTTGCCGGGGTCGCCCACCACCTCGATGGTGAGGGCCTGGTCGGCCACGTCCACCACCTTGGCGCGGAACACCTGCACCAGATCGAGGATCGCCGCCCGCTGCTCCGGCGGTGCCGACACCTTGAGCAGCATCAGTTCCCGCTCCACCGCCGGGATGCGGGTGAGGTCGTTCACCGCGATCACATTCACGAGCTTGTTGAGCTGCTTGCTCATCTGCTCGAGGGTGCGGTCGTCGCCCTCCACCACCATCGTGAGGCGGCTGATGCCGTTCTTCTCGGCCGGCCCCACCGCCAGGCTCTCGATGTTGAAGCCGCGGCGGGCGAACAGGCCGGAGATCCGGCTGAGCGCGCCGGATTCGTCTTCCACCAGCACCGACAGGGTGTGCTTCATCGCCGGGGCTGTACGGGGCAAGCAGCCACCAAATTACGCGTCGGCTGGGGGCGCCGGCTGCCGCTGGCGCTCAGCCAGCCAGCTCAGCACGTGGCCGTTGAACAGCCGGGGGTGCTCATCGTGGGGGCAGTGGCCCAGCTGGGGCAGCAGCCGCAGCTCCAGGTCGGGCTTGTGGGCATCGAGCCGCTGGCTGATCTGCGGCGGCACCAGCCGGTCGTGGCTGCCCCAGAGCACCAGCAGGGGCTGCTGCATGCGCTGCAGCAGCGGCGCCGCCGTGGCGGCACGGGGGCGCAGGGCCATGCCGATGCTCATCGCCCGCAGGGCCTGGGCGGCGCGGGGCCGCAGGGCGGGCCGGGCCACCAGCCGCCGCAGCTCGGCGTTGAGCGGCCGGCGATCGCTGTAGGCGCTGCGCAGGCCCAGATCGAGCAGCGGGGTGCGGGCGATCAGGGGCACCAGAAGCTCCAGCGGCAGCAGCCTGCAGAGCAGCACCACCCCATGGCGGCGGAGGCGGCGGCGCCAGCGGGGGCGACGGCGCCGCATCGGCATCAGCAGGGTGGGATCGGGCAGGGGTGCGGCCACCACCGCCTCCACCCACCCCGGAAAGAACACCGCGCAGGTGATCGCCACCAGGCTGCCCAGCGAGTTGCCCACCAGCACGGCCGGCCCCTGCACCACCTGCTCCAGGAAGGCCTGCAGCTGCCGGGCCCAGAGGCGGTTGTCGAGCGGGCGGTGGCGCCGGTGGCCCGGTTGGCTCGAATCGCCGAAGCCCACCAGGTCGATGGCGTAGACGCACCAGCCCGCCGCCACCAGCTCGGCGGCGTTGTGGCGCCAGTGGCCGCTGGCGGCCCCGAAGCCATGGATCAACACCAGCGCCGGCCGTTGCCGCTCCCCGAGCACGCGCCAGTGGCAGCGGTGCTCCTGCCAGTGCCAGGTGCCGTGCTCGCCCCAGTGGGAGCCGGCCGCGGCCGGCGCAGACTCCCCTTCAGGCAGGCGGGCGACGGTGGCCGACGGTGACGAACGGGAGAACGGGGTGAGCACCGATCCGGGCACGGAGCCTGTGTGCTCTCACTATTGCGAAGGCGCGGCGCAGCTGGCGTTGGGATCCGGCTTCTTTCGGCCGGAATCCCGCCCCTCCCGCGATCTCGGGGTGTTGCTGGCCGGTGTGCTGGCCGAGCAGACGCCGGAAGGCCTGCCGGTGCTCGATCTGATGGCCGGCTGCGGCATCCGCGCCCTGCGCTACGGCCTGGAAGCTGGTGCCGGCCCGGTGTGGGCCAACGATGCCGATGCCGATCGTCTGCCCTGGTTGCGGCGCAACCTGGCGCCGCTGTCCGCATCGCGCCTCACCGCGCTCACGGCCCAGAAGCTGCTGGCCGGCTGCCTGCTGCGCGAGCAGCGCTTTGGCCTGCTCGACCTCGATGCCTTCGGCTGCCCCACGGCCCTGGTGCCGGCTGCCCTGGAGGCCCTGCGGTTCGGCGGGGTGCTCTACCTGGCCAGCACCGATGGCCGCTCCCCCACCGGCCACGACCGCCGTGCCGCGATCCGCTCCCTTGGGGCGGCCGCCCGGGCCCAGCCCGCCAGCTGGGAGCTGGCCCTGCGCCTGCAGATCGCCGTGGTGGCGCGCGCGGCCTGGGCCCTGGGCCGTGGCATCCGGCCCCTGTTCAGCTTCAGCGAGGGGCGCACCTTCCGCACGGCGATCCAGCTGCTGCGGCGTCCGGCCGCCCGCGAGGAGGAGCAGCTGGGGTTGCTGGCCCATTGCCACGGCTGCGGTGAGCAGCTCAGCCAGAGCCTGCTGCGCCTGCGGCCCTGGGAGGCCTGTGCCTGTGGCGAAGGCGCTGAGCCGGCCCTGGCGATCTCCGGTCCGCTCTGGCTCGGGCCCCTGCAGCATCCCGACACCCTCCAGGCCATGGCTGCCCGGGCCGATGCGCTGCCCCCCAGCTGGTGCGCCCGGCCCGGTCGCCGCCTGCTGCAGATCCTCGCCGCCGACCCGGGTCTGCCGGTGCGCTGCTGGCCCACCGCCGAGCTGGGGCGACGCCTGGGCGGTGGCCCCCCCGCCACCGATGCCCTGCTGGCGGCCCTGCGCCGGGAGGGCTACACGGCCCTGCGTTCTGGGGTGATGGCCGGCCAGTTCCGCTGCAATGCTCCCTGGCCACGCGTTCTGGAGCTGGCGGCTGCGCTAGATAGGTAGCCGTTTCGCCTCTGGGCCATGGCCTCGGAAATCTTCGGCATTGCAGCGGTGTTCTGGATCCTGATCCCCGTGGGTCTGGTGGGCGGCGCCCTGCTGCTGAAGCTCCAGGGCGATAGCTGAGGCGCGGCCCCTCGGGCCACCCCTTTAGGCTCGGC
>JBEGQE010000063.1:0-28277 GCA_041181145.1 Cyanobacteriota bacterium
TGCCGCCGCCGGGGCCGGGAGGGTGGCGGGCCGGCGGGCCACCAGTCGCGCATCCACCAGCTGCAGCTCGCTGTTGCAGCCGGGGCGGTTCAGGGCGCCGGCATACCAGACCCGATCACCGAGCGCGAAACCGGTCACGGCGGAGCCGATCGCCTCCACGGTGCCGGCGGCATCCCATCCGAGCACCTTCCAGGCGCCATCGGCTGGCGCATCGCGGCGCCGCACCTTGGCATCCACCGGGTTAACGGCGATCGCCTCCACCCGCACGAGCAGATCACCGAGCAGCGGAGAGGGTTCGGGAAGCTCGATGTCGACCAGGGCGAGGGGATCGTCCGCCGATCGCGACTGCTGGTAGCCGATGGCGCGCATGGGGCTTGCAGATCAGGGAATAAGGGGGTCGAGCAGCTGGCGGTGCACGGCGGTGCTCTGCTGCAGCGCAGCGATGGCCGCCGCCGCCGGCGGTTGATCCAAGGCAGCGCTCCAGCCCTCCAGCAGATCGGCTGGGCTTCCGGAGCCACCACCCAGGTCCACACAGCCGCAGCCGATCGCCGCCGCCGCCGCGCGCACCTTCGGGTCGTAGCTGAGGGCCGCCAGGGGGGCACCGGCCAGCCCAGCCAGGATCAGGGCATGCAGGCGCATCGCCAGCACCAGGCCGGCGCTGCGGAACACCGCCATGGCCTCGCACGGCAGCAGAGCATCAACCTCGCGGCTGCGCCGCCGCAGCCCCTCCCCCACCAGACCTGCGGAAGTGAGCTGGTCCAGCAGGCCTCGGTCCTGCTCCAGGTGGAAGGGTAGCCACAACACCTCGCGGTTCTGCCGCTCGGCCAGCTGCTCAAGGGCCTGCAGGTAGGGGCGCCAGGCCTCCCCCAGCAGCAGAGGCGTGGGACGCCAGCACACCACGATCGGCCCGCCGCCGCCGATCCAGGGCTGCCGCGGCAGCGACCACACCGCATCAGCGCCGTGGGGTGCGCGGCGCCCCAGGCGCGCCGCCAGGGCAGCGGACTCCGGGTCGCGCCAGCTGATGGCGCTCACGGCCGGCAGCAGGGCGCGCACCAATGCCCGGCTACGGCGTCGGCGCAGCGGTCCAAGGCCCTGGGCCCAGAGCAGCACCGGCTTGCCCTGCAACCGCGCCGCGCTGATCAGGGCGCCGTAATAGAGGAGGCTGCCGAAGCTGGTGGCGTCCTGCAGCAGGCTGCCGCCACCGAGCACCAGGGCCCTGCAGCGGCCCAGGGCGGCCAGCACGGCCTTCAGGCGCCGCCGCGGCACCGTGGCCACCCCGAAGCGGGCCTGCACCTGGACTTCGTCGTGGGCGGTGACCAGCGGCGTCACCCCGGCGGGCAACTGAGCCAGCAGCGCCTCCAGCAGGGCATCGTCGCCGAGATTGTGTTCGCCGTAGTAGCCGCACAGCAGCACCGGCCGGGATTCGGCCGGGCCAACACCGGTGATCGGATGCGCCGCCAACGAACCGCCGTCATCTGCGGCGCAGCTTGGCATCACTGCGCTGACAAGGGCCACAACAGGGTCCGTCAGTGCGGCGACGGCCCCTGATGCGGATGCTCGTGACCGTGGGACGCGGGGTTGCCGGAGGGCACCTGCTGATGGTCAGGATGGGCCCGGCCGGGAGCCACCAGGGCTGCGGCAAGGCTGAGTATCAGCCCCAGCAGGCTGAGCTGGCGGAAACGGGTCAATGCCGTTGGAGGGAGAGAACGGCGCGACCGTATCGACTGGGGCTGGTGAAGCCCGTCACAACGGAGACTGCATCACGGTGGCGGTGCCGATCAGGCGGTCATCGCCAACCGTTGACGCACGAGAAGGATGGAGCCATCGATCAGCTCACGGGCCGCCGTCAGAGTCGGCGCCGTGCCGAGCCATTCACCGCTGCGGTGCCGGATCTCGTAGGCGTCCTCGCAGAGGGGATGGCCCACCAGGCGCACCTGACAGTCGCGGTGGGTCCAGCACGGCGCGGGGAAAGCGGGGTCCATGGCGTGCCTGTGGTCAGCGGCACTGAAACGCGGACGCAGGCCTGGGGCAAGGGCGAACCCAGCGTGCCGTGAACCCGCACGGGCCCACCCTCACCCTCTGGCCAGCGGATCAGGTCGGCAGCAGGGAGGTGAGGCGGCTGCGGAAGTCGCCCTTGGGCATGCCGCCACGCAGTTCACCGTGGATGGTGAACTCACCCTCCGGATCGCTCACCACGAGATAGGTGGGCCAGCCCATGCCCTCCTTGTTGGGGTACTGGGCCAGCAGCACGCGGCGGTAACGCCGGTAGAGATCGATGTCCTGCAGCATCACGCTGACGAAGGTGCAGCCGAGCTCATCGCAGACGGCGGCGTCGTAATGGCTCATGCGGTGGCAGGTTCCGCAGTCTTCGGAGCTGAACTTGAGCACGTGCAGCATCGGCAGGCAGGCGCAGGCAGGACGACCTTAGAAACGGCAGCCGTGGCCGTCAGCCCATCGGCCGAGGCGGGTAGACCGGCCGCGCCTTGAGGGGAACCGAGGGGGGCGTGGTGCGCGGTGTGGGCTGAGACATGGCCGGAACAGCGACGGAGCCGCACTGTCCGGGATCGATGGCGACGGTGCTGTAGCCGAGTACACGCGCGGCGACGGAAGCCTTCAGCGGCTTTGGTTCTCGAGCGTGTCGAGACCCTGACGGAGCAGTTTCTGTCCCTGATCGATCAGGCGCTGCTGGTCGCTGCGGAACTGGCAGCTGGCGGTGCGGTACTGGACCGTGCGGCTGAACGGCACGTACCAGATGGCATCCAGCCGACAGAACTGACGACCGTTCCGGGCCGGCACCCCCTCCAGCAGCTCACCGGACAGGCAGCGATAGCCCTCCTTGCGGGCCCCTTCGCGCAGGCAGGTGCCCAGGTTCTTGACGAACAGATCGCGGTTGTCGCGCTTGAACACGGCGTTGGCGTAACCGGCGAACGACACGGGGTCATAGCTGAACGGCCCCGCCTGGGCCGGCACCACCAGCAGGCAGGCGGCGGCACCGAGGGCAGCGGCGCGCAGGGGCGACAGACAGCGGGAGAAGGCCATCGACAGCATGCAGCTGGCGCCATTGTTGGAAGCAGAGGCGAGGCCTGTCGATGGGGATCTGGCAGCTGTGGGCGGCGGCGGCGGCGTTGTTCGCCGCCCTGACGGCGGTGCTGGCCAAGCTGGGGGTCCAGGGCATCGACGCCAACCTGGCGACGCTGCTGCGCACCCTGGTGGTGGCCGCCGCCCTGAGCCTGCTGCTGGCGGTGACCGGCCAGCTCCCCTGGGGCCAGCTGCAGACCCTGCCGCGCGCAAGCCTGACGGCGCTGCTGTTCTCCGGCCTGGCCACCGGAGCCTCGTGGCTCTGCTACTTCCAGGCGCTGCAGCTGGGTCCGGTGTCGCGGGTGGCCCCACTCGACAAGCTCAGCGTGGTGTTCGTGGCGCTGTTCGGTGTGGTGGTGCTCGGAGAGCAGCTCAGCGGCCGCGGCTGGATCGGTGTGCTGCTGATGACGATCGGCGCCGCCCTGGTGGCCTGGCCAGACTGAGGGCTCCACGACCGATCAGCCCGGAGGCATGCGATGAGCCTGGCCCAGGAAACCTGCATTCCCTGTCAGGAGGGAGGCGGCAGCCTCGACGCCGCCGAACTGGAGCCCTTGCTGGCCCAGCTGCCCCACTGGCAGGTGATGGAGCAGCACCATCTGTTCCGGCGTTGGACATTCGCCGACTTCCAATCGGCACTGGACTGGCTGAATCAGGCCGGTGCGATCTGCGAACAGCAGGGGCACCACGCGGATTTCAAGCTGGGTTGGGGGTACAGCGAAGCGGTGATCTACACCCACAAGGTGGATGGGCTCACCCGCGCCGACGTCGTGCTCGCCGCCCGTTTGGACGCCATCGCCGGCTGAGGCCTCGGCACGGTGCACGCCGCTACAAAACCGAATCCATTGTGGTGGCCCTGGCGCCGCTACCCCGCCATCCATAGCGTGCGCCTGAGCACCCGAGGGTGCATGGGGGAAACGGGGCGGGTTGGAGACCCGCCTTTTTCATGGACGACGGCCCCACGCCCTGCAAACACGCCGCGCAGCACCTAGACCATGGCCACACTTGCCATGGTCGACACGGTGCGCTGGATCGGGCTCAGCCTCTGCCTGCTCTGGATGGCTCAGCAACTGAGCCGTCTGATCACCTGGCTGCGCCACTGGGGTCAGCGCGATCCGCTCAGCCAGGCGTTTCGTCAGGAACTGCAGCGGCGGGGCCTGGCCCTGCATTGACGACCACCACTGAGGTGTAGCCATCCAGCTGCAGCTGGGCGGCCACGCGCGTGCCGGCCTCGAGGTCGTCGGCCAGCAGCAGGATCAGATCAGCGGGGGCATCGCTGCCAGGCGTTCCCCCCAGCGCACGAGTCGCCGTGCGCTGGGCCCCATGATGCGCCAGTCGACAGGCCAACCGTTCGACCAGCGCCCCCTCGGCACCCGGCCCGGCGCCGGCTTCCAGTTCCGGCCGCAGATCAAGCACGGTGCCCCCGTAGGCCATCAAGGCCTTGAGAGCCGCTGGCCCCACCACGCGCACCGGCGGGCGGCCATCGGCAGGGGCGCCCATGGCAAGGCTGCTCATGGTGGATCGGCGGGGCAGCGCCATCCTCCCGAGCGGCCGCAAGGGTGATGGTGGCGATTGGCACAGGTCAGCGCCCAGCGCCGAGGCGGCTCCGGTGTGGATGGCAACAGTGCCCCTGGGCAGGGCCCGCTTCGATGCGGCCCATAGCCCACCCCGCGAGGCCCTCCGTGACAGCACTGCACAGCCGAAACACGGAGATGCGCGGCCTGGCGCTGCTACGCCATCCAGCCCTGAACAAGGGCACCGCCTTCAGCCGTGAGGAACGCCGCCAACTCGGGCTTGAGGGCCTGCTGCCGGAGCAGGTGGAAACCCTGGAGCGTCAGGTGGAGCGGGCCTGGGCCGCCTTCGGCACCCTCAGCGGCGACCTGGACCGCCACGCCTTCATGGAGAGCCTGCGGCGCAGCAATCTGGTGCTGTTTCACCGGTTGCTGCAGGACCACCTCGAGGCGGTGCTGCCGATCGTCTACACCCCCACGGTGGGGGCGGTGATCCAGGGGTTCAGCCGCAGTTACCGCAGCCCGCTGGAGGGGGTGTTCCTCAGCGCTTCCCAGCGGGGCCGACTGCGCCAGGTGCTGCGCAGCGCTCTGGAGGGGCCGGTGGATCTGGTCTTGGCCACCGATTCGGAGGGGATCCTTGGCATCGGCGACCAGGGGGTGGGCGGCATCCACATCTGCCAGGGGAAGCTGGCCGTGTACACCCTCTGCGCCGGTCTGAACCCCGAACGGGTGTTGGCGGTGGCGCTGGATGTGGGCACCAACCGCGACAGCCTGCTCGAGGATCCGCTCTACCCCGGCCTGCGGCAGCGACGTCTGCAGGGGGATGCCTATCTGGCGTTCCTCGATGAATTCGTGCAGGCGGTGCAACTGGAGTGTCCAGGCGCCTGCCTGCACTGGGAGGACTTCGGCACCGAGCACGCCCGCCTGCTGCTGGATCGCTACCGCGGGGCGATCCCCAGCTTCAACGACGACATCCAGGGCACCAGCGGTGTGGCCAGCGCCGCGGTGCTGGCGGCCTGCCGCGGCCTGGGGCAGGCGTTGGCGGAGCAGCGGATCGTGATCTTTGGGGCCGGCACGGCGGGCTGCGGCATCGCCGAGGGGCTGCTGCGGCTGCTGCAGGCGGAGGGGCTGAGCGCGGTGGAGGCCCGCCAGCGCCTCTGGGCCGTGGATCGTCCCGGGCTGCTGCTGGAGGACATGGAGGGCTTGGCGCCGGCGGCGGCGGGCCTGGCCCGCCATCCCTCCGAGGTGGCGGACTGGCCCCGGGACCCGCAGGGACGCCTGACCCTGGAGACCGTGGTGGAGCAGGTGAAACCCACGGTGCTGATCGGCACCTCCACCGTGGCTGACGCCTTCCACCGCACGCTGGTGCAGACCATGGCCCGTCACTGCCGGCGCCCGGTGATCCTGCCCCTCTCCAACCCCACCAGCCTGGCGGAGGCCTGCCCCGCCGATCTGCTGGCCTGGAGCGAAGGCCGCGCCCTCGTGGCCACCGGCAGCCCGTTCGCGCCAGTGGCCACGGCGGAGGGCATGCGCCCGATCGGGCAATGCAACAACTGCTTCCTGTTCCCGGGGCTCGGCTATGCGGCCGTGGCGGTGGGGCTGCGCTGCATCAACGACGCGATGATCGATGCCGGTCTGCGCGCCCTCGCTGCGCGCATCCCCGCCAGCAGCAACCCGGAGGCGCCCCTGATGCCGCCCCTGTCCGAGGCAGCGGAGGTGGCCGCCGCCGTGGCGGAAGCGGTGGCCCTGGTGGGAGTGGAGCTGGGGCTCGCCGATCGCGCCAGCACAGCCGAGCAGGCTCGCCTGCGGCTCCAGGAGGCGCACTGGAGCCCGGAGTACCGCCCCCTGGGCC
This sequence comes from Cyanobacteriota bacterium, assembly GCA_041181145.1. GTDB lineage: Bacteria > Cyanobacteriota > Cyanobacteriia > PCC-6307 > Cyanobiaceae > Vulcanococcus. The sequence continues at coordinate 6,439 of JBEGQE010000063.1, forward strand.
CCGCAGTGCCGGCCCTGCCGCTCGCTAGTGCAGCACCAGCAGGGCGATGAGCGCCGCGATCAACAGCGCCACGCCTAGGCCAACGAGCACCAGAGCCAGAACCGTGAGCCGGCGGGTGGTGCGCGGGAACACCAGATAGGCCGTGAGGCCCAGGGCCAGGGGCCAGAACGGGGGCAGCAGGATCGACACCACCAGCAGGGTGAGCAGCCCCCGCCGCTGGCGCCGCTCCGCCGCCCTGCTCCTGAGGGCGGCCTCGCGCTCCGCCGCCAGCTCGAGGCGCTCCTCGTCGCTCAGCCAACGCCCCTGGCGGCGGGCGTCCTCCAGCTCACGCTCCAGCTGGCTGGGGCGATCGCCGGACGGAGGCCCAACCTGCAACAACTGCAACCCCTCGCGCACCCCGCCGGCGGCCTCGCGCAGCACGGTGCCGCCCGAGTGCACGGCGTTGCGCAACTGGCGCCGTAACAACGACTCCTCAGCCAAGGCTCACCTCGTCTCCCGCCAGGGTCTGAACGATCCATCGCAGCATGGCAACCCCTCACCAGGTGATGGTCTTGACCAGCAGCGAGACCCCCATCAGCAGCGCCAATACCTCAAAGGCGCGTTTCACCAGCCGATTGCCCCGCGCGATCGCCAGGTGTGCCCCCAGATAGCCCCCCAGCACCGAACCGAGCAGCAGCGCCGGCAGCCAGCGCCAGGCGATCTGACCCTGCAGGCCGAGGGTGAGGGCTCCGGTGCCATTCCAGAACAGCCCCACCAGGATCAGGGTGTAGGCCACGGCACGGCCGTAGTCCAGGCCAAACCAGCGCACCAGCCACAGCGTCACGAACAGCCCGGTGCCGGAGGTGAGCGAGCCGTTCAGCACCCCGATCACGAACAGACCAAGTCCCCCCAGCAGCAAGCGCAGAGGTCCGTGCCGCCGCACCACCGCCTCGCTGCCCAGGGCGGGACGGCAGGCCGAATACAGGCCGAGGCCGATCGTGAGCAGCCCCAGCAGCAGGGTGCAGAGCCGGGGCGGAACCGCGAGCACCAGCCGCGCCCCCAACCACACCCCCGGCAGGCCGCTGATCAGCACCAGCGCCGCGAAGCGAAGGTTCAGGCTGCGCTCCCGCGCATGCCGCAGCGTGGCACCCACCCCCAACGCCACGCTGGCCAGCTTGTGGGTGGCGAGCGCAAAGGGAAAGGGCAGGCCGAGCAGGATCAGCAGGGGCAGCTGCACCAGGCCGGCGCCGCCGCCCGCCAGAGCCGACACCAGGTTCGCCAGCAGGGCGCCGGCGAACAGCAGCAGGTGCAGCGCGGGCTCCGGCAGGGTCATGGCCGGCCGCGGTAACGGCGCGAGAAGGCCACGCTCAGCCGCCCGGCCGCCGTCTCCGGCAGCAGCCGCGCCAGGACGGCGATGCTGCGGTTGAGCCCACCCGGCACCAGCACAGGGCGCCGGCCGGCGAGGGCATCCAGCACCCGCTCGGCCAGGTCCGCCGCCTCCATCCAGAACAGTCCGGGCAGGCGCTGCATCCGCTCCTCCACACCGAGCACCGCATGGAATTCGGTGTGCACATACCCCGGACACACCGCCAGAACCCGCACCCCGGCGCCGCTGGTCTCGGCCGCCAGCGACTGGGAGAAGCGGATCAGAAACGCCTTGCTGGCGCTGTACAGGGTGCTGCCCGGCAGGCCGGGGATCAGGCCAGCGAGGGAGGCCACATTCACGATCGTGCCGGTGCCGGCCGCCTGCATCGTCGGCAGCAGGCCGTGGCACAGCCGTGCGGGCGCCGTCACCATCAGCTGCAGCATCGCGCGGGCATCGGGCCAGGGGGTTTCGGTGTAGTCGCCGCGCAGGCCGAAGCCGGCATTGTTCACCAGGGTGCCCACCTGGAGCTGGCGCAGCGCCAGGGTCTCCAGCAGCCGATCGGCTCCCGCCGGCTCCGCCAGATCACAGGGGATCACGCTGACGCTCACCCCATGGCGCCGGCGCAGATCCGCCGCCAGAGCCTCCAGCCGCTCGCCGCGGCGGGCCGTGAGCAGCAGGGCCTCTCCGCGCCGGGCGAAGGCCTCGGCCAGGGCTGCGCCGATGCCGCTCGAGGCGCCCGTGATCAGGCAAACGGGGGGCATCACGGCGCAGAGCCGGGGTCACTCGTAGAGCCAGTCGTAGAAGTCGTGGTCGATCGGTGGGGCGGCCGGCGGCTCGCTCGGCTGCTGCAGGCGGCGCTGGCGCAGGCCCATCCCGAGCATCAGCACCTCGATGGCGGCGGCCAGGCCGAGCAGGGTGATCGCCAGGATTCCCGCCACGAGCTGCGGCTGGGCGAAGGTGGGCAGGCTGTCCATGGCAGCGCTCCAGAGGATCTGCCCCAGCACTAGCCACGGTGCGGCGGCAGGGCTACCCAGGCGGGGACAATCCGCCAGACCGTTACAACCGACACCGGTGCCGGCCGGGGCCGCGTTCAGGGTGAAGCCGTTCAACGGGTGCCCCCAGTGCAGACCTGCCTCTATCGCAACAGCAGCGATCGGATGGTGATTCTGCGCTGCATCGGCCCCGAGGGCTTCTTCCACGAGAAGGTGATCTTTCCGTTCGAGTGCTGGAGCTTCCAGGCCCCGGACGATGCCGATGTGGAGCTGTGGTGCCACGGCATCGGTGGAGCGGAACTGCTGGAGCGCCTCAGCAGCGCCACGCTGCAGGCCCTGGAGCCAGACGGCATCCTGACCCCCCTTCCCTGAGCGTCCCTCGCCCAACGGCCCGCCGGCCGCGGCTCGATGAAGATTCACACAACGCGACCCCTGGGTCCCAAGCGGAGGCCTTAAGGTTTGGTATCGATTCAGGGCATGCGTTGAACGACAACCACCCAGTGCTTCAGGCCCTTCGCCACCAGCTCCTGGAGCTGCGCAGCGAATACCAGAAGCAGCCCTGCGAATTCAACCGCTACCAGCTCGTGCGCCACGAGCAGCGCATCGCCCAGCTGCGCCCGGATCTGATCGGCGTCTGAGGTTGATGCGGGTCAGGGCGGTTCATCTCGACGCGGGCGCCGATGTGCGCCGCAGCCTGGAAGATCTGGCCCAGCGGGAACACTCCCCGGGCTTTGTGTTGAGCGTGGTGGGCAACATGCGCCAGGCCACCTTCGCCTGCCCGGGGCGCAGCGGTCCCACCGTGCTCAGCGGTGAACTGGAGATCATCACGCTGCAGGGCACGATCAGCCCCCAGGGCGTTCACCTGCACCTCAGCTTTTCCGACGGCGACTGCCAGGTGTGGGGCGGCCACCTGGAGCACGGCAGCTTGATCCTCAAGGGGGCCGATCTGCTAGTGGGCCTGCTTGATCCCGCGGAGCAGGCCACGCCCATGGCAACCACGGTGGCGAACACCCCAGCGACCGACGCCCCCCGCCTCACGATCGCCGTGGCCGATGGCTGCCCCTGGTCGCGGCGGGCCCTACGCCTGCTGCGCACCCTGGGGATTCCCTATGCGGTGGTCGCGGCGCCGCCGGGTCGGAGCCTGCCCCAGATCGCGATCGATGGCCAACCGGTCGGGGGCTACAGCGAGCTGGCGGAGCTGCACGGCAACGGCGGCCTCGATGCCCTGCGGCGTGGCTGATCCCAACCCTCAGGCGCTACAGCTCCACACCCTCAGCGGCTGTCGCCTGGCCATCGGCCGCTACCCGGCCTTCCGGTACGACGGCCGCGGCGGCGGCGGCCCCGGCAGCAGCTCGGATGCGGCGCTTGCCTTCCCGGCCGAAACGCTCACCATCCCGCCGCTGAACACGGCCACCACCCGTTTCCTCGGGCTGCCGCTACCGCCGGGCCTGAGCATCGGCATCGCCGCCGAGCAGCTCAGCGGCCGGTGGGAGCCGGAGAGGGGAGCCATCACGCTGCAGTTCCGGGCCCGCTTTCGCTTCCGCATCGTGGCGGCGGGTCGCACCCTCTACGCCGCGCCGGATCTGCAGATCGCCTGCGCGCTCAGCAGCGACAGCGTTCAGGGCCAGCGTCATGGCGCCAGCGGACAGCCAAGGGCGGCCGACGGCCGGACCCGGCTCGTGGGGGTTGCCCGCGTGGAGCCCTGCGGCGATCCCTGGCTGGATCGGTTTCTTGGGCTCCCCGATGAGGCCCTGGCTGTGCTCGAGTGCCGGATCCTTCCCTCCTCCGCGGAACGCCCCAACGGCGAGTGATGAGCGACTCCCTGCCCCAGCGCCTGGATCGCGCCCTGGCACGCCTCGGCTCGACCCTGCTGATTCCACCGCTGATCCTGGCCATCCCCTGGGGCCAGGAGCTGATCGATCAACTGCTGTTCGGCGGGCGCTGGAACCTGCCGATGGCGCCGGGGGGCTCCTTCCTTGGCGTGCTGACCGCCCCGTTCAGCCACGGTGGCTTCGGGCACCTGCTGGCCAACAGCCTGCTGTTCCTGCCGCTCTCCTGGCTGGTGCTGGCCAAGAGCCGCCGCGACTATCTGGCGGTGTGGCTGGGGGTGTACGCCACGGCGATTCCGGTGTGGCTGCTCTGGCCCACCGGCAGCCACGGCCTCTCGGGCGTGGTCTACGGGCTGCTCGGCTACCTGCTGCTGATCGGCTGGCTGGAGCGCCGCCCCTGGCCCCTGCTGCTGTCGCTGCTGTGCCTGGTCAGCTATGGCGGCGTGCTGCCCAGCCTGTTGCCGCTGTTCTCACCACCGGGGGTGAGCTGGATCGGCCATGTGAGCGGCTTCGCCGGGGGCCTGCTGGCGGCCTGGGCCGTGCAACGGGAGCGATGAGATGCGCTCAGTGGAGCCGATAGCTCAGTTCCAGCTGCAACCGTTCCGCCAGGCGTGCATCGATGGCGCGGAACTGGGCGAGGGCGCGGCAGCGCTGCTGGGGGTGGAGATGGCGCAGGTCGGCAAGGGCCAGTTCAAGGCAACGGCGATCCAGTTCCGGATTCACAGCGGTTCTTCAGCGCCCGGATCACAACGTGCTCGCGGCGGCACAGCCAGGGTGCGGGGCCAGATCAGCAGCTAGCCCTGCGGGCCTTGCGGGCCTCGGCACTGCGCTGGAGCTGCTGCTGATGGTCGAGCCAGGCCCGCTGCAGATCCACACGGGTGATCCGATAGCCCAGCCGGCGACCCCGCAGCAGCAGGTCGGCATCGTCGCTGCAGCCGCGCAGGGCCTGGCGGATGGCCGGGCGCGACTCGGCCTCCTGCACCAGCCGCTCCAGTTCACACCAGCTCATCGGTGGCCCTTGCCCGGGCTCTGAACCATGCCAGAGGAGAGCGGCCCACACCAGCGATGTCAGGCGAGTCTCCCGAGCCTCCTGAGGCTCAGGGCGGCGGGGCACAGCGGCGCAGTCGATCCAGCCCCGCCATGGTTCAACGCGTTGGCCCGGGCCAGCTGCAGCCGTGAGACTGCCGGCCTGGGGCCAGCGGATTTGCAACGAGGTGTGTCCGCAGGCAGCGCGCGGGTCGGCTGATCCCTTAGCAACGGCAGCAGGCCGACCTGCAGGCGTGGGCTTCTTCGTTCAACTCACCGAAGCCATCGCCGAGCGCCGGTCGCTCCTGGTGACCGGGCTCGATCCGAACCCGGAGATGCTGCAGAGCTGGGCCCAGCGCCGCGGCATGGCCAACCGCTCGTTCCTCAGCCAGGCCCGCCATTGGATCAAGGCGGTGGTGGAGGAAACCAGCCCCCACGTCTGCGCGATCAAGGCCAGCCTCGGCTTCTACCAGGCCCTCGGCCCGCTCGGCCTTGAGCTGCTGCTCGAGGTGCGCGACCTGGTGCCGCGCGACCTGCCGCTGATCATCGATGCCAAGCACGGGGATCTCAACTCCTCCACGGCGCTGGCGCACTACCTGTTCCGCGACCTGGCGGTGGATGCGGTGACCCTGTCGCCGTTGGCCGGCCAGGACATCGCCGCCCCATTCCTGCTTTACGCCGACAAGGCGGTGGTGATCACCTGCCGCAGCTCCAACCCGGCCGCCAAGCGCATCCAGTACCACCCCAGCGAAGCGGATCCCCTGTTCCTGCAGATCGTGCGCGAATGCCAGCTGTGGGGCACGCCCGAGCAGCTGCTGCTCGAGGTGGGCACAAGCGATCCAGCCGTACTGGCCCAGGTGCGGGGGGCAGCCCCGGAGCGGGTGCTGATGCTGCGCAGCATCTGGAGTGAGGAGGAGCGGCTCGATGGGTTGTTGCAGGCCGGCCTGAATCCCACCGCCGATGGCCTGCTGCTGCCCCTGCCGCAGAACCTGCTGGTGGAGGACGATCTCGGCGAGCAGGCGGCCGCCCTCAAGGACATGATCAACCGCCGGCGCGACCGCTGGCTCCAGCAGCAGCCCGAGCCCCCGGCCGACAGCTGCGCCCTGTGGCTGCCCGGCAGCGATGGCGCGGGGGAGGCGGGGGTACCGCTGGCCGCCCAGGCCGCCGCCGCCGATCCGCTGGCGAGCCTGATCATCGACCTGTTCGACATCGGCTGCCTGCTGTTCGGCGAGTACGTGCAGGCCTCCGGCGCCGTCTTCAACTACTACGTGGATCTGCGCCAGATCATTTCCGATCCGAACCTGTTCCATCGGGTGCTGCACAGCTACTGCGGCCAGCTGGAGCAGCTGGAGTTCGACCGCATCGCCGGCATCCCCTACGGCTCGCTGCCCACGGCCACCGGCCTGTCGCTGGCCCTGCACAAACCGCTGATCTATCCGCGCAAGGAGGTGAAGGCCCACGGCGCCCGCCGTCTGATCGAGGGCGACTTCAACGACGGCGACCGGGTGGTGGTGGTGGACGACATCCTGATCACCGGCGGCAGCGTGCTCGAGGGCATCGCCAAGCTGGAGAGCTCCGGGCTGGTGGTGCGGGATGTGGTGGTGTTCATCGACCACGGCGGCGAGCGGGATCGCCATGCCCGCGAGCGGCTGGCGGCGGCGGGCTATCGCACCCACGCCGTGCTCGACATCGCCCGCATCACACGGGTGCTGCTCGAGGCGGGCCGGCTGACGCCGGAGCAGGCCGCGGTGCTGGGCTGAGCCTGGGTGGGCAGCGACGCACCGATCGTCCTAGCGGAGGGGCTGAGCAAGGTGTTCCGGGTGGCCGAGAAACCACCGGGGCTGCGCGGCACCCTGCGCCACCTGTTGCGGCGCCGCTACCGCTCGGTGGCGGCCGTGCAGGGGGTCAGCTTCGCAATCCATCCGGGCGAAATGGTGGGCTTTCTCGGGCCAAACGGCGCCGGCAAAACCACCACCTTGAAAATGCTCAGCGGCCTGATCCACCCCAGCGCCGGCCGGGTGGCGGTGGCGGGCTGCGTGCCGTTCCGGCGCCAGGAGCCGTTCCTGCAGCAGATCACCCTGGTGATGGGGAACCGGCAGCAGCTGATCTGGGACCTGCCACCCCTGGATTCGTTCCGGGTGAATGCCGCGATCTACGGCCTGAGCGATCGGGAGGCCGAGCGGCGCATCCACGAGCTGGCGGACATGCTGGAGCTGGGGGAGGAATTGCGGCGGCCGGTGCGCAAGCTCTCCCTGGGCCAGCGCATGAAGGCGGAGCTGCTGGCGGCGTTGATGCACCGTCCGGCGGTGCTGTTCCTGGATGAGCCCACCCTCGGTCTCGATGTGAACGCCCAGGCGCGGGTGCGGTCGTTCCTGGCGGAGTACAACCGCCGCAGCGGCGCCACGGTGCTGCTCACCAGCCACTACATGGGCGACATCACCAGCCTCTGCGAGCGGGTGCTGCTGATCCATGAGGGCCGGCTGTTTCACGATGGTTCCCTCGATGCCCTGACCAGCCGCCTGGCCCCCTGCCGTGAGGTGCGGCTCGAGCTGCGGGACGCCGAACCCCTGGAGCGGTTCAGTGGCTTCGGCGTGGTGGAGGAGCACAGCGATCGCAGCGTGCGTCTGCTGATCCCCCGGGAGCAACTGACCGAGCGGGTGGCGCTGCTGCTGAACCGCTTCGCGGTGCTCGATCTGGAGGTGCGCGATCCGCCGATCGAAGAGCTGATCGGAGCCCTGTTCCGGGCACCGGACTCCGCCCGTCCCCCTAGCGTTGGCGGCGCCTGCCCGCCGTGTACCCCCGAACCGCCATGACCCGAGCCCGTGCCGCACGCTCAGGCCTGGGCCTGGCCACGCTGCTGGCGACGGCCGGGGTGCTGCTCGCCGCACCGGTGCGGGCGATCGAGGAGGTGGTGATCCAGCTGCCGCTGCTGCAGACCAGCTTCAGCCTGCGGGTGAGCGAACTGCGTGATCAGGATGGCCTGCTGCGGGGCAACAGCGATCTGGCGGAGCTGGATCGTGCCAGCGGCGGCAGCCTCGGCCGCCAGCTGCGCCGCCAGCTGCTCCAGCCCCTGCCCCTCAGCCTGAGCCGCGCCACCGAGCAGGCGGTGGGGACGCCGATGCTCGAGCAGGCGATGCTGATGCTCTCGAGCTTCGGGCGGATCGAAGGCCAGACCCGGGACCTCACGGGAGAGGAGCTGAACCAGGTGTTGCAGCGGGCCGCCGCCAACGGCCAGCCGACACTGCTGAGCCTGCTCCAGGCGATCCCCGGGCAGCGGGTCACCCTTGATCTGGGCCAGGTGGCCAGGCTGCTGCAACGGCTGGCGGCGCAGCGCCGCGAGGCCGACCAGCTGGTGATCGAGCTGCCGCCAGCCGCCGCGACGCAGGCAGCGGCAGCGACAGGCCCGGCCGCGCCGGGCGAGGTGCAACGCCGCAGCCAGACGCTGGCGGTGGCCCATCGGCCCGAACCGCTGGAGCTCACCGTGCTGCAGCCGAGCCGCGGCGCCAACGGACGGCTGGTGCTGATCTCCCATGGGCTCTGGGATGGCCCCAGCAGCTTCGAGGGCTGGGGCCGGCTGCTGGCCAGCCAGGGCTACACGGTGGTGCTGCCGCGCCATCCCGGCAGCGATGTCGAGCAGCAACAGGCGATGCTCACCGGCCGCGCAGCGCCGCCCAGCCATCAGGAACTGGAGTTACGGCCGCGCGACCTCTCGGCCGTGCTCGATGCTGTGGCCGATGGCCGGCTCAACCTTGGAGCGGGCGTCGGGGCCCAGCAGGCCGTGGTGCTCGGCCACTCCTGGGGAGCCACCACGGCGCTGCTGCTGGCAGGGGTGAGGCCCAACGGCACGGAGGCCCCACGCTGCAACAACCCGGACGATCCCGGACGCAACCTCAGCTGGGTGCTGCAGTGCAGCTGGCTGCAGGGTATCGGCGGCAGCCCCCTGGGTGATCCGCGGGTGATCGCCGTCGGCGCCGTCAGTCCACCGGTGTCGCTGCTGTTTCCGCGCGGGGCCGCCGGCCAGCTCGCGGCGCGGGTGCTGTTGGTGAGCGGTAGCCACGACTGGGTGGTGCCCCCCGACCCTGAGGCCATCCAGCCGATGCGCGCCAATGTGCGCAACGGCAACCGCCTGGTGCTGGCCAAGGGCGGCGACCACTTCAACCTGCGCCCCGGCAACGATCCCCAGGGCGGCGTGCTCGGGCCGCTGCTGCTCAGCTGGACCGAGGCCAGCTTCCAGGCTGGAGCGGCCGTGCGTCCTGGCCCGGAGGCCCCGAACCTGCTGCCGGCTCAGGACTGGGGCCACACCGCGCTGACACTGGTGGACGTGAGCAACCGCATTGCCCAGCCCTGAGGCCAGTTGGCTGGCCGGCGCGGGCAACGGCGGCGATGCTGAGTGGAGCATCCGCATCAACAGCCATGGGCCGCAGTGATCCGGGCGGTGATTTCCTGCAATTCCTGATCGGCGGCTGCCTGTTCGGATCCGGCGGCTTCCTGTTGGCCAACCAGGTGATGGTGCGCTCCGAGATGGTGCTGCCCCACGGCCATGGCGGCTGGGGGCGCTGGGGAGGGTTCGGTGGCATGGCGGGCGGTGTCGCGATGCCCTGGGGAACACCCGGCATGGGATTGCTGATGCTGCCCCTGGGAATCGGCGTCTGCCTGCTGTTTACCGGCCGCTACCGACGTTGGGCGAATCTGTTGATCTGGGCCTCCCTGGCAGCGCTCACCGTGGGGGTGCTCAACAGCCTTCGCATGAGCTTCATGCCCACCACCCTCTGGCAGCTGGGGGTGTACGTGGTGATGATCGCCGCCGGCGGCGGCCTGATGTTCCGCGGGCTCAATGGTTATGACGCCGAAGGGGAGTCCTTCGCCAGCAGGAACGAAGCCGCCCGGCGGGAAACCGATGCCCTGCGCCGCGAGCTGGAGGCCCTGAAGTCCCGCCTGAACAGGCAGGATTCCGGGCCCAGGGAGTGAGCCCAGGAACGGCAACCATCGGGATCGCCAGTTGCTAGTCAGCGCAGAGCCCCAGGGCCGCATCCGTGGCCGCTTCAGCCAGGCGGCCTGAGGGGGGCCAGGGCCGACCCCGCCAGTCCGGCTGGAGCACGAATGAGGACAAGCGGCGACCGGGCAACAACGCCCCGTTGCCGGCACCGAGGGCGTAGTCGTAGTAGAGCTTGATCACCTGCTCCCGGCACACCTGCTGGGCGGAACGATGGGCCAGGCAGGCCTCCCGCCAGAGCCGCACCCGGGCATAGGCCGGCTCACAGGGCAGATCGAATCCGTCGTAATAGTCGAGGCACCAGAAGCGCATCAGGAAGGGTGTGAACACCAGCTCGGCCCAGCCGAAGGTCGGCTGCAGAAACGGCCCCTCCGGCGCATGCTCCAGCAGCAGCTCATTGAGGATCCGGTACTGCTCCAGCAACGCCTCGCGCAGGGGCCCACGGGCGAGCGGATCCTGGTTCATCAGCAGGCGGTAACCGGCCGCTCCGAACGCACCCTCCTGGCGGCAGAACTCCTGTTCAATCGCGCGCCGCACGGGGTCCGGATGGGCGATCGGCGGATCGGGGAAGCGTTGTTCAAGGGCCTCAAGGATCACCAGGCTCTCGCGCAGGATCACACCCTCGGGCGTTTCCAGAATCGGCAGACGCGTCTGCCCCTCGGTCTTACGCAGCAGCCAGTCTGGCCGGGGTTGGGTGATGTCGATCGCTTGAAACTGCACGGCATCGCTGCAGCCCTTGAGCGCCAGAAGGATCTCCAGGCGCTGGCTGAACGGACAGATCGGGATGTGAAAGACCGTCGGGCCCATGGAACCGATCAGGGTGCCTCCAGCAGAATGGCTCGCCATGCAGCATGGTTCTGGATTGCCGCATCCATGCTGATGACACCCGGCGGAACAAGACGCGCCGATCCGGGTCGCCCCCTGCGCATCGCCCGGGCGCTGCTCAGCAGTCAGTACGCGCTGATGCTCGAATACCGGGCGGAGATTGCCCTCTGGGCGCTCTCAGGCGTGCTGCCGCTGATCATGCTGGGGGTCTGGCAGGGGTCGGGAGCCGGCCTGGCGGCGGGACTGACACCCGAACAACTGGGCCGCTATTTCCTGGCGGCCTTCGTGGTGCGCCAGTTCACGGTGGTGTGGCTGATCCATGTGTTCGAGGAAGACGCGCTGCAGGGCAAGCTTTCGCCGCAACTGCTGCAGCCTCTGCACCCGCTCTGGCGCCACCTGGCCGCTCACCTGGCCGAGCAGGCCACGCGTGTGCCATTCGTGCTGGTGATGCTGGCGCTGGTGGGGCTGTGGCAGCCGGCGATGCTGCCCCTGCCGGGCCCGGGCCGGCTGCTGCTGGCCCTGCTGGCGATCGTCGCCGCGTTCTGCCTGCGCTTCATCCTCCAGAGCATCCTCACGATGGCCTGCTTCTGGAGCGAACGGGCCGCGGCGTTGGATCGGCTGCTGCTGATCCCCTACCTGTTTCTCTCCGGCCTGGTGGCGCCGCTGGCCACCTTCCCGCCGGCGGTCCGGCGCCTGGCGGAAGCCACGCCGTTCCCCTCGATGGTGGCCTTCCCAGCTGCCCTCCTGGCCGGTGAGCCGGTAGCGGTGCTGGCCGGCTTCGCCCGCCTCGCGGCCTGGTGCCTGCTGCTGCTGCCGATCGCCCTGCTGCTCTGGCGGCTTGGGATCCGGCGCTACAGCGCCATGGGGGCCTGACGATGCGGCGGGTGGTGCGCATCGTGCGGCGCTTCTGGGGCACGGCGCTGGCGGCGGAGCTCGAATACCAAGCCAATGCGCTGGTGGAGCTGCTGGCGGTGCTGGGCAATCTGGCGGGCAGCCTGTTCGTGCTGTCGCTGCTCTACGGGCACGGCCGTGATCTGGGGGGCTGGAGCTGGGAGGCGGCCCTGGTGGTGCTGGGCCTCTACACGCTGTTGGATGGCATTACGAGCTGCGTACTGCAGCCGAACCTGAGCCGGATCGTGGGGCATGTGCAGAACGGCAGCCTCGATTTCGTGCTGCTCAAACCGATCGACAGCCAGCTGCATCTCTCAGCCCGCTACATCTCCCCATGGGGATTGCCGGGCGTCCTGGCGGGACTGGTGCTGAGCGGATGGGGACTGGTGCGATCGCTGCCGCAAGGCCTCGGGCAGCAGCCCCAGGCCGTCGTCACCTGGCTGATCGGTCCGCTGGCCATCGGACTGGTGCTGCTGCTGGCGGCGGCCGCGATTCTCTACAGCCTGTGGTTCGTACTGGCGTCGTTGAGCATCTGGTTCGTGAAGGTGTGGAACGCCACGGAGGTGCTGCGCAGTGTGCTGGTGGCGGGTCGCTATCCGATCAGCGCCTACCCCCCAGCCCTGCGGCTGGTGTTCACCTTTGTGCTGCCGGTGGCGTTTCTCACCACCGTGCCGGCCCAGGCCCTGATCGGCGAGGGGTCCTGGCCCTGGGCGCTGGGCTCACTGCTGATGGCACTGGCCTGCCTGGCCGGAACCCGATTGTTCTGGCAGTTTGCCCTGCAGCACTACACCTCGGCCTCCAGCTGAGGCTGGAGGGTTCACGATCCCGGCAGAGCCTGGGCCAGCACCGCCGTGAGCGCCGTATCCACGCTGAGGATGCGGCCGCCAAGATGCACGCGCTGGGCGATCACCGATTCGGCCAGCTCCAGTTCAAAGGGAACGAAGCCCCCTTCCGGGCCGATCATCACCACCGCCGGCAGCGGCGGCACCTCCGCCAGCGCCGTGGATCCACCCATGTCAGCCAGCCAGCAGGGGCGTTCGCCGCAGAGGCCCGGCAGCACGTCCTCCACGAAGGGACGGAAGCGTCGATGGAACTGAATCCGCGGCGGCAGGGTGTCGCGGGAGCGCTCCAACCCAGCCAGCAGGGCGGACTCCAGCTTGTCCGCCCGAAGCAGTGGGCTCTGCCAATAGCTTTTCTCGACCCTGGCGCTGTGGATCAGGTGCAGGTTGCACACGCCGAATTCGGCCACGGTGCGCAGGATGCGGCGCAGCATCTTCGGCCGCGGCAGGGCAAGAACGATGTCGTACCGGTGGCGTGCTGGCGGGGCCTCCCCCAGGGCAACCCGCAGGCGCACGCCGCTGGGGTCGAGCGCCTCCACCCGCGCTTCGCCGCAGGCACCGCCCAGCAGGCCCACCCGCACCCGATCGCCCGGCTGCGCATGCAGAACCTCCCGCAGATGGGCCGCCCGGTGATCGCTCAGCAGCACCAGCGCGTCATCCAGCCAGTCCTCTGGCCGCAGCAGAACGATGTTCATCGCCCCTCGGTCGCGGCAAAGCGGCTGCGCAGCCCACACGGGCAGACACCGAGCAAGGGGATGGGATAGATCTGCATCAGGCCATGCTGAACGAGGCGGGATCGGCGGCCGCTGCCGCTGCTGTGTGCTGCATCACGACAGATCGGCACCGCACAGCCGCAGGGGGCACGGATCTGCCGTACGGTGCAGCCTGACCTGATGGCCTGACCATGACTGAGAGCAAAGGCCTGACCATCGGTGAACTGGAAGCCAAATATTTTCTGTACCGCAAGGCGCTGAAAGCCCTGTTGCTGGAAGGGCGCTCCAACACAGGCATTGAAAAGACGCTCTGTTGGAGTCGCCTCGAAACCCTGCACAACTGTCTGCCGCGCCAATACAAATCCCCCGATCACATCCGCCATCAGCTGCGGCGCGAAATTGAACAGGAGCGTGCCGCCAGCACAGCGGCTGTCGCCCCGGTGGTGCCCGGCAACACCGCAGCCGCCGCCGCCGGGGCCTGAACGACAGCTGACCCCCAGCACCCCCCGCAGCCTGCAGCCGCTGCCAGCCTGCGCTGGCGAGCCTGTCTGCTGCCGTGAGTCCCACCGCCCCCACCGCGGCTGAACTGCAGGCCGTTGCCGAAGCCTTCGCCCTGCCTGGGTCGATCGACAGCATCCAGCCCCTGGGCAACGGCAACGTGAACGACACCTTCGTGGTGGCAGCCGGTGGCCAGCGGTATGTGCTGCAGCGACTCAATACCCGCGTCTTCCGCCAGCCCGAACTGGTGATGCAGAACCTGCAGGTACTGGGCCGCCATGTCGAGCAGCGGCTGCAGAGCGTGCCGGCTGGCCGGCGCTGGGAGCTGCCGCAGGTGGTGTGCACCCGCGACGACGACCAGGCCTGGCACTGCTGCCAGAGCGGCGGCTTCTGGCGGACCCTCACCTTCGTGGACGACGCCCGCAGCGTGGAGGTGATCGAACACCGCCAGCAGGCCCGTGAACTGGGCTGGGGCCTGGGCCTGTTCCACCACCTGATCAGCGATCTGCCGGTGGACCAGCTGGCCGACACCCTGGAGGGCTTCCACATCACGCCCCGCTACCTGAAGGCTTACCACCGCGAGCTGGTGCGCACCCGCCAGCCCCGTTCACCCCTGGCGGACAGCTGCGTGGCCTTCATCCGCGATCGCGAAGCCTTTGCCGGTGTGCTGGAGCAGGCCAAGGAGCGCGGCGAGCTGCCACTGCGGCCGATCCACGGCGACCCGAAGATCAACAACATGCTGCTCGACAGCGGCAGCGGCGAGGCGATCGCCCTGATCGATCTCGACACCGTGAAGCCGGGACTCGTGCACTACGACATCGGCGACTGCCTCCGCTCCTGCTGCAACCCCCTGGGCGAGGAAACCACCGACTTCCCAGCGGTGCGCTTCGATCTTGATCTGGCCGCCGCGATTCTGGAGGGGTATCTGGGCGTTGCCGGCCGGTTCCTCACGGCGGCCGAGCTGCGCTACATCCCGGAAGCCGTGCGGCTGATCAGCTTCGAGCTGGGTCTGCGCTTCTTCAGCGACTACCTGGCGGGCAGTGTTTACTTCAAGGCCGACCATCCGGAGCACAACCTGCATCGGGCCGTGGTGCAGTTCCGGCTCACGGCGAGCATCGAAGCGCAGGAGGGCGAGCTCCGCGCCCTGGTGGAGCGGCTGAGCGGGGCCGCCGCCGGCGCCACGGCCTGATGGCGCCACGGATGCTGGCCCCACGGATGCTGGCGCCATTTCGCAGCGAACCCCAGCTCGAGGGTCTGCAGCTGCAGGCCACCGCCACCTGGGATGGCGCGGTGCTGAGCCTGCACTACGGCCTCTGCGGGGCGCTGGCGGCGTGGCGGCTTCCACCGCCGGCAGCGCAGCCCGCCCGACGCGACGGGCTCTGGCAAAGCACCTGCTTCGAAGCGTTCTTCGGCGTGCCGGGCCAGCCGCAGTACTGGGAGATCAACCTGGCCCCCAGCGGCGACTGGAACCTCTACGCCCTGAGCGCCTACCGCGAGGGGTTACGTCCGGAGCCGGCGGTGAGCCGACTGCCCTTCCGCCTGGTGCGGCCGGACGCATGGCCCGATCCATCGGCAACGCAGGAGCTGCAGCTCAGCTTCGAGCTCGATCTGCGCAGCCTGATCAAGGCCGCAGCGCCGCTGGAGCTCTCGGCGACCGCCGTGCTTGATCACCGTGAGCACGGCTGCAGCTACTGGGCCTGGCGCCACACCGGCCAGGAGGCCGACTTCCACCGGCGCGACAGTTTCCTGCCGCTCTGAGGGGAGCTCCGCTCAGTTCTGACTGGCCTGGGCGGCGGTGTCGGATCCGGGGCCATGGCCGCGGAGGTGCTTCTCGCAGGCCTGGGCGGAGCCGATCGCCAGCAGAAGGGCGGAAGCAAGAGGCAGTAGCAGCAGGGCACGCGACAGGCGGGCAGCCATGCAGATCCAGGCGAGAACAGCAGCACCGTAGGCAGCTCATCAGCCAACGGCAGCGATCTGCAGCGATTCCTGATCGAAGCAACCTGCGATCCCATGGATCACGCACTCACAAATCGGAAATCAATGGGCAGGTTTGTGAAGCCTTGAGAAAACTCCGTAGCGTGCGCTACAGAACGCCGTACTGCCGTGCACGTCACCCATTGCGGGCAGGAGCACCTGATCAATCTGTCAAGTCAGGAGGCCTCGGCCCTGGTGGATGCCTGCGCCCTGCTGCTCCTGGCCGCCCAGTCGGTGCCGGGCTGCCAGCTCAAACCGGAAATGGCCGCGGTGCTGGCCACGCTGTATGAGCAGTTCAGCGGCCACATGGTGTGACGAGCTGGGGGCGCAAGCGGCCCCCGGCAGCAGTAGAAACGGGCGATGCATGCCCTCTCCCTGCCCACCTGGTGGATCCACATCGCCTCGGTGATCGAGTGGGTGCTGGCGATGCTGGCGATTCAGCGCTGGGGGCAGCAGCGCGGTGAACCGGAATGGACCTGGCTGTCGCTGGCCATGGTGCCGGCCCTGGTGAGCGCCATGGCCGCCTGCACCTGGCATCTGTTCGACAACGCCGCGGGGCTGAAGGGTCTGGTGGTGCTGCAGGCCGGCACCACGCTGCTGGGCAATGGCTGCCTGGCCGTTGCTGCCTGGTGGCTGGCGCGCCGGCCGGCCCAGGCGGGGAACCGCTGATGGACCCCACCCCGCTGCTGACGGCGTGGGCGTCGTTCGACCCGGCTCCCCTGTTTGCCCTCTCGCTGTTTCCCTACCTGGCCTTTCTGTGGTTCGCCTGGCGATCCGGGCGGATGCCACGGCTGGCGCTGATCGGTTTTGCCCTCACGCTGGTGTTCGTCGCCGTCACGATTGGGGCGGCCCTGCTGGCGGAGGGCCGCTACGGCCGCCAGCTGGCCGATGTGGATGTGCTCCACGGCGGTGCCGAAGCGTTCCTCACCCTGAGCAATCTGCTGGTACTGCTCGGCTTCAGTCGCTCCCAAGCGGCCCGATGACCCGAACCGGCCGCCCACTCCCCGGCTGGCTGGCGCTCACCGCGCTGCTGGCCAGCACGCTGCTCGGGGCCAGCGCTGCGGTGAACGCGGCCCCTGGCCAGCAGACGCCGGTGCTGCGGGTGGGGGTGGTGGATGGAGCACAGCCCTGCTCGGATGAGGAGAGGGGCCAGTGGCACGGCCTGGCGGTGAACCTGTGGTCGCGGCTGGCCAATCAGGAGCGCCTGCCCTTCGTTCTGGAGGCCAGGCCCACCGCCGCCGCCCTGATCCGCGATGTGCAGACGGGGGCTCTGGATGTGGGCGTGGGCTGCCTCACGATCACGCCGGAGCGTGTGAACAGCGTGCGCTTCAGCCTGCCGTTCCAGGAGATGGGCCTTGGCGTGATGCAGCGACGCAATCGCCTCGAGGCGGGCGAAGCGGTGCTGCGTTCCCTGCTTGGCCCGGATCTGCTGCAGCTGCTGGCCGCCTATCTGCTGAGCATCGGCCTGGTGAGCGCGCTGCTGTGGCAGTGCGAGAACCATGGCGCCAGCAAGGAGCAGCAGCGGCAGGGGGCGCGCCGCACCTTCGCCAAGGTGTTCCAGATCCTGGCAACGGGCCCCGGCACCAACACGATCGCCACCACCACACGGGGCCACGGCCTGGTGATCGTGAGCTATCTGATCCGGATCGTCACCGCATCGCTGCTGGTGACGACGATCACGGTCAAGGTGGTGCGCGAGCCGGCAGCCGGCCAGCCGGATCTGCGCCAGCTCACCGACCTGGAGGGGCGGCGTGTGGCGGCCCGGCCCGGCAGCGTCAGCGAGGAGGTGCTGCGCAGCATCAACGCCGCGCAGCCGGCGCAACCGATCCAGATCGTGGCGCTGCCCCAGGTGAGCCAGGCCGCCGCCGCGCTGCTGGACGATCAGGCCGATGCCGTACTTGCCGAAGATCTGCAGCTGCAGTACGCCCTGCAGCGCAGCCCGCGGCGTGGACTGGTGATCAGTCTGCAGGGACTGCAACGCGAATCACAGGCCTTCGCCCTCTCGCCATCCCTGCCGGACGCGGTTGTGGCACGCATCAACCGGGGGTTGAGCAGCCTCAAGCGCAACAGCGTGGTGAACGAGCTGCATCGGGAGGCAATGAACAAGTCTTAAGCGATCCGGCTGGAGGCCGACTCCGCTCAGAAGATGAAGCGTCGCCCCGAAAGATCGATGCTCGCTCCCCTGCTGGCCATCGCCCCCGCTTCCGTCGCCTGGTCGCCCAAGGTTGGCCTGGTGATGATCATTGCCAACGTGATCGCCATCGGCATCGGCAAGGCCACCATCAAGTACCCCAATGAGGGCGCCCAACTGCCCAACGCCGCCATGTTCGGTGGCATGAGCCACGCCGCCCTGCTGGCCACCACCTCCTTCGGCCACATCCTCGGCATGGGCGCCATCCTCGGCCTGGCCGCCCGCGGCGTGGTCTGAGCCACAGCCAGCCCGACGGCACCGACGGCCCAATAGCCGTGGCAGAGGGGTCCTGAGGGGCCCCTTCCTGTTGGAGAAAAGTCGTGCCAAGCGGTCGCGATCAGCGCCATCCCAGGAGATAGGGCAGGGCCCGCAGGCCGTAGCGCTCGAACCGGTAGTCGAACAGCAGGGCTGAAAGATCCGCCGCACTCGAACCGGCCTCAAGGCCGCTGAGCAACCGCCGCAGGCGAGCATCCGCAGAGCCCCCCTGCAGCCCCAGCCAGGTGCGCCGGGCCAATCGGCCACTGAGGCTCCAGCGCCAGCCCAGGCGCCGGCGCAGCAGACGCGGGTAGCGATCGAGAGCATCCGGCCGGCCGGCCAGGGCCTGCTGCAGCAGAGGTGCCAACACCTCGCTGCTGCTGAGGGCATGGCGGATCCCCTCGCCCCCCAGCAGGTTGGCCGTGCTTACGGCATCACCCAACCCCAGCAGCGGTCCGCGCCGGTGAGGCTCGCGCCGGCGGATGGTGCTGCGGATCAGGCCGCCGTGGCGGTCCAGCACCTGCACCGGTCCGAGATCCAGGCGCTGCAGCAGCGCCTGCAGCAGGCCATGCAACGGAGGCTGGGGGCGAGCTGGATCGCTGAGCCGGCACACGCCCACCTTGAGGAGGCCAGGCTGCATTGGGAACACCCAGCCGTAGCCCTGGGGCACCCAGTCGCTGCCCATCAGGAACGTGAGCTGATCGGCCCATCGCCGCCAGCGCTGGTCATCGAGCTGCAGCAGCCACTCCACGCCACTGCCGCTCACCAGCGGATCGGCGGGGTGGCTGGGGTCGCCCAGCAGGGACCGGGCCTGACCGGTGGCATCCACCACGAAGCGACTGGCCACCCGGCGCTGCAAGCCGCCAGGGCCGCGCAGCACTGTGATCACCGCGCCGTTGCGCCATGGCTGCGGCTCCAGCCGCACGGCACGCCAGCCCAGCTGCACCCTGGCACCGGCCTGAGCAGCCCGCTGCACCAGCCACTGGCGCAGGGCACCGAAATCCAGAACGGCACCGAGGGGAACCAGGGCCGTTTGCTCTCCATCCGCTGCCGCGCCGCTCTCCCAGCGGCGACGATCCTCCCCAGGGCCCAGCAGCAGCCAACGGCTCCAGCGCGCCGCCACCACCGACTCCGGCAGGCCCTGGCGCTGCACGGCACTCCAGGGCAGGGCCGCACTGCTGAAGGCGGCCTGGCGCAGATCGCTGAGGCTGTCGATCAACAGCACCGAGCGGCCCGCTTCAGCCAGCCGCCGCGCCAGATCGGAGCCGGACGGGCCGGCCCCGGCGATCAGCACATCGCAGTGCTCAAGCTGCGGCTCAGACACCCACCGCCTGGCGGCGCAGGGCGCCGAAGCGCTCCAGGATGCTCTCCACCATCTGCGGCGGGGTGAGACCGAGGGCCAGCTTGCTCTGATCGGGCGTGGCGTGATCCACCAGCACATCCGGGATGCCGATGCGATGCACGGGCACCAGCACGTCGTGGTCGTTGAGGGTTTCCACCACGGCGGCGCCGAAACCACCGGCCAGGCAGCCCTCCTCCATCGTCACCACCCGACCGATGCGCTGGGACATGGGCAGGATCAGCGCCTGATCGAGCGGCCGCAGGAAGCGGGCATTGATCACGGCGGCACGCACCCCCTGCTCCTGCAGCAACCCGGCGGTGGCCATCGCCGGCGCCACCATGGCGCCATAGGCCACGATCAGCAGATCATCGCCATCGGCCAGCAGCTCGCCGCGACCGATCTCCAAGGGCTCCCAGCCCTCCTCCATCAACGGCACACCCTCCCCTTCACCGCGCGGAATGCGCAGGGCGGTGGGTCCGTTGTGCTGCAGACAGGTGATCAACATGCGCTGCAGCTCGCCCTCATCCTTGGGGGCCATCACCGTGAAGTTGGGCACGCAGCGCAGATAGCTGATGTCGTACTGGCCCTGGTGGGTGGGGCCGTCGGCTCCGACGATGCCGGCCCGGTCCATCACGAAGGTGACGGGCAGGTTCTGAATGCCCACGTCGTGGATCAGCTGGTCGTAGGCGCGCTGCAGGAAGGTGCTGTAGATCGCGCACACGGGCCGCAGACCCTCGCAGGCCATGCCGGCCGCCATCGTCACGGCGTGCTGCTCGGCGATGCCCACATCGAAGTACTGGTGAGGGCGGGCCTTCTCAAGCAGATCCAGGCCCGTGCCGGTGGCCATGGCGGCGGTGATGCCCACCACGCGCGGATCCTGCTCGCAGATCTTGATCAGGGTCTGGCCGAACACCTTGCTGTAGCTGGGCGGCTTCGGCTTGCTGGAGGGGTAGGCCTTGCCCGTGGCCAGATCGAAGGCGCTCTGGGCGTGGTAGCTGACCTGATCCTCCTCGGCATAGGCGTAGCCCTTGCCCTTGGTGGTGGCCACGTGCACCAGCACCGGCCCCTCATGCTCATGGGCCTGGCGGAACACCTGGATCATGCCGGCGATGTCGTGGCCATCCACCGGCCCCATGTAGGTGAAGCCCAGCTCCTCGAACACGGCGCCCAGCTTGGGCACCGCCAGGCGCTTCATGCTCTCCTTGAGGTTCTTCAGCTCGGTGGGCAGCTCCCCGTGCATGAAGGGCAGATGCTTGATCGCCTCCTCGGCGTTGTCCTGCAGGAACTGCAGCGGCTTGCTGTGCCGCATGCGGTTGAGGTGAGTGCTGAGGGCCCCCACCGGCGGGCTGATCGACATGTCGTTGTCGTTCAGCACCACCAGCAGGCGGGTCTTGGGCAGGTGGCCGGCGTGGTTGATGGCCTCCAGGGCCATGCCGCCGGTGAGGGAGCCATCGCCGATCACGGCCACACACTTGAAGCCCTCGCCGCGCTGGTCACGGGCCAGGGCCATGCCCAGGGCCGCTGAGATCGAGGTGCTGGCGTGGCCGGCGCCGAAGTGGTCGAAGCGGCTCTCGCAGCGCTTCAGGTAGCCCGCCACGCCATCCTTCTGGCGCAGCGTGCCGAAATCGTTGTAACGGCCGGTGATCAGCTTGTGGGGATAGGCCTGGTGGCCCACATCCCAGACCACGCGGTCATGGTCGAGATCGAGGGTCTGATAGAGCGCCAGGGTGAGCTCCACCACCCCCAGACCGGGGCCGAGGTGGCCGCCGCTGGTGCTCACCACCTCCAGGTGGCGCTCGCGGATCTGACGGGCGACGTCCTGGAGCTCGGGGATGCTCAGACCATGCAGCTGATTCGGATGCGTCAGCTCGCTGAGATGCATGCCCCGGGCCTTCAGTGGAGTTCAGCCTACGCGCCTCGCCTGGGCCGTTGGCGTCGGATCACACCGTCTGCGGCGGGGTGTCATGGCGAAACCACAGGCCTTGGCACACTGAGGCCATGACAGAGGCGATGCGCGATTCAGGCGGACCCGGCCAGGGCGGCGGCGGCGGAAGCCCAGCGGCCGAGACCCCTCAGCCCTGTCCAGACATGCTGCAGCGCATCCTGCGGGCCCGCGTCTACGACGT
>JBEGQE010000064.1:0-3133 GCA_041181145.1 Cyanobacteriota bacterium
AGCAGGCTCCAGCTGAAGTTGGTGGAGTTGCCGATGATCATGGTCACGGCCATGGTTTCGCCCATGGCACGACCCAGAGCCAGCATCACGCCGCCGGTGATGCCGGAGATCGCCGCCGGCAGGATCACGTGCACGATGGCCCCCCAGCGGGTGGTTCCCACCCCGTAGGCCGCCTGGCGCAGGGATTCGGGTACCTGCAGCAGCGAGTCGCGGCTGATGGCCGTGATGATCGGCAGGATCATCACCACCAGGATCAGGATCGCCGGCGCCATGCCAGGGCCCTGCGGTTCGGTGGAGAAGAACGGCAGCCAGCCGAGCGCCTGGTGCAGCCCATTCAGGAAGGGGCGCAGGAAGGGTTCCATCACGAAGATCGCCCAGAGGCCGAGCACCACGGAGGGGATCGCCGCCAGCAGCTCGACCATCACCCCAAGCACCTGGCGGATCCTCAGGGGGATCAGGTTCTCGGTCAGAAAGATCGCGGTGCCAACCCCCAGCGGCACGGCGATCAGCAGGGCGAGCAGGGAGCTCACCAACGTGCCGTAGATGGCGGTGAAGGCGCCGTACTCGCCGCCCACCGGGTCCCAGTTGGAGGTGGTGAGGAAGCTGAGGCCGAACCGGCCGATCGCCTCGCGCGCCCCACCCAGCACGGTCACCAGGATCCCCAGCAGCACCAGGCCCACCACCGATGCCAGGGTGATGGCCAGCTGGTGAAAGCCCTGATCGAGAAGCTTTTCGCCGGGGGGTCGTCGCCGCAGGGCGAACAGATCGGGGCGGGAACCCGTGGCCATGGGCTTCTTGACGTCTGCCAAATCTATGGGGTCACACCCACCGGTTCGGCTGGCCGAACCCCCCGCGCCCGTTAGCGTTGGGCTTCAGCCAACGGGGACCCACGGACTGACGGTGCAGGCAAGCGGTCAAGCAACCAGTCGAGCTAGCCGTCAGGCGATGCGATCCGGGCCCGTTGCCCCGGTGATCCCCGGACCGGAGGGCCAGGACCTGTGGCGCGCATAGTCGGCATCGATCTGGGCACCACCAACTCGGTGGTGGCGGTGCTGGAGGGTGGGCGCCCCCAGGTGATCGCCAGCGCCGAGGGGGGACGCACCACCCCATCCGTGGTGGGTTTCAGCAAGGACCAGGAGCTGCTGGTGGGCCAGCTGGCCCGACGCCAGCTGGTGCTGAACCCCCGCAACACCTTTGCCAATCTCAAGCGCTTTGTCGGCCGCCAGTGGGACGAGCTCGACGACGGCAGCCTGTCGGTGCCCTACACGGTGCGCGCCAACGACCAGGGCAATGTGCGCGTGGTCTGCCCGGCCACGGAGCGCGAGTACGCCCCTGAGGAGTTGGTGGCCAGCGTGCTGCGCAAGCTCGTGGACGACGCCAGCACCTATCTGGGGGAACCGGTTGAGGCGGCGGTGATCACCGTGCCGGCCTACTTCAACGACGCCCAGCGCCAGGCCACCCGCGATGCCGGCCGCCTGGCGGGCATCAGCGTGGAGCGCATCCTCAATGAGCCGACGGCGGCGGCCCTGGCCTACGGCTTCGACCGCAGCACGGTGAAGCGGGTGCTGGTCTTCGACCTGGGCGGAGGCACCTTCGATGTGTCGGTGCTGCGCATCGCCCAGGGGGTGTTCGATGTGAAGGCCACCAGCGGCGACACCCAGCTGGGAGGCAACGACTGGGATCGCCGCATCGTCGACTGGCTGGCCGATGCCTTCCAGCAGGAGCATGGCCTCGACCTGCGCCGCGACCGTCAGGCCCTGCAGCGCCTCACCGAGGCGGCGGAGAAGGCCAAGATCGAGCTCAGCGGCGTGCAGAGCACCCCGATCTCGCTGCCGTTCATCGCCACCGCTGAGAACGGCCCGCTGCACATCGAGACCACCCTCGAGCGTCACCGCTTCGAGGAGCTTTGCCCGGACCTGCTGGATCGGCTACTGCGGCCGGTGCAGCGGGCCCTGCGCGATTCGGGCCTGGCCGCTGAGGACATTGACGATGTGGTGCTGGTGGGCGGTTCCACCCGCATGCCGATGGTGCAGGCGATGGTGCGCACGCTGATTCCGCTCGAGCCCTGCCAGTCGGTGAACCCCGATGAGGTGGTGGCGATCGGCGCGGCCGTGCAGGCCGGCATCCTCACCGGCGAACTGCGCGACCTGATGCTCAACGACGTCACCCCCCTCTCGCTGGGCCTGGAGACGATCGGCGGCGTGATGAAGGTGCTGATTCCGCGCAACACACCGATCCCCGTGCGCAAGAGCGACGTGTTCAGCACCTCCGAGGCCAACCAGAGCTCGGTGGAGATCCACGTGTTGCAGGGTGAGCGGCAGATGGCGGAGGGCAACAAGAGCCTCGGCCGGTTCCGCCTGTCGGGCATCCCGCCGGCGCCGCGCGGGGTGCCGCAGGTGCAGGTGTCGTTCGACATCGATGCCAACGGCCTGCTGCAGGTGTCGGCCACCGACCGCACCACCGGGCGCCAGCAGAGCGTGAGCATCCAGGGCGGCTCCAACCTGGGCGAGGACGAAATCAAGGCCCTGATCGAGGAGGCCGAACAGAAGGCCAACGAGGACCGCCGCCGCAAGGCGGAGATCGATCGCCGCAACCGCGCCCAGACCCTTGTGGCCCAGGCCGAACGCCGTCTGCGCGATGCAGCCCTCGAGCTCGGACCCTATGGCGCCGAGCGCCAGCAGCGGGCGGTGGAGATCGCCGTGCGCGACGTGCAGGACCAGCTGGCCGGCGGTGACCCGGGCGACCTCGACCTGGCGGTGAGCCAGCTGCAGGAATCGCTCTATGGCCTCAACCGTCGCCTGGCCAGCGAGCGCAAGCAGGACAGCAATCCGCTGCAGGGCCTCAAGAACACGCTCGGTTCGATCAAGGACGAGCTGTTCGCCGATGACGATTGGGACGACTGGGATCGGGGCCGCAGCCGCGACCCCTGGGCCGAACCCTCCTGGAGCGCCGCCCGCAGCAGCACCGCTGGCTGGGATCGCGACAGCTGGGATCGTGACAGCCGGGATCGCGACGAACCCTCCCGCTGGGATCGTGAGCCTTCCCCCCAGCCGTCCCGCTGGGAGCCCGATCAACCGAGCCGCTGGCAGCGGGAAGCCGACGAGGACCGCCGCTGGGACCGTGCGGCTGCCCC
>JBEGQE010000065.1:0-4525 GCA_041181145.1 Cyanobacteriota bacterium
CGGCCACCGCGAGGTCCCGGGCGCGCGCACTGATCGCCGCCGGCACCTCAGCCGGGATCACGGTGTGGCTGAGGCCCTCGCTGTACTTGGTCTCGTAGTCGTACCAGTCGGCCTCGAAGCAGATCTCGCCGAGCACCGAGGCCCGCAGCTCACGGCAGCCGAGCACGGCGCACTCCAGCTCCCGGGCGTCGACCCCCTGCTCCACCACCAGGCGGGGATCGTGGCCTGCGGCCTCCCGCAGGCCGGCCAGCAGCTCGGCGCGGTTGGTGGCCTTGCTGATGCCCACCGAGGAGCCGAGGTTGGCGGGCTTGACGAAACAGGGGTAGCCGAGCTGCTGCTCGAGGCGGTTCAGCAATGCTTCGGTGCCGGCGGCGATCTCAGCGGCATCGACGCAGGCATAGGGCACCTGAGGCAGGCCGGCGGCGGCGAAGGCGGCCTTCATCGCCTGCTTGTCCATGCCCACGGCCGAGCCCAGCACCCCGGAGCCCACAAAGGGAACCTGCATCAGGCTGAACAGGCCCTGGATCGTGCCGTCCTCGCCATTGGGACCGTGCAGCACCGGCACCCACACCTCCACATCGAGGGCGCCCTCGGGAAATCCGCGGAAGCCGGGGCGGATCGGTGCGGCCGGCAGATCCTGGCGGGTGGCGGGCACACCGCGCTGCAGCACGGCATCGGCCACCGCCGGCGGCCACCAGTGCCCCCATGGGTCGATGTAGAAGCAGCTGAGCCGGTAGCGCTCGGCGTTGTCGCCACGGCGCAGGGCGGCAGCCACCGTGTTGGCCGAACGGATCGAGACCGCATGCTCGCCGGACACCCCACCGAACACCAGACCGAGATGGGTGGGAGCGGCGGTCATGGGGGGCAGATGCGAGGGGCCAAAGGTATCAGCGATGCCGGGTCTGGAACCAGCGCAGCGCTCCGGCGCACCCACGCCCGGCGGGGCCCTCAGCCCTCCAGGGCCACGCCGCTGAGCGAGAAGGCGCGCACCGTCTCGATGCGCACCTCCACCAGATCGCCGGGCTGCCAGCGGGTCCCGTCCGCCCGGCCGGCCGGGAAGAAGGTGAGCCGGTTGGTGCGGGTGCGCCCCATCACCTGCTCGGGGTCCTTGGGATTGGTGCCCTCCACCAGGATCTGTTCGATCCGGCCGGCGTAGCGGGCGCTGCGCTGGCGCGCCTTGCGCTCCACCAGGGCGTTGATCTCCTGCAGGCGATCCACCTTCACCGCTTCCGGCAGCTGATCGGGCCAGTCGGCAGCGGGGGTGTTCGGGCGCGGCGAGTAAGCGGCGGTGTTCACCGCATCGAAGCCGATCTCGTCGATCAGATCGAGCGTGCGCCGGTACTGGGCGTCGGTTTCGCCGGGGAAGGCCACGATCACATCGGCGCTGATCGAGGCATCGGGCATGCGCTCGCGGATGCGATCGATGATGCGCCGGTAGCGATCCACCGTGTAGCCACGGGCCATCGCTTTGAGCACGTCGTCGTCCCCGCTCTGGAAGGGGACGTGGAAGTGCTCGCAGACCTTGGGAAGATCGGCGCAGGCATCGATCAGCCTCTCAGTGAAATAGCGGGGATGGCTGGTGGCGAAGCGGATCCGCTCGAGGCCCTCCACGTCGTGCACGAACTGCAGCAGGTCCGTCAGCGTGTGCTGGCGGCGTCCTTCGGGGGTGATGCCTGGCAGGTCGCGGCCGTAGGCATCGATGTTCTGGCCCAGCAGGGTGATCTCTTTGAAACCCTGGGCTGCCAGCCCCTCCATCTCCAGTTTGATCGCCTCGGGCAGGCGCGATTGCTCCTTGCCGCGCACCGAGGGCACCACGCAATAGGTGCAGCGCTCGTTGCAGCCGTAGATCACATTCACCCAGCCGCAGATGCTGCTGTCGCGGCGGGCGGTGGTGATGTCTTCCAGGATGTGGTGCTCTTCGGTGGCCACCACCTGCTGGCCCTGCTCCACCTGGGCCAGCAGCACATCGAGGCGGTTGGCGTGCTGCGGACCCATCACCAGATCCAGCTCTGGTACGCGCCGCAGCAGAGATTCGCCCTCCTGCTGAGCTACGCAGCCGGCCACCACCAGGGTGAGGTTGGGATTGACGCGTTTGCGTTGGGCCTGACGGCCCAAATAGCTGTAAACCTTCTGCTCAGCGTTATCGCGGATCGTGCAGGTGTTGTAGAGCACGAGATCGGCCTCGAGCTCGGCCTGCGCCTCGCAGTAGCCCATCGATTCGAGGATTCCGGCCATGCGCTCGGAATCCGCCTTGTTCATCTGGCAGCCGAAGGTCGTGATCCAATAGCTGCCGCGTCCTGCAGTCCCACCAGCGGCGGGCGGTGCGTTCAGTTGTGTCGCCGTCATCGCACCAGTTTCCGGCATCGCTGGTCGGTCTGTGCCAGCTTGAAGGCAGCGCCGTGGGGCCATGCGCCTTCGCCTGCATCGCTTCCGCCTGAACAAGGCCGTGCCGCTGGCCATCAGCCGCGGTACCACCAGCGCCGTTGAGCATCTGCTGCTGGAGCTCGAGCATGACGGCCTGAC
The DNA here is from genome assembly GCA_041181145.1 of Cyanobacteriota bacterium. Taxonomy (GTDB): domain Bacteria; phylum Cyanobacteriota; class Cyanobacteriia; order PCC-6307; family Cyanobiaceae; genus Vulcanococcus. The sequence goes on from JBEGQE010000065.1 coordinate 2,524, forward strand.
GGGTCGTGGTGAGACCGGTGGCTTTGACACGGGCCATCGCGCCTATGAAACCGATGCCATCGCCGCCGAGCTCGAGGCCCTCGCACCCGTGCTGGAGCCGTTGGCTCCTAAGCCGCTGCAAGCGCTGGAGCCGTTGCTGCAGAGCCTCAGCCCACCGGCGCGCTGCGGCCTGGATCTGGCCCTGCACGATTGGTGGGGGCAACGCCTGGGGCAACCGCTGCACCGGCTCTGGGGGCTGGATCCAGGCGCCTGCGCCGCCACCAGCGTGACCCTCGGCTTAGGTCCGATCGAGGCTGTGTTGGCGCGGCTCGAGCGCTGGCGGCTGCAGCTGCCCTCCACCCGCATCAAGCTCAAGCTGGGATCCCCCGATGGCCTCGACCACGACCGTGCTCTGGTGCAGGCGGTGCGCAGCGCGCTGCGCACCGGCGATGAGCTGCAGATCGATGCCAATGGCGGCTGGGATCTTGCAGGGGCACGGCAGATGATTCCCTGGCTGGCGGATCAAGGGGTGGTGCTGGTGGAGCAACCTCTGGCGCCCCAACTGGATGCGGCTGCCGACACTGCCGGCTTTGCGGCGTTGCAGGGCCTGGCGCCGATTCCCGTGGTGGCTGATGAGAGCTGCTGGGATCTCACCGACCTGTTGCGCCTGGCGCCCCACGTGCAAGGCATCAACATCAAATTGGTGAAGTGCGGCGGCTTAAGCGAGGGCCTGCTGATGGCCCGCACCGCTCGGCGCCTCGGCCTGGGGGTGATGCTCGGGTGTTATTCCGATGGAGGCCTGCTCAACAGCGGCGCGGCTCAGCTGTTGCCGCTGGTGCAGTGGCCCGATCTCGATAGCCACCTCAACCTCATCGACGACCCCTTCGGCGGACCGGAGCGAGATGGAGATGTGCTCCGGCCAGCATTGCGCCCGGGTCTGGGGGTGCAACTCCAGCCTGTGCCCCAGGAGGTGGCGTGATGCTGAGGGCTGATGCCCCGCTGGTGCTGCTGCAGCACGGCGGCCTCGACAACCTCTCCGGCAAAACGGGCCTGGCGATGCTGCGCTACCGCCAGGGGCCGATCGTGGCGGTGATTGATCCCGCCCATGCCGGCGCCGATCTGCGCGCCATCACCGGCATTGACCGCGCCGTGCCCGTGGTGGCGGATATGGCCGCTGCCCTGGCCTTTGGACCTGCCGTGGCTGTCGTTGGGTTGGCGCCCTCCGGGGGCCGCTTGCCTGCTGAGATGCGCGCCGATGTGGTGACGGCGTTGCGCTCGGGACTCAGCCTGGCCAGTGGCTTGCATAGCCGTCTGGCGGCGGATCCCGAGTTCGCCGCCATTGCACTGGCGCCTGACCAGTGGATCTGGGATCTGCGCCACGAGCCGGCGGAGCTGGACGTGGCCATGGCCCGCAGCGCCGCCCTGCCTTGCCGGCGCCTACTGGCGGTGGGCTCGGATATGGCGGTGGGCAAGATGAGCGCCTGCCTGGAGTTGCAGCGGGCGGCGCAGCGAGCGGGTCTCGACGCGCGCTTTGTGGGCACCGGTCAGGCGGGCATCTTGATCAGCGGCCAGGGCATCGCCCTCGATGCGGTGCGAGTGGATTACGCCGCCGGAGCTGTTGAGGCGGCGGTGTTGGCTGCGGCTCAAGGGGCCGGTCCCCAGGCCTGGGTGCTGGTGGAGGGCCAGGGCTCGCTGGCGCATCCCGGCTCGACCGCCACCTTGCCGCTGATGCGCGGCAGCCAGCCCACGGATTTGCTGCTGGTGCATCGCGCCGGCCAGAGCCATGTGCGCACCCGTCCGGGCGCTGCTGCTGTGGCGATCCCGCCATTGCCGGAGCTGATTTCCACCTGTGAAGCCCTGGCAGCCTTGGGCCGGCCCGATGGGTTGCGGCCGCGGGTGCGGGCGATTGCGGTGAACACCGCTTTGCTCGAGCCGGCTGAGGCGGAGCGCCAAACCAACGAGATCGCGGCCATCACCGGCTTGCCGGCGATCGATCCGGTGCGGCACGGGGCTGATCCGCTGT
>JBEGQE010000066.1:0-5559 GCA_041181145.1 Cyanobacteriota bacterium
GCCCAGGAGGCCCACGAGGCGATCCGCCCCGCCGGCGAGAGCTTCCGCGACCCCTCCGCCACCGGCCTGGATGGCCGCGACCTGGCGCTGTACGAACTGATCTGGAAGCGCACCGTGGCCTCCCAGATGGCCGACGCCAAGCTGACGATGCTGAGCGTGGATCTGGAGGCCGATGGCGGCAGCCTCGGCACCGCCGCCTTCCGCTCCAGCGGCAAGCGCATCGATTTCCCGGGTTTCTTCCGGGCCTACGTGGAGGGCTCCGACGATCCCGATGCCGCCCTCGAGGGCCAGGAGGTGCTGCTGCCCAGCCTCAAGGCGGGCGACAGCCCCGCCTGCAAGGGGGTGGAGGCCCTCGGCCACCAGACCCAGCCCCCAGCCCGCTACAGCGAGGCGGCCCTGGTGAAGATGCTGGAGAAGGAGGGCATCGGCCGCCCCTCCACCTACGCCTCGATCATCGGCACGATCGTGGATCGCGGTTACGCCACCCTGCAGAACAACGCCCTCACCCCCAGCTTCACGGCGTTTGCGGTGACCGCCCTGCTCGAGGAGCACTTCCCCGACCTGGTGGACACCAGCTTCACCGCCCGGATGGAGAACACCCTCGATGAGATCTCCCACGGCAAGGTGCAGTGGCTGCCCTACCTGGAGAGCTTCTACAAGGGCGATCAGGGCCTGGAGAACCAGGTGGCCCAGCGGGAGGGCGACATCGATCCCGGCGCCTCGCGCACGGTGGAACTGGAGGGCCTGCCCTGCGTGGTGCGCATCGGCCGCTTCGGGGCCTACCTGGAAACCAAGCGGGTGGCCGACGACGGCAGCGAGGAGCTGCTCAAGGCCACCCTGCCCAACGAGATCACCCCGGCCGATCTCGATGCCGACAAGGCTGAGCTGATCCTGCGCCAGAAAGCCGACGGCCCCGAAGCGCTCGGGGAGGACCCCGAAACCGGCGAGGCGATCTACCTGCTGTTCGGCCAGTACGGCCCCTACCTGCAGCGGGGCCAGGTGAGTGACGAGACCCCCAAGCCCAAACGGGCTTCCCTGCCGAAAGGTGTCAAGCCGGAGGACCTCAGCCTGGAGGATGCCCTGGGCCTGCTGCGCCTGCCGCGCCAGCTGGGGGATCACCCCGATGGCGGCCGGATCGAGGCCGGCCTCGGACGCTTCGGCCCCTATGTGGTGCACCACAAGGGCAAAGGGGAGAAGGATTACCGCTCCCTCAAGGCCGAGGACGATGTGCTGATGGTGGGTCTCAGCCGTGCCATCGAGCTGCTGGCCCAGCCGAAGCGTGGCCGCGGCGGCCGCACCGCCCTCAAGGACCTCGGCACCCCCGAGGGTGCCGACGAGGCGATCCAGCTGTTCGATGGGCCCTATGGCCTGTATGTGAAGCAGGGCAAGGTGAACGCCTCGCTGCCGGAGGGCACCACCGCCGACACGATCACGCTCGAGCAGGCCGTGGAGCTGCTGGCGGCCAAGGCGGCCAGCGGCAAGGGCAAGGGCCGCAAGGCTGCCGCGACCGGCACCAAGACGCCCGCCGCCAAGAAACCGGCGGCCAAGAAGGCGCCGGCCACCACCAAGACCGGCCGCCTGCGGGCCAGTGCCGTGCGGGTGGTGCGCGCCGCCGACAGCTGATGCGTCCGCAGCGGCCCGCCCTGCTGATGCTGCCGCTGGCCCTGGCCGCCCTGGCCGGCTGCAGCGGCACGCCGTTCGGCGATCAGCTCTCCCGCAGCTTCTCCCAGCCCTCGGCGGCGCCGCCTGCCCCAGCCAGAACAACCCCTCCCGCCAGCGCTGGGACCCTCTCCCCTGCAACCACGCCGGCCGGCAAGCCGCCTGCCCCTGCGGCCGCAGCCCCACCCGCGGCGCCGCCCCGCCGGCCTGTGGCCCCCGTGGCTCCCCTCACACCGGCGCCCTATCGGGTCACGATCAAGCTGCCGGCGGCGGATCCCTCCTCGCCGGCGGAAGCCGTCACCGATGCCCTGCGGGCCGCCGGTGTGGCCTTCGAGGTGGAGACGATCGAGCGGGTGCCGACCGGCGGCGAGGCTCCGGCGGCACCCGTGCGCACTCCGGCGCCCCCGGCCCGATGAGCCTCAGCCGCCGCCAGGCCCGCCAGATCACCGACAGCGCCTACCTGGCGGCCGCCACTGCCCTGCTGTGGGTGGGCCTCTACTACCTGCCGGTGGGCGGTGCCCTGTTCCGCCTGGCGTTGCCCCTGCCGCTGGCGCTGCTGCAGCTGCGGCACAACGGCCGCTGTGCCGTGGAGGGCGTGGCCGTGGCCACGCTGCTGCTGGTGGCGCTGATGGGGCCGATCCGCGGACCGCTGGTGCTGTTTCCCTATGGCCTGCTGGCCCTGTGGCTGGGGTGGTGCTGGCGGCGGCGGCGCAGCTGGTGGCTGAGCTGGGGGGTGGGCCTGCTGATCGGCAGCGCCGGCTTCCTGGTGCGGGTGGCGGTGCTCTCGCTGCTGCTCGGCGAGAACCTCTGGGTGCTGATCACCACCGCGGCGGCGCAGCTGCTGGAGCGGTTGAGCGGGGTGCTGCAGCTCGGCGGCGGCCCCGACCTGCTGCAGGTGCAGCTGCTGGCCCTGGTGCTGGTCCTGGTGCAGAACCTGATCTACGTGCTGGCGCTGCACGCCGTGGCCTTCTGGATCTTCCCGCGCCTTCAGAGCCCGATCAGCGAGCCGCCGGTCCTGCTGCGTCCCCTGCTCGCCCTCGATCCCCTCTGATGGCCGCCCCCGGTGTGGCCCGCCTGCTGAGCGGCGACCCCCGCCTGGCTGAGCGCTGGTGGCAGCGGATGGCCGCGGGGGTGCCCGCGGTGGCCGATCTGCCGGCCGCCAGCCGATGCCGCGTGCTGCTGGTGCTGGCCGGCACAGACACCGCCGCCGTGCCGGGAATCTCGGCTGCCGGTGCCACCCCCGAAGCCCGGCGGCGCACGGCCGCCGCCGATGCGGAGCTGCTGCTGCTCGGGCCGGAGCAGCCCCTGCCCCATGCCCTGCCGCCGCTGCCCGCCGGCGTGAGCCCGGCCCTGATCGCCCGGGTGGTGCTGGAGCAGCTGGCGATCGAACCGCTGGTGGTGGATCTGGGGGCGCCTGTGGCGCCGGCGGTGCCCCACCTGCGCCCGAGCGGCGGCCTGGCCTGCGGGCCTGCGGGCTGTCTGAGTGGTGGGGCGGCGATGGATCCGCTGCGGGTGGCGGGCCTGCTGGCCCTGGGCCGCCGCTGGGGGGAGCGGCTGGCGCGCCTGGGCCAGCCGGTGCTGCTGGCGGAGTGTGTGCCCGGTGGCACCAGCACGGCCCAGGCGGTGCTGGAGGGGCTGGGGGTGCCGGCCGCCGGCCTGGTGAGCGGCAGCCTGCGGGAGCCGGCGCATGGGCTGAAGGCCGAGCTGGTGCGCCGCGGCTTGGCGGCGGCCGGCTTGGCCCGGCCGGCGGCGCCCGCCGAGGCCGTGCTGGCGGCGGTGGGGGATCCGATGCAGGCCCTGGCGGCGGGCCTGGTGCAGGCGGCGGCGGCGGCGGAGCTGCCGCTGCTGCTGGCCGGGGGCAGCCAGATGGCGGCGGTGCTGGCCCTGGCCCTGGCGCTCACGCCGGTGCCGGATCGGCCGCGGCTGCTGGCCCAGGCCGCCCTCGCCACCACCGCCTGGGTGGCCCAGGAACCGGGCAGTGATCTGGTGGCCCTGCTGGGCCGGATCGGCGAGCGTTGGGGTGGCGCTCCGCTGGCCTATGCCACGGGCCTGCGCTTCGGTGGCTGCCGCAGCCTTGAGCTGCAGGCCTATGAGCGCGGCTACGTGAAGGAGGGGGTGGGGGCAGGCGGTCTGGCCCTGCTCTGGGAGCTGAGCGGCCGCGATCCGGCCGCGCTGGCGGCGGCCTGCGACCGGGCCTGCGAGCGCCTGCGGCGCACCTCCGGAGCCGCGCCCTAGGGTCGGGGCCATGGTGTCCCTACCCCGTCGCCGTGCCCTGCAGCTGCTGGCCATGGGGGCCGCACTGGGGAGCTCCACCGCGCTCGTCGGCTGCCGCAGCGCGGTGGCGTCCGGGGTGCTGCTGAGCGCCCGCGGCGAACTGCCCGCCGCCTGGTTGAAGTCTCTGCCTGCCCCCTGGCGCTCCCGGCCCTTCGACACTCCGGCGGCGCTGCTGGCGGCGGTCGAGCAGCCCGGACGTGGGGCGGAGGCGCTGCTGCTGGCCCTCGGCGATGGCTGGGCCGGACAGCTGGATGCGGAGCAGTTGCAACCCCTCGAGGCCCCGGCGCTGCTGGCCCGGCTGGCCCCCTGGGCCCAGGCCCCGAGCCGCCTGTTCCGGCCCGAGGGCGCGCCGCCCCTCGCCTACCCCTGGGCCTTCGGCACCTGGCTGCTGCTGCTGCGCAACCGCCCCGATCTGCGCCGTCGCCAGGCGGAGGGCTGGTCGTTGCTGCTGGATCCGAGCCTGCGGCGGCGGCTGGTGCTGCCCTCCAGCCCGCGGTTGGTGATCGAGCTGGCCTGCCGCCAGCTCGGCCTGGCCAACGCGGCGGCGGCCCTGGAGGATCCGCGCCTGCCCGCCCAGCTGCGGCGGTTGCTGGCTCAGGCGGTGGCGCTCGACGAGCGCGACGGACTGAACCTGCTGCTGGCTGGCGATGCGGAGGCGGCGGTGCTGCCCAGCCATCGGGTGATTCCGCTGCTGCTGCGCGATCCCCGCCTGGAGGCCGTCCTGCCCGCCGGCGGCTCGCCGCTCTGGTGGCAGCTGCTGCTGCGCCCCGTCAGCCCCTCCCCCCTGGCCGCCGATCCGCCGCTGCCGCTGGAGTGGCTGCGCGATGGCCTGGAGCTGCCGATGCTCGATCGGTTGCTGGCCGGGGGCTGGGTGCCGCCGCTGCCGGCCGAGGCCCTGGCGCCGGCCCTGGCCCGTTGGCCCGAGCGCCTGCGCTCCCTGCTGCTGCCGCCGCCGGCGGTGCTGGCGCGCTGCACCAGCCTCGACCCCTGGGATGCCGCCACGCGGCAGCGTTGGCAGCAGCTCTGGGATGGGGCCCTGGCCGCTGGCGGCTGAGGGTCGAGGCTGATCGAATCCGTCTGCAGCGGCCCGCCGCCGCCGCTCGCTTCGGCGACGATCAGCGATCAGCCCCAGAGCCGCCGGCGCGGGGCGGCGGCCAGGCGCTGGTGGGTGTCGGCGAGCAGGGCGGGGATGGGCAGCTGGTGCGGGCAGCGGGGCAGGCAGTCGCCGCAGCTGCCGCAGGCGCTGGCGTTGATCTCCTCCCACCAGTGGCCGGCGCGGCCGATCAGGTTGTAGCGCTCCTCGGCGAAGGCCTGCATGCCATGGCCCACCGCCAGGTTGCGCAGGCGCAGCAGCTCCGGAATCGGCAGCTCCCGCGGACAGGGCAGGCAGGCGCGGCACTGGCCGCAGCGTTCGGCCCCCAACCGCTCACGGCCGGCGGCGGCCAGGCGCGCCAGGGCATCGTGGTGCTCCTGGCTTAGCCATGGCTGAGCCATCCCAGGGCTGGACTGCGCGCATCCCCCCCCGGCCGCTGAGGGCCCGGCAAGGGCGCTGGCCCAGGCCAGATCCCCGGGCTGGGCGGCCCCCAGGCTCAGGGTGGAGATCCCCTGATCGAGCAGAAAGCGGTA
>JBEGQE010000067.1:0-14402 GCA_041181145.1 Cyanobacteriota bacterium
GCGATGGCCGGGTTGAACCTGCTGCCGCTGCGCACGGTGTTCGGGGGCAGCAAGGCCCTGCGCCAACGCCGCAGCCAGGCGCTGTGGCCTGGGGAGGTGCCGATCGAGGGGTTTGAGCTGCACCGCGGCAGCACCACCGCCCTGGAGGCCTGCCAACCGCTGTGCGCCGATGCGGAACTAGGATGGGTGCACGGCAACGTGGCGGGCACCTACCTGCATGGTGTGTTCGAGAGTGGCCCCTGGCGGCGGCGCTGGCTGAACCAGTTGCGGACGCGCAAGGGTTTGCCGTGGCTGAGCGAACAGCAACCGCACCACAGCCGTCAGCGTGAGGCACTGCTCGATCGCCTCGCCGATGCCTTCGAGCAGCACGTGAACCTGGAGCCGTTGCTGACGCAGCAATGAACAACGCAACCCCGAAACAGGTGCTGATCCACTGGCCGAACGGGCACAGCACCCCCTGCGCCGTGGGCCGCGACTGGCTGCAGGCCGCCCGCGAGGCCGGCTTCGCCATCCCCACCGGCTGCCTCGGCGGCAGCTGCGGTGCTTGTGAACTCGACGTGAACGGCACCACCATCCGCGCCTGCATCGCCACCGTGCCAGCCAGCAAGAGCGGCGAGCTCATGGTGGAGCTGGCGACGGACCCCTATTGGTGAAGCGCCCTAGCGCTGGATCAAGCCGCCCCCCAGCACCCGATCACCGGCATAGAACACCGCCGCCTGGCCGGGCGTGATCGAGAACTGCTCCTCGGCGAACTCCAACCGGCAGCGATGGGGGCGCCCTGCCGCGGCATCGCCATCCGTGGCCTCCAGCGGCGTCAACCGCGCCGCCACGGCTCCGCTGCGGTAGCGGACCTGCACCTCAACCTCGATCGGCTGATCCGGCGGCGCGATCGACACCCAGTTCACCGCACCCACCACCGCCTCGCCGCGGGCCGCTTCACGCCTTGGCGCCACCACCACCCGGTTCATGGCGCCATCGAGCTTCACCACATGCAGGGGCTCACTCCAGGCCACACCGAGCCCCTTGCGCTGACCGATCGTGAAGTGCTGGATGCCGTCGTGCTGGCCCACCACCCGGCCATCGGCCAGCACGATCTCGCCCTGGCGCGGTGGCAGGTAGGCATCGAGGAAGGCGCGCATCGAACCGTGGTGGTCCGCCAGGCAGAGGTCCTGGCTTTCCGGCTTCTCGGCGGTGCGCAGCCCATGGCGCGCGGCTTCGGCGCGGGTGTCCGGCTTGGTGAGTTCACCGAGGGGGAACACCAGGCGGCCGAGGGCCTCCTGGGGCAGGTCGTAGAGGAAGTAGCTCTGATCCTTCTGCCGGTCCAGGCCGCGCAGCAGCTGATGGCGGCCGTTGTCGCTCTGCTCGCCATGGCACACCCGGGCGTAGTGACCGGTGGCGATCCGCTCGATACCGCGCTCCGCCTCGGCCCACTGCAGCATCGGGCCGAACTTCACCTCGCGGTTGCAGCGTGAGCAGGGCAGGGGCGTGGTGCCCGCGGCGTAGCCCTCCACCAGGAAGTCCACGATCTGCTCCTTGAAGTGCTCGCGGAAATCCACCACGTGGTGCTGCACACCGAGCTGCTCGCAGATGCCGGCGGCGTCCACCAGCCCCTCGGCGCAGCACGCCCCCTTGCCGCTCATCAACCACAGGGTGAGCCCCTCCACCTGCCAGCCCGCCTCCACCAGCAGCGCCGCGGTGAGGGAGCTGTCCACCCCGCCAGAGAGTCCCACCGCCACCCGGTGCTCGCCGGGCCAGCTCTGCAGCCGCTGCAGCGCCGTGGCGCCAGCCGGGGTGGCGGCCGCGGAGGGATCCGCCGCGGCGGGAATCGCAGAAAAACGGGCCAAACCAGGAAAACAACCGGGCCCTGCGGCCCGATCGGCGTGATCGCTCCATCATGGAACTGCCACCATCTGGCCTGCCGTGCCCCAGCCCGCCTGGCCGCCGCGTGATGCCTCCCACCTGCTGGTGAGCAGCGCCCAGATGGCCGCCCTGGAGGAGCAGCTGTTCGCCAGTGGCCTGCCGGTGGAGGCCCTGATGGAGAAGGCGGCCCTGGCGGTGGCCCGGCGCCTGCAGCAGCCCGATTGGTGGCCGCAGTTGCAGCAGCGCGGCGCCCTGGTGCTGGTGGGGCCGGGCCACAACGGCGGCGATGGGTTGGTGGTGGCGCGGGAGCTGCAGCTGGCGGGGATTGCCGTGCGGCTGTGGAGTCCGTTCGAGCGGCGCAAACCCCTCACCGACGCCCATTGGCGCCATGCCCGCTGGCTGGGCGTGGCGGCGCTGGAGCAGGCGCCGCCCCCTGACGATCCAGCCCTCTGGATCGACGCCCTGTTCGGCATCGGTCAGCGCCGCCCCCTTGATGCCGCCCTGGCGGCGCTGCTGGGCGAACGGCAACGGATCGCGCCCGGCCGCCTGATCGCCATCGATGTGCCGAGCGGCCTCTGCGCCGACAGCGGCCGGCCCCTGCCACCCGGCGATGGCCAGACCGGAACCGCCGCCTGCGCCGCCCTCACCTGCTGCATCGGCCTGATCAAGCAGGGGCTGGTGCAGGACACCGCCCTGGCCTGGGTGGGCCAGCTGGAACGCATCGAGCTGGGCCTGCCGCCGGCGCTGCTGGCGGCTCTGCCTCCTAGGCAACCCCTGCTGCTCCAGGCCACCGATGCGGCCCAGGCGCCCTGGCCGGCCCTGCCGCCGGCCGCCCACAAGTACGGCCGGGGACGGCTGCTGGTGGTGGCCGGCAGCGACGCCTATCGCGGCGCCGCCCATCTCTGCCTGCAGGGGGCCAGCGCCAGCGGCTGCGGCAGCCTGCGGGCGGCACTGCCGCGGTCCGTGGCCGAACAGCTCTGGCAGGCGATGCCCCATGTGGTGGTGAGCGGCAGCCTGGCCAGCAGCAGCTCGGGCGGGCTGAGCCTGGCCGACCTGCCCGCCGAAGCCCTGGAGCGCCTCGATGCGGTGGTGCTGGGTCCGGGCCTGGGCCCGGGCGCCGGAGCCGGCGGAGAGGCAGCCGCCTGGGCGCTCCTGCAGGGCACAGCCGCGCTGCTGGTGCTCGATGCCGATGGCCTCAATCGCCTGGCGGCGCGCGGCGATGCGGCGGCCTGGCTGCGCCAGCGGGGTGGCCCCACCTGGATCACGCCCCACGCCGGTGAGTTTGCGCGCCTGTTCCCCGAGCTCACCGGCCTGATGCCCCTGGAGGCCGTGGCGCGGGCGGCCGAACAGAGCGGCTGCAGCGTGCTGCTCAAGGGGGCGCGCAGCATGGTGGCGGCCGCCGATGGCCGCCGCTGGCAGCTGGGCCAGGCCCAGCCCGCCGCCGCCCGCGCCGGACTGGGGGATGTGCTGGCGGGCTACTGCGCCGGCCGGGCCGCAGCCGCTCGGGCCGCCGGCGGCCCCGCCGATGGGGCCCTGCTGGCGGCGGCGGTCCTGGAGCATGCCCTGGCCGGCGAGCGAGCAGCGGCACAGCGGGGGGCCGGCGGCGCCACGCCGCCGGCGGTGGCCAACGCTTTACAACTGCACACAATCGAGTGTTAATTCCACAACAATGCCGGAAGAGCACCGCTCAGCCCTAGCGCGTCAACGGCAGGGTTTGGTCAGCACATCCACAAGATCAGCGATCGCGGATGCTTGTGTGGTTTTGCAGCGCAATCCTGAAGGGTTAGTGAAAGAAGGGGGGCGCCCGAAGCATTCATAGGAGATTGCCTGGACTTCCTAGGTCCGGGTCCATGACAGCTTCCAGCCTCCCCGGCAGCAGTAGCAGCAGCCATCGCCGGCGCTCCAGCGACCCGATCAGCTGGTACCTCTCGAGCATTGGCCGCGTGCCGCTGCTCACCCCCGCCGAAGAGATCGAACTGGGTAATCAGGTGCAGACGATGATGCGCCTGGTGGAAGAGCAGCGCGATGAAAGCTATAGCGACCATGAGCGAAAACTGATCCGGATTGGCCGCCGCTCCAAGGAGCGCATGATGAAGGCCAACCTGCGTCTGGTGGTGAGCGTTGCCAAGAAATATCAGGGCAAGGGGCTGGAGCTGCTCGATCTGATCCAGGAGGGTTCGCTGGGGCTGGAGCGCGCGGTGGAGAAGTTTGATCCCACCCGCGGCTACAAGTTCTCCACCTATGCCTTCTGGTGGATCCGCCAGAGCATGACGCGCGCCATCGCCTGCCAGTCCCGCACGATCCGCCTGCCGGTGCACCTCTCCGAGCGCCTCACCGCCATCCGCAAGGTGAGCCTCGATCTGGCCCACAAGCTCGGCGCCATGCCCAGCCGCAAGGAGATCGCCGAAGCGATGGACATGCCGATCGACGAACTCGATTCGCTGCTGCGCCAGGCCCTCACCACCTCCAGCCTCGATGCACCGGTGAACGGCGAGGAGGGGCGCAGCTTCCTCGGAGATCTGATCGCCGACAACAGCCATGCCGAGCCACTCGATCAGGTGGAACGTGGCATCCACCACGAGCAGCTGGGCCGCTGGCTCACCCACCTCACCGACCAGGAGCGCCAGGTGCTGGAACTGCGCTTCGGGCTCGAGGGGGAGGAACGGCACACCCTCGCCGAGATCGGACGCATGCTCGATGTCTCGCGGGAGCGGGTGCGGCAGGTGGAGCTGAAGGCCCTGCGCAAACTGCGCCATCTCACCCGCAGAATGCCCACATCCCTGTGATGGGGCGCGTCTGAGGCCTCCGTTCGTCTACCACCCGGCCTACTCAGCGCCGCTGCCCAGCAGCCATCGCTTCCCGATGGCCAAGTTCCGGCTGCTGCACGCCTTGCTGCGGCGCCAAGGGCTGGCGGTGGAGGGTCAACTCCATCAGCCCCTGCCGGCGCCGCGGCGCTGGCTGGAACAGGTGCATGGACGGAGCTATCACCAGGCCTTCGCCCGCGGAGAGCTCGGTGCCGCCGCGGTGCGGCGCATCGGCCTGCCCGCCACCACACCCCTGGTGCGGCGCAGCTGGTTGGCCGTGGGCGGCACGGTGCTCACGGCGCGCCTGGCCCTGCAGCAAGGGCTGGCCTGCCACCTCGCCGGCGGCACGCACCATGCCTTTGCCGATCACGGCAGCGGCTTCTGCATCTTCAACGACTGCGCCGTGGCCGCCCGGGTGCTGCTGGCGGAAGGGCTGGTGCAGCAGCTGATGGTGATCGACCTCGACGTTCACCAGGGGGACGGCACGGCGGCGATCTTCGCCGAGGAGCCACGGGTGTTCACCGTGTCGGCCCACTGCGCCAGCAATTTCCCGCTGCACAAGCAGCGCAGCAACGTCGACCTGCCGCTCGACGATGGCCTGGAGGACGACGCCTACCTCCGGGCCGTCGGCGATCACATCCCCGACCTGCTCGACCAGGTGCGGCCCGATCTGGTGCTGTACAACGCCGGCGTGGACCCCCACCGCGCCGATCGCCTGGGCCGGCTCTGTCTGAGCAGCACCGGCTTGATCAACCGCGACCGGCTGGTGCTGGATGCCTGCCTGCGGCGCCGCATCCCCGTGGCCACGGTGATCGGCGGGGGCTACGACGATCTCTCACCCCTGGTGGAGCGCCACAGCCTGGTGTTCCGGGCCGCCACGGAGCAGGCCCGGCTGCACAGCCTGTGAGCGTCAGTCTTCCGCCCAGATGTAGCGGGTCAGCTCCTCGGGGTTGGGCTCGGGGGCGGCCAGGGCGAACTCCACGCAATCAGCCACTTCGGCATCAATCTCCTTCTCGATCGCCTTGAGCTCATCGGCCGTGGCCAGCCCCTGCTCGATCAGGTGGGCAGCCAGGCGCTTGATCGGATCACGCTGGGCCCAGAACTCCTTCTCCGCCTCGGCGCGCAGTTCATCGGGATCGGCCAGGGAGTGGCCGCGGAAGCGGTAGGTGAGGCACTCCAGCACGGTGGGACCCTCACCGGCGCGGGCCCGTTCGATCGCCCGCTGGGCGGCGGCCCGCACCGCCAGCACGTCCATGCCGTCCACCTCTTCACCGGCCATGCCGAAGGCGGCCGCCTTGCGCCAGATCTCCGGATCGCTGGTGGCGCGGTTGTGGTCCATGCCGATGGCCCACTTGTTGTTCTCCACCACGAACAGGATCGGCAGCTTCCAGAGCGCCGCCATGTTCAGGCACTCGTAGAACTGACCGATGTTGCAGGTGCCGTCGCCAAAGAACGCAGCCGTCACCGCATCGCTGGAGGCATCGCCGAGGGCATCGCGCTTGTAGCGGCTGGTGAAGGCGGCGCCCAGGGCCACCGGAATGCCTTCGCCGATGAAGGCGTAGCCGCCGAGCAGGTGGTGCTCCTTGGAGAACAGGTGCATCGAGCCGCCACGGCCCTTGCTGCAGCCGGTCTCCTTGCCGAAGAGCTCACTCATCACCTCGCGAGCCGGCACGCCGCAGCTGAGGGCGTGCACGTGATCGCGATAGGTGCTGCAGAACCAGTCGTGCTGCATCTTCATCGCCTTGATCACACCCGTGCTCACGGCTTCCTGGCCGTTGTAGAGGTGCACGAAGCCGAACATCTTGCCCCGGTAGTACATCTCGGCGCACTTGTCTTCAAAGCGCCGGCCCAGGGTCATATCGCGGTAGAGCAACAGGCCCTCCTCGCGCGTGACGCTGGCTGGAGTGCTGGGGTAGAGATTGAGCAGGCGCTCAGCGTGCAGACCGACGGCATTGATGTCGGCAGAACAGGTGGGGGCACCGCTGCCGGCGAGGCTCTGGCCGAGATCTGCCTGGGTCATGCGCGAAACCTGCCGGGTGCGGCAGTCTGAGGCTGTGCCGACTGTACGGGGTCCATCCGCGAGCACTGTGGTGGATGCGGCCAAAACCGCAGACCCTGCCTACAGTCCGGCCGCAGCGAAGACCCCAGGCTTGGAACTGCCGATCGACCATTTCCGCCTGCTCGGGGTGAGCCCCACCACCGACGGCCAGTCCGTGCTGCGCACCCTGCAGCAGCGGCTGGACCGGGCTCCGGACCAGGGCTTCACCCACGACACGCTGCAGGCCCGCGCCGAGCTGCTGCGCTCCAGCGCCGAGCTGCTCAGCGATGAGGAACGCCGCCAGCACTACGAGCGGGAGCTCACCCGCATCGCCGACGACGAGGCCGCCGCCGTGGCGGGCCTGGAGATTCCTCCCTCGCGCGAGGTGGGCGGCCTGCTGCTGCTGATGGAGGCCGGCCAGGCCCAGGAAGCCTTCGATGCCGCCAGCCGCGGCCTGCAGCCGCCCCAGGCGCCAGCGCTGGGCAGCAGCCGTGAGGCCGACCTCACCCTGCTCGCCGGCCTGGCCTGCCAGGCCGCCGCCGCCGATTACCGCAACCAACGCCACTACGAAACCGCCGCCCGCACCCTGCAGCAGGGCCTGCAGCTGCTGCAGCGCATGGGCCAGCTGCCAGAGCAGCGTCGCCGGCTTGAACAGGAGCTGCAGGCCCTGCAGCCCTACCGCGTGCTCGACCTGATCAGCCGCGATCTCTCGGCCCTCGCCCCCCGCCAGGAAGGCATCGCCCTGCTGCATCAGCTGGTGCAGCGGCGCGGCGGCCTGGAGGGGGACGCAGACCCGGATTTCCCCGCCGCCGACTTCCAGGCGTTCTTCGAGCAGATCCGCCCCTTCCTCACCGCCCAGGAACAGGTGGATCTGTTCAGCCGCTGGGCCGAGGGCGGCTCGGGCCGCGCCGATCGACTGACCAGCCTTGCCCTCACCGCCACGGGCTTCGTGCAGCGCAAACCGGAGCGCATTCAGGCCGCCCTGCAGCGCCTGCAGGCCACGGAGCCGGCGGCGATGGCCACCGCCATGGCCTGCCAGCAGCTGCTGCTGGGCCAGGTGGAGCAGGCCCGCTCCCTCATCGGCGCCGCCCCGGCCGCGGCCAGCCAGCCCGGCGGGGAGGATCCCCTGGCGCAGCTGTGCAGCACCTGCCGCGACTGGCTGCACGCGGACGTGCTGCCCGGTTTCCGCGACATCGATGCCGAGGCCGACCTCGAGGCCTGGTTCGCCGACCGCGACGTGCAGGCCTACATCGAGCAGCAGGACCGCATCCGCGGCCGCCAGGCCGCCAGCGTTGCGGCCCCCAGCCAGGACAGCTGGAGCGGCGCCGACAGCTTCACCCCCGCAGCGTTCAGCCCGCTGGGCGCGTCCGCGATGGCGATGGACGGCGTCGACGGCGACGACGGCGAGGAACCCGATGAGCACGAGGCCCTCTGGGATGGTCCGCCGTTCTGGGAGCGCTGGCAGCTGGCCGAACGGCTGGCCGACTGGCGGGAACACCTGCCGCAGCACTGGCCGCGCTGGAGCGCCCCGGCCGGTGCCGCCCTCGCGGTGGCCGTGCTGGGTGGCCTGGTGTGGGTGGGCCTGCGCCCCGGCCGCCAGCCCGCCCAGCCGATTCCGGTGGAACCCAGCCCGCCTGCCGCACCGGCCGCTCCCGCGGCGCCGGCGGTGCCCGCACCGGTGAGCCGCGAGCTGCCGCTCACGGTGCCCGAGCCCAGCGAGGCCCAGCTCCAGACCTTGCTCAGCGCCTGGCTGGAGGCCAAGGCAGCCGTGCTCGCCGGCAAACCAGCGGCGGAGCCCCTCAGCGATCTGGCCCGGCCGCTGCTGATCAGCCGGCTGGAGCAGCAGCAGCAGCAGAACCGCAGCCGCAACACGATCGAAGCGGTGGAGGCCACGATCCAGAGCCTGAAGGTGCAGGAGCGCAGCCCACAGCGCATCGCCGCCGCGGTGAGCCTGCGCTACAGCGACGAGCAGCGCGACGCCGATGGACGGGTGCTCAGCCGCACCCCCAGTCGCGAGCTGCGCAACGTGTACGTGTTCGCCCGCGACGGCGCCACCTGGCACGTGGCGGCCTTCCGGGCCAGCCGCTGATCAGATCTCGGCGGATCCTGTCGCCGCTGAGCAACGCCGGGGCACGAACCGTCCGGGCTGCCCGCTTTTTACGATCGCCGCAGCCCCGGTCCCCGCATGTTCGACGAGCTTTCCCAGCGGTTTGAAGACGCCGTCAAGAACCTGAGGGGCCAGGCGTCCATCAGCGAGACCAACATCGACGGCGCCCTCAAGGAGGTGCGCCGTGCCCTGCTGGAGGCCGATGTGAGCCTGCCGGTGGTGAAGGAGTTCGTGGAGGAGGTCCGCAGCAAGGCCCTTGGGGCCGAGGTGGTGCGCGGCATCAGCCCGGATCAGAAGTTCATCCAGGTGGTGCACGAGCAGCTCGTGGACACCATGGGCGGCGAGAACGCCCCCCTGGCCGCCGGCGGCAAACCGGGTGAACCGGCGGTGGTGCTGATGGCCGGCCTGCAGGGCGCCGGCAAGACCACCGCCACCGCCAAGCTCGGCCTGCACCTCAAGGAGCAGGGCCGCAAGGCGCTGCTGGTGGGGGCGGACGTGTACCGCCCCGCGGCCATCGATCAGCTGAAAACCCTGGGCGGCCAGATCGGCGTGGAGGTGTTCAGCCTCGGCACCGAGGCCAAACCGGAGGACATCGCCGCCGCCGGCATCGAAAAGGCCAAGGCCGAAGGCTTCGACACGGTGCTGGTGGACACCGCCGGCCGTCTCCAGATCGATCAATCGATGATGGAGGAGATGGTGCGGATCCGCGAGGCCGTGCAGCCCGACGAGGTGCTGCTGGTGGTGGATTCGATGATCGGCCAGGAGGCCGCCGAACTCACCCGCTCCTTCCATGAGCAGGTGGGCATCACCGGCGCCGTCCTCACCAAGCTGGATGGCGACTCCCGCGGCGGCGCCGCCCTCTCGATCCGCAAGGTGAGCGGCGCGCCGATCAAGTTCATCGGCACCGGCGAGAAGGTGGAGGCGCTGCAGCCCTTCCATCCCGAGCGGATGGCCAGCCGCATCCTCGGCATGGGCGACGTGCTCACCCTGGTGGAGAAGGCCCAGAAGGAGGTGGAGCTGGCGGATGTGGCCCGGATGCAGCAGAAGCTGCAGGAGGCCACCTTCGACTTCTCGGACTTCGTGCAGCAGATGCGCCTGATCAAGCGCATGGGCTCGTTGGGGGGACTGATGAAGCTGATCCCCGGCATGAACAAGATCGACGACGGCATGCTCAAGCAGGGCGAGGAGCAGCTCAAGAAGATCGAAGCGATGATCGGCTCGATGACCGAGGCCGAACGCCGCGACCCGGATCTGCTGGCCGCCAACCCCTCCCGCCGGCGCCGCATCGCCAGCGGCAGCGGCCACACCTCGGCGGATGTGGACAAGGTGCTGCAGAACTTCCAGCAGATGCGGGGCTTCATGCAGCAGATGACCCGCGGCGGGGGCATGCCCGGCATGGGTGGCTTCCCCGGCATGCCCGGCATGGGCGGGTTCCCCGGCGGCGGCATGCCAGGTGGCGGGATGCCGGGAGGGCGCGGCGGCATGCCCAGGGCGCCGAAGCCGGCCAAGAAGCGCAAGGGATTCGGCGAGCTCTGAGGCCGCCACGCCGCAGGGTATCCTGGTCGTTTGGCGCGCGATTCACCCGTGGATCACGCCACCCCTGTCCCAGTCAGTAAGGCAAGGCCACAATGATCAAGCTCCGCCTGAAGCGGTTCGGTAAGAAGCGGGAAGCGAGCTTCCGCCTGGTGGCCTGCAACAGCACCAGCCGCCGCGATGGCCGCCCCCTGGAGGAGCTGGGCTTCTACAACCCCCGCACCAAGGAGACCCGCCTCGACACCGAGGCGATCCGCGCCCGTCTCGCCCAGGGCGCCCAGCCCACCGACAGCGTGCTGACCCTGCTGGAGCGTGGCGGCCTGGTCGAGAAGAGCGTGCGTCCCTCCGTAGTGGCTGGCCAGAAGAAGCAGGCGGCTGCCCGCGAGGCCGCTGCCAAACAGGCCGCCAAGGAAGCCGCTGAGGCCAAAGCCGCCGCTGAAGCCGAAGCCAAGGCTGCCGCTGAGGCTGCCGCCGCCGCGGACGCCCCTGCTGAGGACGCAGCAGAAGCCTGAGGCGCCGCCCCATGTCCGGGGCTGACACCCTTCAGACCTTCACGATCGACCTCCCCGACCAGGACGCCGCCATGGCCCTGGCGGGCGAGGCGGAATCAACCCTGCATCGCCTGGAGGCCCTGACCGGCGCCTCCCTGGTGCTGCGGGGTCTTTCACTGCAGCTGCGCGGTCGCGCGAACCAGCTCGAGCGGGCCGCCGGCCTGGTGGAGCTGCTGCGCCCCCTCTGGCAGGAGGGGCAGGCGGTCAGCGCTGTGGATGTGCAGACCGCCCTCACCGCCCTCGATACCGGCCGCGGCGACGAGCATCAACAGCTCGGCCAGCAGGTGCTGGCCCGCAGCCAGAGCGGCAAGCTGCTGCGGCCGCGCACCCTCAAACAGAAGGCCTACGTGGAGGCGATCGAGCGCCACGATCTCACCCTGGCCCTCGGACCGGCCGGCACCGGCAAGACCTTCCTGGCCGCCGTGCAGGCCGTGCGCGCCCTGCAGGAGCGCAAGGTGGAGCGCCTGATCCTGACGCGGCCGGCGGTGGAGGCCGGTGAGCGGCTGGGCTTCCTGCCCGGCGATCTGCAGCAGAAGGTGGACCCCTACCTGCGCCCGCTCTACGACGCCCTGCACACCCTGCTCGGCCAGGAGCGCACCGCGGCGCTGGTGGAGAAGAACGTGATCGAGGTGGCGCCGCTGGCCTACATGCGCGGCCGCACCCTGGCGGAGGCGTTCGTGATCCTCGATGAGGCCCAGAACACCACCGCCGCCCAGATGCGCATGGTGCTCACCCGCCTGGGCGAAGGCTCGCGCATGGTGGTGACGGGCGATCCCACCCAGATCGACCTGCCGCCCGGCCAGACCAGCGGCCTGATCGAAGCGGCCCAGGTGCTGGAGGGCGTGGAGGGCGTGGCCATCTGCCGCCTCACCGCCGCCGATGTGGTGCGCCATCCGCTGGTGCAGCGGCTGGTGACCGCCTATGCCAACCGCGATGCCAATCGGGTGGCCAGCACGGTGCCGAGGCGATTCGATGGCCAGCAGGTCCGCAAGAACCCATGACCAGCCGCGCTGAACGCCTGCGCATTCCCGCGGAGATCGCGGTGGCCGCCCTGGTGGCCTACCTGCTGGGCTTCTGGTTCACCAGCCTGTTCCCGGGCTATCTGCCGAAGATCGGCGGGCTGTGGTCGGCGATCTCGGCGATCGTGGTCACCCAGGGCACCCGCCGGGACACCACGGCCTCGGCCTCCCTGCGCATCCTCGGATCGGCGATCGGGGCCCTCACCAGCGCCCTCTACCTCAGCCTGCTGCCCTTTCACCCGCTCGGCATGGCCGTGGCGATCTTTGCCACGGTGGTCCTCTGCGCTGCGGTGAACATCCCCAGCCACGGCCGACTGGCGGCGATCACGGTGATCGTGGTGATGGTCACCGCCAGCCTGGACCCCAAGCTCAGCCCGCTGCTCAACGCCCTGCTGCGCTTCGCCGAATCCTGCATCGGCACCGCCATCGCCCTGCTCGGCGTGCGGCTCTGGCCCGGATCCCGGCGCGAAGCCTCCGGCGACGAGCCCACCCCATAGGGGGATCCACACCTCCACACACCCGAAACGCCCGCCGCAACCTGGACAACGCTGGCAGGATGTGGGAAGTCATCCCCCCTGTGCCATGCCGGCCAGCAGCAATTTCCAGGAGGCCATCCGCGAGGCGCAGTCGAGCGCCCTGGTGGGCCCCAATGTGGTGAACAAGGCCCTGCCCTATGTGGGTGGCGGCATGGTGCTCACCGCCGGTGGCGTGATGGGTGGTCTGGCCCTGCTGGCCAGCAACCCCACCGGCTTCATGCCCCTGTTCTGGGTTGCCCTGATCGGCAACTTCATCCTGTTCTTCGTGGCCCAGAACGTGGCCCTGAAGGGCAACAACAGCACGGCCCTGCCGCTTCTGGCGGCCTATAGCCTGCTCACCGGCTTCACCCTCAGCGGCATCGTGGCGATGGCCATCGGTACCGCCGGCATCGGTGCCATCGGCACCGCCGCCCTCGCCACCGGCATCACCTTCGTGGCCGCCTCGGTGACGGGCCGCCGCATGAGCGACAGCGTCGGCCAGGCCCTCAGCGGTGTGGTGGGCCTGGGCATCCTCGGCCTGGTGATCGCCATGCTCGTCCAGATCGTGGGCGGCATCTTTGTGCCCGGCTTCGGCATGGGCGGCTTCGAACTGATGATCGCCGGCTTCGGCACGGTGATCTTCGTGGGCGCCGCCTTCGTGGATTTCTACACGATGCCCCGCACCTACAGCGACGACCAGTACCTGGCCGGCGCCCTGGGCATGTATCTCACCTACATCAACCTGTTCATCTTCATCCTTCGCCTGATCATCGCCCTCAATGGTGGGGGCCGTCGCGACTGATCCGCTCGCCAATCACGAGCCTCCAGCACCCCTGCGGGGGTGCTTTTTTATGGGCTTGCAAGGCCCAGCAACCGAGCGGCCATCAGGCAGCGGTCCGGCTCACAAAACTGAAACTGGCCTTGACGCGACGGCCCAGGATCGATTCCACCAATCGGAGCATGTCGCGCCGCTCAAGAACAGTGGGCTGACGTGGCACACCCAGCACGAACTCCACCTGCGGCGGGTGCTGTTTGGGCTGGGCAATCACGGTTTTGATTTCCATCGCGGGGTAGAGCCGCTCAATCACATGCACGGACTTCTGCACCCGGGCCTGCAGAAACACCGAGGCATCGTTCAACCAGAGGGGAACCACCACCACTGCCAACAGCAGGCTGAGGCAGGCCAGCAGTTGAGCCATTGCTGTTCGGCGGCCGTAGCCATAGAGCCGCAGCACCAAGGCAGCCGCCACCGTGATGCCGAACAGGTTGGTGAGGAACAGCAGAAAAGAGCCGCTGGTCACCGGCCAGCTGAGGTCACTGAGCAGGAAATTGCCGTGGTTCACCACATCCATCAGGCCGGCCAAGCCAATCCCCGTGACGCAGAGCGGAGGCACCAACGCCACAGCAATCGCGACACCCGCCAGGCTGGCGGCTACCTGGGGATTCAGGGTGCAGAAGGCTGCTGCCGCACCTGAAATCAACGCCACCCACAGATCGAGACTGCACGGCTCAATGCGGTTCAACACCTCACTGCGATAGGCCACATAGCCGCTGAACATCGACAGCAGAGAGCTGATCAGCACCACTTCCAACACGCCCCACGCGATCCAACGCAGGCTGCGGCCGCGCATCCCAGGATCTGGGCGCACCAAGCCGTAGGCCAACCCGAGGATGGGCGACATCAAGGGGCTCACGATCATGGCGCCGATGATCACCGGAGAGCTATCGCCAATCAGACCGAACGTGGCGATGCCGGCGGCCAGAGCCAACAAGACCCCGTAGCGCACGGGATCATCCAGCTGTGCCTCGAGGGAGAGCATCAACTGGTTTTGAGGCAGGCGGTTACGCGGATTGGAGAGGTAGCTCTTCAACCAGAGGCGTAGACGCGGCGCAAGCTCCACGCAACAGCAGCGGCGGCCAATCGCACCGTAAACAGACCCTCACGCTTCGGCGACCGCCAACACCGCATCGGCGA
>JBEGQE010000068.1:0-10427 GCA_041181145.1 Cyanobacteriota bacterium
CAAGGAGGTGGGCCTGAAGATCAAAGGCGGCGCTGCGCCCAACAGCCCTGAAGTGCAGGAACTGCGCAACGAAGGCAACCGCATCAAGCAGCAGGTGGCGGTGCTGGAGGACGAAGAGAAAGCGCTCGAGGCCAAGCTGCGCGATCAGCTGCTCACCCTGCCCAACCTCCCGTCGCCCGAGGCCCCCGATGGCCGCAGCGAAGACGACAACGTGGAGATCAAGCGCTGGGGCAGCCCCCGCGCCAAAGAAGACTGGCTGGAAGAGCACTGGCAGATCGCCGAGCGCCTTGAGCTGTTTGAAGCGGAGCGCTCGGTGCGCATCGCCCAAAGCCGTTTCGTCACCCTGATGGGCCAGGGCGCCCGGCTGGAGCGATCCCTGATCAACTTCATGCTCGACCTGCACGGCGGCAAGGGCTACCGCGAGGTGCTGCCGCCGATCCTGGTGAACAGCGCCAGCCTCACGGGCTCAGGCCAGCTGCCCAAGTTTGCCGAGGAGAGCTTCCGCTGCGCTGAAGACGATCTCTGGCTCACCCCCACCGCGGAGGTGCCCGTCACCTCCCTGCACCGCGACGAGGTGATCCCAGCCGAGCAGCTGCCGCTGAAATACGTGGCGTACACCCCCTGCTTCCGCCGCGAAGCCGGCAGCTACGGCCGCGACACCCGCGGCCTGATCCGCCTGCACCAGTTCAACAAGGTGGAGCTCTACTGGTTCTGCCACCCCGAACACTCCGCCGAGGCCCATCAGCAGATCACCGCTGACGCCGAAGCCGTGCTCGAGGCCCTGGAGCTGCCCTACCGCAAGATCGAGCTCTGCACGGGCGATATGGGCTTCTCCGCCTCCCGCACCTACGACCTGGAGGTGTGGCTGCCGGGCGCCGGCGCCTACCGCGAGATTTCCAGCTGCTCGGTGTGCGGCGACTTCCAGGCCCGCCGCTCCGCCATCCGCATGAAGGAGGGCAAGGGCACCCAGCTGGTGCACACCCTCAATGGCAGCGGCCTGGCCGTGGGCCGCACCATGGCCGCCCTGCTTGAAAATGGCCAGCAAGTGGATGGCTCGGTGAAACTGCCGGCCGCCCTGGTGCCCTACTTCGGCTCCGAGCGGATCGGCGCAGCCGGCTGACACTCAGCTGCTAGCGAGTCCGAGGGTCGCATCAACGCGGCTGCGCAGTCCGAGCAGCCGTTCGGGATCGGAGCCGAGATCCTCTCCCCAGCTGGGGATCAAGGCCTGCAACTGGTCTTGCCAGGTCCTGCTGCTGAAGCGCTCTGGCCAACAGCGTTGCAGCACCTCCACCATGGTCTGCACGGCGGTGGACGCGCCTGGCGATGCCCCCAGTAGAGCCGCCAGGGACCCATCAGCGCTGGTCACCACTTCCGTGCCCATCTGCAGGGAGCCGCGGCCATCGATCTGCTTGATGATCTGCACCCGCTGGCCGGCCACCGCCAGCTCCCAGTCTTCGCCGCGAGCCTCGGGCAGGAACTGGCGCAGGCTGTCCAGCCGCTGCTGCTGGCTCTGCAGGACCTGACCCACCAGATAGCGCACCAGATCAAAGTTCTGACTGCCCACCTGCAGGCTTGGCAGCAGGTTGAACGGCTTTACCGATCGCCCCAGATCCCAGAGGGAGCCCCGCTTGAGGAAGCGAGTGCTGAAGCCGGCGTAGGGGCCAAACAGCAAGGCGCGCTCCCCATCGATCCAACGGGTATCCAGATGCGGCACCGACATCGGCGGCGCCCCAACGGCTGCCTTGCCGTAAACCTTGGCGTCGTGACGGGCGATCACCTGGGGATTGCGGCACACCAACCATTGGCCGCTCACCGGGAACGCCCCATAGCGGCGGGATTCCGGGATGCCGGAGCGCTGCAGCAGCGGCAGGGCGCCACCCCCAGCGCCGAGGAACACAAAGGGCGCCTCAAAGGTCGCCGAGACACCACCGGGACACCGCGCCTGCGCCTGCCAGCCGGCGCCACCGCGCTCCAGGCTCACCACGTGGTGGTTGAGCCGCACATCCACGCCCTGCAGCAGCGCCACGGTGAGGGCGCCGAAATTCACATCGGTGCCGCGGGCTACCCGCGTAGCCGCCATGGGCTGATCAAGATTGCGCCCCTCCATCACCAAGGGCATCCACTCACGCAGCTGAGCGCTGTCGCCGCTCCACTGCATGCCCGCGAACTGGGGGCTGGCGTTGAGCGCCTCCCAGCGCCGCCGCAGGAAGGCCACATTCGCGTCCCCCCACACAAAGCTCAGGTGGGGAACAGCGCGAATGAAGGCGGTTGGATCCTGCAGCACCCCCTGCTCCACGAGGGCACTCCAGAACTGCAGGCTCAGTTCAAAGGCGCTATTGATCGCCAGGGCCTTGGCGATTGGGATCGAACCATCGGCCGCCTGGGGGGTGTAGTTGAGCTCGCAGTTGGCGGCATGGCCCGTGCCGGCGTTGTTGAGTGCGGCGCTGCTTTCAGCCGCCAGCACGGGCAGTCGCTCAAGCACCACCACATTCAGGGCTGGATCAAGCCGACGCAGCAACTGAGCCAGGGTGGCGCCCATGATCCCGGCCCCCACCAACAGGGCGTCACAGCGGTGCGTCATCACCCCGGGGCCTCCCTCCACAATGGAGACACTTTGCACGTGCGTGGATGGGGGTGCTGACCGCCCTGGCGATCCTGGCGGGGCTGATCGTGATTCACGAGGCCGGCCACTTCTTCGCCGCCACCTGGCAAGGCATCCGCGTCAGCGGCTTCTCGGTGGGCTTTGGGCCGGTGCTGCTGGAACGGCAACGCCGCGGCGTGCAGTTCGCCCTCAGGGCCATTCCCCTGGGGGGCTTCGTGTCGTTCCCCGACGACGACGAGGAGAGCACCATCCCTGCCGACGATCCCGACCTGCTGCGCAACCGCCCCATCCCCCAAAGGGCCCTGGTGATCGCCGCTGGTGTGTTGGCCAATCTGCTGTTGGCCTGGAGCGTTCTGGTGGCCCAGGGCCTGGTGGTGGGCATCCCCGCCGGGTTCAGCACCACGCCCGGCGTGCTCGTGTCTGGGGTCCAGCCGGGCCAGGCAGCTGCAGCCGCTGGGCTGCGAACCGGCGATCGAATCCTGGCTGTCGATGGCAGCGATCTGGGCGGCGGTCAAACCGCCGTGGCCGAGCTGGTGCAACGGGTGAAAACGGCTCCCGATCAAACGCTGCGCCTCCAAGCCGAGCGCGGAGGCAAATCCGTGACCCTGAGCCTCACCCCAGCCGATCTGGGCGGGGTGGGCCGCATCGGCGCCCAACTCCAACCCAGCGGCACTGAAGCGTTCCGGCGGGCCCGCGGACCCGGTGAGATCCTTCACCAGGCCAACAGCGACTTCACCAGCCTGACGCGGCGCACGGTGGAGGGCTTCGTGACCCTCGCCACCCATTTCGGCGAAACCGCAGGCCAGGTGTCAGGACCGGTGAAGATCGTGGAGATGGGGGCGTCGCTCGCCAAGCAGGGCGGCAGCAGCCTGTTCCTCTACACCGCGCTGATCTCGATCAACCTGGCGGTCTTGAACGCTCTGCCGCTGCCCTTGCTGGATGGCGGGCAGTTCGTGTTTCTGATGCTGGAGGGTTTGCGCGGCAAACCCCTGCCCGAGAAGTTCCAACTGGCCTTCATGCAGTCAGGCTTTGTGTTCCTGGTGGGCCTCAGCCTTGTGCTGATCGTGAAGGACACCAGCCAGCTGGCCGCAGTGCAGCAGCTGCTGGGCCGTTGAGGTCACCCCGCGGGGTACGCTTGCTTGTCATTGCCCGTTGAGTCCAGGCCGCATGGCGAAGAAGTCGATGATTGCGCGCGACGTGAAGCGCCAGAAGATGGTTGAGCGCTTCGCCGCCAAGCGCGCCGCTCTGATGGCTGCCTTCGAAGCCGCTGCCGACCCCATGGAGCGCCTGGAGATCCATCGCAAGATCCAGGGTCTGCCCCGCAACAGCGCCAAGGTGCGTCTGCGCAACCGCTGCTGGGCCACCGGCAAGCCCCGTGGTGTGTATCGCGATTTCGGCCTGTGCCGCAACCAGCTGCGCGAGCGCGCCCACAAGGGTGAGCTGCCCGGCGTGGTCAAGTCGTCCTGGTGAGTTGAGCCGTTCGGCTGCAACCCTGTTCAAAAGCGCCGCAAGGCGCTTTTTTATTGCCGCTCGACGCCGTTAGCCAAACCGCTTGCAGCGCTTTCCAAAAACATTGGGAGCGTTCCCACAGCGTTCGCAGCCCGGATGCGAGAATTGCACTTGACAACAAACAAGACATAAGCCCAAGTGCAAGGTCACACTCAGTCGATCTCCTTCGATGGTCGGGAGATCCGGCTGACCACAGGCCGCTTTGCCCCTCAGGCAGGCGGTTCAGTCATGGTCGAATGCGGAGATACATCCGTCCTGGTCACCGCCACCCGCTCCGGCGGTCGTGAGGGCATCGATTTTCTGCCCCTGATCTGCGATTACGAAGAGCGCCTCTACGCCGCCGGCCGCATTCCCGGCAGCTTCATGCGCCGCGAGAGCCGCCCCCCCGAGCGCGCCACCCTGATTGCCCGCCTGATCGACCGCCCCATGCGGCCGCTCTTCCCCGGCTGGCTGCGCGACGACCTGCAGATCGTCGCCACCTGCATGTCGCTCGATGAGCGCGTGCCGCCCGATGTGCTCGCCGTGACCGGCGCCTCCCTCGCCACCCTGCTGGCCAAGATCCCCTTCCACGGCCCGATGGCGGCTGTGCGCGTGGGCCTGCTGGGCGACGACTTCGTGCTCAACCCCAGCTACCGCGAAATCGAGCGCTCCGACCTCGATTTGGTGGTGGCCGGCACGCCGGAGGGCGTGATCATGGTGGAAGCCGGTGCCAACCAACTTCCCGAGCAGGACGTGATCGAAGCGATCGACTTCGGCTACGAAGCGGTCTGCGAACTGATCAAGGCCCAACAGGCCCTGCTCAAGGAGCTCGGCATCGAGCAGGTGATCCCCGAAGCCAAGAGCGAGGACGAGACGCTGCCCAAGTTCCTCGAGAAGGAATGCGCCAAGGGCATCGGCGATGTGCTGAAGCAGTTCAAGCTCACCAAGGCTGAGCGCGATGAGCAACTGGACGCCATCAAGGCCCAGGCCGCCGAAAAGATCGAAGGTCTGAAGGACGACGACGCCATCAAGGTGGCGGTGAGCAGCAACGGCAAGGCGCTGGGCAACAGCTACAAGTCGCTCACCAAAAAGCTGATGCGCGAGCAGATCGTCAAGGACGGCAAGCGCGTCGACGGCCGCAACCTCGATGAAGTGCGCCCGATCAGCGCTGCAGCTGGTGTGCTGCCCAAGCGCGTGCATGGCTCCGGCCTCTTCCAGCGTGGTCTGACCCAGGTGCTCTCCTGCGCCACCCTCGGCACCCCGAGCGACGCCCAGGAGATGGACGACCTCAACCCGTCCACCGAGAAGACCTACCTGCACCACTACAACGTCCCGCCCTACTCCACCGGCGAGACCAAGCCGATGCGCAGCCCGGGCCGCCGCGAAATCGGCCACGGCGCCCTGGCGGAGCGGGCTCTGATCCCCGTGCTGCCCAGCAAGGAATCCTTCCCCTATGTGCTGCGTGTGGTGTCGGAGTGCCTGAGCTCCAACGGCTCCACCTCCATGGGTTCGGTGTGCGGCAGCACCCTGGCCCTGATGGATGCCGGCGTGCCCCTGAAGGCCCCCGTGAGCGGCGCCGCCATGGGCCTGATCAAGGAAGGCAAGGAGGTGCGGATCCTCACCGACATCCAGGGCATCGAGGACTTCCTCGGCGACATGGACTTCAAGGTGGCCGGCACCGAGAAGGGCATCACCGCCCTGCAGATGGACATGAAGATCACCGGTCTTGAGGTGAAGACCGTGGCCGAGGCCATCAACCAGGCCCGTCCCGCCCGCCTGCACATCCTCGAGAAGATGCTCGAGGCGATCGACAAGCCCCGCGACGTGCTGAGCCCCCACGCTCCGCGCCTGCTCAGCTTCCGCATCGACCCCGAACTGATCGGCACCGTGATCGGCCCCGGCGGCCGCACGATCAAGGGCATCACCGAGCGCACCAACACCAAGATCGACATCGAGGACGGCGGCATCGTCACGATCGCCAGCCACGACGGCGCCGCCGCGGAAGAGGCGCAGCGCATCATCGAAGGCCTCACCCGCCGCGTGTCCGAAGGCGAGGTGTTCAGCGGTGCCGTGACCCGCGTGATCCCGATCGGCGCCTTCGTGGAAATCCTCCCCGGCAAGGAGGGGATGATCCACATCTCCCAGCTCTCCGAAGCCCGCGTGGAGAAGGTGGAGGACGTGGTGAAGGTGGGCGACCACGTGACCGTGCGCGTGCGCGAGATCGACAACCGCGGCCGCATCAACCTCACCCTGCGCGGCGTGCCCCAAGCCGAGGAACCGGCGGGCGCCTGATCGCGCTGAGCGCAACGTGAGGAGCGTCTCACCCCCCTGCTCATCTGGCTAAGCCATGGCTAAGCCAGCCAACGGCCGGCTCCTGCGGGGGCCGGCTTTGTTGTGCCGCTGCCTGCGGGGCCGCCACCAGTCCAGTCGCCGCGGCAAAGAATCCCGAAACCTTCAGGACCCGCGCAGCCCGAAATCAACAGACTGGTCTCTCCCGGCTGTTGGAGGAGGTCGAAGGAGGCGAGCAAGTCCTGATCAGGCGCCATGGCCGCGAGGTGGCGCGGCTGGTTCCATCCAGCCCGAATGGAGCAGAGGCCCGTGGGGCCGCCGTGGAACGGTTACGGCAGTTCCGCCGGGGCAAGCGACTCAACGGGCTGAGCACTGCCAGCTCACCGGTGACGACGCGGCCTACCTCGAGCTGGCCATGCGCCGGGGGCTGCCGCTGGCCACCCACAACAGGGGCTTAGGGGCAGCCGCCCGTTCCCTCGCTGTGGAGCGTTTGCTGGGCTGAATCCCTCAGACCGCGAAGCCCGGATCGATCGTGGCCATGGCGGCGGCGGCCCGCTCGCACAGCTCGCGGTGGCTGGGGCCATGGCTGGCGATCAGGCAGCCGGCCTGGCGGATGTCGCCGTCGTTGTAGCGGAGGGCGCGGCCATCGGCATGGCTGAAGGCGCCGCCGGCGGCGCGCAGCACGGCCTCAGGGGCGGCCATGTCCCAGTCCTTCGGGGCGCTCTTGCCGGAGAGCGAGATGTAGAGGTCGGTCTCGCCGCGCAGGATCGTGGCCACCTTGCCGCCGACGCTGCCGATCGCCTTGGTGTCACCCAGGGCCAGGGCTTCGAGCAGTTGCTCCAGCCGCTGATCGCGGTGGTTGCGGCTGGCCACCAGCACCAGCTCACCCAGGCTGCGGCGGGGGCTGAGGCTGGCGGGGGTCTGCTCCCCGGCCCGGTTCTCGCGCCAGGCGCGGCCGTCGCCGCCTTCCGCCAGCAAGCCGAACCAGAGCTCCTCCATCACCGGCAACAGCACCACCCCCAGCACGGGCTCGCCGCCACGCACCAGGGCCAGATGCACGGCGTACTCACCGGTGCCCTGCAAAAAGTCCTTGGTGCCATCGAGGGGATCGAGGATCCACAGCCACTCGGCATCGAGGGGCTCTCCAGGTGTGAGTTGCTCCTTGGCGGTTTCCTCGCTGAGCAGGGTCCAGGGGGCCTGGGGGAAGGCCTGGCCCAGGCCATCCAGCAGCCACTGGTTCACCGCCAGATCCGCGGCGCTCACCGGGCCCTCGCCACCCTCCTCCACGCTCAGGGCCGGCGGGAAGCCGTAGGGGGGCTGCTCACCGCGGCCATAGGCCAGCAGGATGTCGGCCGCACCCCAGCTGAGCCGGCGCAGCTCGCCCAGCAGGGCCTGCTCCTCGATGCCGGCAGGCAGGCAGGCGGCGGCGGGCATCATGGATCGGGCAAAGGGGCATTGTGATGCAGGGCGCCGAACCGGCCGCAGGCGTGCTCTATCTGGTGGGAACCCCCATCGGCAACGTGGGCGACCTCTCCCCCCGCGCCCGGCACGTGCTCGGCGCCGTGGATCGCATCGCCTGCGAGGACACCCGCCGCAGCGGTCTGCTGCTGCACAACCTCGGCCTGCGCAGCCGCGAGCAGGGCCCGAGGCTGCTGAGCTTCCATGAGCACAACCAGACCAGTCGCATTCCGGAGCTGCTGGAGGCCCTGGCCGCCGGCGAGGCGATCGCCGTGATCAGCGACGCCGGCCTGCCCGGCATCTCCGACCCCGGTGAGGCCCTGGTGGCAGCGGCACGGGCCGAAGGCCGCACGGTGATCTGCATCCCCGGCCCCTCGGCGGTGACCACCGCCCTGGTGAGCAGCGGCCTGCCCACCGGTCGCTTCTGCTTCGAGGGGTTCCTGCCGCCCAAGGCCAACCAGCGGCGGGCACGGCTGCGGGAGCTGGCGGGGGAGCCGCGCACGTTGGTGCTGTTTGAGGCCCCGCATCGGCTGCTGGCGCTGCTGGAGGACCTGCTGGCGGAACTGGGCGACCGGCCGATTGCCGTGACCCGCGAGCTCACCAAGCGCCATGAACAGCAGGTGGGGCCCAGCGTGGCGGCGGCCCTGGCGCACTTCCGCACCACGCCCCCCCAGGGGGAATTCACCCTGGTGCTCGGTGGTGCGCCGGCCGCGACCAGCCCGTTGCCCCTGGGACAGCTCGCGGACGACGAGACAGCGGACAGCACCACACGGGAAGCGCTCCGCCATGCGCTCGAGGCCCTGATCAGCGCAGGCCACAGCCGCAGCGATGCGGCACGCCAGCTGGCGCGCGACACCGGCCGATCCCGGCGTGAGCTCTACGCTCTGCTGCACACCGCCGAGGAGCCGGGCTGATGCTGCTGCGCCTGCGCCTGTTGCTGGCGAGCCTGGGGGGCGGTGCCCTGCTGCTGCTGCTGCTCTGCCTCGGCGCCCAGAACCTGGATCAGCGCACCAGCCTGAATCTGGGTTTCGGCCGCACGGCCCAGCTGCCCACCGGGTTTCTGGTGGGTGTGGCCCTGGTGATCGGTGTGATCAGCGGCGGCACCGCCACCGCCCTGCTACTGCCGGATCGTGATCCGGAGCGCCGCCGCAACAAGGGGGGCTGAGCGTTGCTCAGCCGCCGGGGATCGCGAACAGATCGCCGCCCTCAAGCACCAGCCGGGTGATGCCTTGGGCCACGAGGTAGCGGGAGGTGCGCTCGAGGATGCCGCTGTCGGGCACCTTGATCACCCGCTGGCTGCGGCCACACTGGCGCTTGGCCTGACGGGGATTGGCGTAGAGCATCAGGGCCTGGCGCTCCTGCTCCTCCGCCGGCAGGACCCCCAGCTCGGGAAACTCGCGCAGGGGGCGGGCCTCCAGCTCCACGGTCTTGTCCACCAGCAGGTACACGCTGGCCGGAAGGGCCGCGCCGGAGAGGGGGCGGGGCGCCACGGCCACCCGAGATGTGAGCGGAACGGTCACGAAGGCTTCTCCGAGATCGCCGTCGTCGTCGGCCTCGTCGAGATCGTCGTCCGCGAAGTCGTCGGCATCGTCGATCGCCAGAACGCCCGCCTCCGTGGCTTCGGCGGGATCCGCAGGATCTGCGGATTTCGCTTCCGGGGCCGGTTCTGGGTCGGCGGGATCGGCGGAGGCGGCGGGCTCAGCGACGGCCGGCGGCAGGTCCGGCTCGGCGGCAGCGGCCATACGGCTGCGGGGCTGCTTCTTGAGCGCAGCCATCTCGGCCGGATCCAACGCCGCCTTGAGCACACGGCTCACGGTGTTCGGGCTGCAGCCATAGGCCAGTGCGAGGGCCTGGGCCGTTTCCCCCTGGCGGTAGCGATCCACCAGCTCCTGCTTCTGGCCATCAGTGAGCCGGCTGGCCGCCATGGAAGACACGTGCACGCAGCCCAACACTGTAAGGCGCTTGATCCGCCCCAGTGGCTCAGATCTGCAACCTGGAGCAAGGCACGGCCTCGGTCCAGGTCTGGACCATGTACCCAGCCAGGAAGGTCTGAGCGGGCCGGGGGCCGCCAACGAACAGCACCCCGATGAAGGTGGTGTGACTGAGGGCCGTGCTCCAACGCAGATCCACCTCCAGCAGATGACGCTCGTGCGACATCGGATCGTGCAGGTACAGCTGCCCCCGGGCCGGCAGCCTCACTTGGCGGGCACCGGGAAGGGCGATGCAGCCACCCTTGGTACTCACATCCCAGAGCCGGCCAACCATCGGCGGGCCCGTCACGACCTGAATCAGCTCCAGCCTCGCCATGACTTGAGCCATCGCCGACGGCAAGGCGTAGCGCTGAACGGAGCGAGGCGATTCAGACGAGCCAGACCCAGCACGCATGCACAACGCCAGCCGTCTGTAGCGCACACATCAAAGCAAGCAAATGCCGACACTTCAACGATCAGAAGACATAGTGTTGTTTCGTTGCCACGGCCCGGCGTGCCCAGCCGCAGGGCCGTCCCCCGCAGGAACGGCTGCCACAATGGCTGCCGCCCGCTCCCTTAGCTCAGCTGGATAGAGCAGCTGCCTTCTAAGCAGCCGGTCG
>JBEGQE010000069.1:0-11530 GCA_041181145.1 Cyanobacteriota bacterium
TCCAGGAAGGGGTCACCCACCTGCACGGCGGGGCGGTCGTCGAGCGAGGCCTCGGTGAGCTCAGCGCTGGCGAAGCTGGCGCCGCCCATGCCGTCGCGGCCGGTGGTGCTGCCCACATAGACCACGGGGTAGCCCACGCCCTCCGCGCCGGAGCAGACGATCTGCTCGGTTTCCATCAGCCCGAGGGCCATGGCGTTCACCAGCGGGTTGCCGGAGTAGCTGGCGTCGAACGCCACCTCACCGCCCACGGTGGGCACGCCCACGCAGTTGCCGTAGTGGGCGATGCCGGCCACCACGCCCTCCATCAGGCCCACGTTGCGCTCGTCCTCCAAGGGACCAAAGCGCAGGGCGTTGAGCAGCGCGATCGGGCGGGCACCCATCGTGAAGATGTCGCGCAGGATGCCGCCCACACCCGTGGCCGCACCCTGGAAGGGCTCCACCGCCGAGGGGTGGTTGTGGCTCTCAATCTTGAAGGCCAGGCGCTGGCCTTCACCCAGATCCACCACGCCGGCGTTTTCACCCGGACCCACCAGGATGCGCGGGCCAGTGGTGGGGAAGCCCTGGAGCAGCGGCCGCGAGTTGCGGTAGCAGCAGTGCTCCGACCACATCACGCCGAACATGCCCAGCTCAGCGCGGTTGGGGGCGCGGCCGAGGCGGCGGCAGATCTCGTCGTAGTCGGCCTGGCTGAGGTTCTCCTTCTTGAGGGCTTCGGGAACGGAGTACTCAGGAGCGGCGACCACGGGCTCTCAGGCAGGCGGGATGTCACCAATCTTGCCGAGCGACTCGCCGGGGGGCTCCGAGCTCAGAACCAGGGGTCCTCGTCCGGATCGGTGGCGGCGGAGCGACGGCGGCTGGGGCGGGGGCGGTTGGGAGCGGCCTCTGCCGATGGATATCCACGGATCTCCCGCTGGGCAGGGTCCTGACGCCCCACCCCCTGCTCCCCATCGAGCCAGTCGTCCCAGGCGTCCGGGCCGTCGTCCTGCTGCCAGGGCGGTGCAGCGGGGCCGCCGTCGCGCTGCTCAGCCGACGGATCCCAGGGGGGCTCCTCCAGCCACCCCTCCAGGCGCTCCTCGAAGCGGTCGCCGGCCTGCTGGAACTGGTCGCGCAGGCGGGAGGTTTCCTCCTGCATCTGGTCACGCCAGCGGCGGGAGCGGCGCAGGAACTCCTGGCGAACGCTGGCGCGGGCCAGGGGCAGATCATCGAGGCCCTCGATCGCACTGCTCACCTGGCCGGGCTGCTGATCCACGATGCGATCCGGGCTGAGGCGCCAGCGGCTGCTGCCGGGCAGGCGCGGATCGCTGCGGGCCACCAGATAGTGGACGATGCGGCCGCTGCCGAGCTCCACGGCGGCATCCACCAGGCGGCCCACCGGCTCACCGTGGCGACCGATCAGGGAAGCGCCGATCAGGGTGGGCAGGCGATCCACGGTGGCCTGATCGGTGTCGGCCCCGACCCCCTGCACGAACAGCTCCTGCTCCGCCAGGCCGCGCAGCTGATCCAGGCGCCAGGCCCGGCGGCGATCGCCAAAGGCCGAGGGGCGGCTGATCCAGCCCAGCAACCGGTGCACGGGCGGATGCATCCAGGCCTCACTGCCAGGGCCGTGGTCGAGGCCCTGCTCACAGCGCACCCGCCGGCGCAACAGATCGCTGAGAAGAAGCTGTTCGGGAAGGCTCACCGGCCCAGTCTGCCGCCGGCCCTCACTGGCGGATCTGCACCGGCATCACCAGATAGGTGAAGGCGGGGTCGTCATGGGGGGCGAGCACCACCGGCGTGGTGGGGGCGTTGCAGCGCAGCTCCACCCGCTCCGAGCCCATGGCTTTGAGGCCCTCAAGCACATAGCGGACGTTGAAGGCGATCTGAATCGCCTCACCGCTCACATCGGCCGCCAGCGACTCGGAACCACTGCCCACATCCTGGGCGTCGGCACTGATCGCCAGCTGGCCGGCGGCGGGATCGGTGCTGAGCTTCACCACGTTGTTGTGCTGATCGGCCAGCACCGCCACCCGCTCGAGGGCGGCCACCAGGCTGCGGCGATCGAGGCTGAGGCTGCGGGCGAAGCTCTCGGGGATCAGCTGCCGGTAGTTGGGATAGGTGCCATCGAGGCTGCGGCTGGTGAGCAGCTGATCGGCCCACTGGAACACCACCTGGCCGCGGTCGCAGAACAGGCTCACCGCTTCGGCGCCGCCGCGGCCGGAGAGCAGCCGCTCCAGCTCGCGCAGGGAGCGGGCCGGCACGGTCACGTCCAGGACGTCGGCGGGTTCATCGGTGATCGGGCCCTCGGCGCTGTTCTCCAGCCGCAGCACCGCCAGGCGGTGACCATCGGTGGCGGCGCATTCCAGACCCTGGGCATCGAGCCCGAGGTGCACGCCGGTGAGCAGCTGCTTGGCTTCATCGCTGCTGCTGGCGAACAGGGTGGCGCGCAAGCCTTTGACCAGCACGTCGGGATCGAGGCGGATCGGCGTACTGCTCTGGGCCAGGGGGAGCTCGGGGAAATCGTCGGCCGGCATGCCCCGCATCTGGTAACTGCCCGAGGCGCTGCTGAGCTCCACCTGCTCACCGCCCTCTTCGCAGCTGAGGCTGATCGGCGAATCGGAGGGCATGCGGGCCACGATTTCGCCAAACAGCCGCGCCGGCAAGGTGATGGCCCCGCTGCTCTGCACGGAGGCGGCCAGGCTGGTTTGAATGCCGAGGCTCAGATCGAAGCCGGTGAGGCTGAGGCGCCCGGTGCCGGCATCGGCGGTGAGCAGCACGTTGGCCAGCACCGGGTGCGTGGGCCGGCCCGCCACGGCCCGACTCACCAGCTGAAGGCTGGCGTTGAGTTCGGTCTGGGAGCAGACCAGCTTCATGGCGAGGCGGAAGGGGCCCCCACGCTTCCACAGGGCGTCCCGTTGCGCAACGGGGTGGAGCCGACCCATGACCCCCAGCGGTCCGATCTCCCCACATCGACGTCTAAACGGTTTAAGGATCAGAGAAAAACAAAACCCAAACAGCCGTCGTAGGGGCCGGGGAAACTGCCGGGATCCCCCAAGAACCCTTTCTGGCACAAGGGTTTTCAATCCGCACCCCTGGGGAAAGTGGCTGCGGGTTTTGGCCGCGGACGGCGTTTTCCCGAGATTCCCGCGCCTGGGGAGAACGGGGTCTGACCAGCGGGCGGATCTGGCCCTGTGTTTTCCCGGTCGCGGGGCCCGTTTTCCACCGGTTGTGGGCAGACGCTTTCTGGATTGGTTGGCCTTGAGCGGGTCTGCCGGAGCACAAAAAACCGCCTCGTGGGAGGCGGTGGGGGCCCTGGGGACGGACGGACGGGTGTTGGCTGTCGCTCAGAACCCCATCACGCGGGCCACCGTGGCCGTATCGGGTTCCAGGCCGGTGTGGAACTTGGAATCGTTGTGCTCGATGGCCGTGGTGGGGTCCTTGAGGCCATTGCCGGTGAGCACACAGACCACTGTGGCGCCGGCGGGCACCTCCTCGCGCCGTTTGAGCAGGCCCGCCACCGAGGCGGCGCTGGCGGGCTCGCAGAACACACCCTCACCGCTGCCCAGCAGCTTGTAGGCCTCGATGATCTCGGCGTCGGTCACGGCCATGAAATCGCCACCGCTCTCGCTGCGCACCTTCAGGGCGTTGTCGCGGTTCACCGGGTTGCCGATGCGGATCGCGGTGGCGATCGTGTCCGGCTGCTCCACCGTGTGGCCGAGCACCAGCGGCGCCGAGCCGGCGGCCTGGAAGCCCATCATCCGCGGCAGACGGCGGCTGTGACCGGCAGCCTTGTATTCGTTGAAGCCCATCCAGTAGGCGGTGATGTTGCCGGCGTTGCCGACGGGAATGCAGAGCCAGTCGGGTGCCTCACCGAGGGCATCCACCACCTCGAAGGCGGCCGTCTTCTGACCCTGCAGCCGGTAGGGGTTCACCGAGTTCACCAGGGTGATCGGGTACTGGTTGGCCACCTCCTGCACGATCGCCAGGGCCCGGTCGAAGTTGCCCTTCACCGCCAGCACCTCGGCGCCGTAGAGCAGGGCCTGGGCGAGCTTGCCCTGGGCCACGTAACCATCGGGGATCAGCACGAAGGCCCGCATGCCGCCGCGGCGGGCATAGGCGGCGGCGGCGGCCGAGGTGTTGCCGGTGCTGGCGCAGATCACCGCCTCCGAGCCGGCCTCCTTGGCCTTGGAGATGGCCATGGTCATGCCCCGGTCCTTGAAGGAGCCCGTGGGGTTGAGGCCGTCGTACTTCAGGAACACCTTCACGCCGCGGCCGATGCGCTCGGCGATCACCGGAGCCGGGATCAGCGGCGTGGCGCCTTCGCGCAGGGTGATCACCGGCGTCTTGTCGGACACCGGCAGCCAGCGGCGATAGCCCTCGATCAGGCCCGGCCAGTCCTGCATGGCCGGGCGGCCGGTTCCCAGGCGCCGACGGATCGAGGACAGCAGGGGCACGGGCGGCGCGGGATGGTCTTGGGAACCGAATCTACGGGGCGGGTTTCTGGGTGCCCTGGCCGTCGCCCTGTGGTTCGGACTCGCCGCGCAGGCCGTCGAGGGGGGAGTCGGAGAAATAGCTCACCAGCTGGCTGATCGAGCTGGCCTTCTGCATCACCGCCAGCAGGGCCGGGATGTTCACCTCCAGCTCATCCACTGGATAGGCCTGGAGGAAGCCCACGGCATTGAGCTTGCCGTCGCCCGCCACCAGGCCGTTGATCACCCCGGCCCGCAGGGCGGGAATGCCGGCGCGGCTGGCCTTGAGCGGGTACAGGATCTGGGCCACGCGGGCCAGGATCGCTTCGCCGATGCGTGTGTTCATCAGCCGGCTGGTGAGCACCACCGGCAGGCTCAGTTCTGCCTTCAGCAGCTTGGCCACCGCCTCGGGCTTCTGCTTGGCGA
This sequence comes from Cyanobacteriota bacterium, assembly GCA_041181145.1. Taxonomy (GTDB): domain Bacteria; phylum Cyanobacteriota; class Cyanobacteriia; order PCC-6307; family Cyanobiaceae; genus Vulcanococcus. Next base: position 4,869 of record JBEGQE010000069.1, read on the forward strand.
AGGCCATCACATCCGCCAGCAGGCCGCGGGCCTCGCCCGTGGTGGCCAGATGGTCGAGGTCGGCCACCGGGATCGAGCGCCGGAAGGCGCCGCTCACGAACACCAGGTTCTCGGCCGCTGAGGCGGTGCTCGGTGCCAGGCCCTCGCTGGCCACCAGGCCAGTGGCCAGCACCTGGGCACCCAGCAGCGATGCCAGCAGCCGTTGACGCGTGCGGTGGGCCATGGTCCAGAGGTGCCGACGCCGCGGCTGACAGCCCTAACCCTAGGCGGGTTGCCCCCGTCGCCCGGGCCCCACCAGCACGTCGCGCACCAGACGCACCACGCTGCGTTCGGCCAGGCCGCGGGCCAGCTCCGCCCCCATGCGGCGCAGTTCCGTTTCCTGCAGCAGCCGCGGGATGCGGCGCAGCAGCAGCTGGGGCTCGAAGCCCGGCAGCTGGCGCAGGATCGCCACCAGCCGTTGGATCGGCTCCAGCGACAGCAGCTCGATGTCGAGGCTGCTGATCGGCTCGCGATCCCGCAGACCGGGAGGCAGGAGCTTCTGGGGCAGGCGCTGGCTGAGACGCAGGGCGGTCTGCCAGCCGAGGGCATCCATCTGATTCACCGCGGCTTCCACCAGCTGATGGCGCAGCAGGCCGGCGTTGGGGGAGAACAGGAAATCGAGCACCTGATCGAGCAGGCCCTCCAGATCCAGCTGGGCGCCGCTGGCGGCACTGCTGATCAGGTTGTCGAGGCGTTGCCAGCGGAAGATGTCGCCATCGAACAGCATCTCGCGCAGGCTGTCGCGCAGCTGTGGATCGGGATCCTCCATCAGTCGGCGGGCGAAATACGGATACGCCGCACCGAGGATCTTGAACTCGGGATCCACGCTGAGGGCGATGCCTTCCAGGGTGACGAGTGAGCGGATGATCAGGGCGTAATAAGGCGGCACCCGGAAAGGGAAGCGATACATCACGCCGGAGAGATCGTCGGTGACGGCCTTGAAATCCATGCGGCTGACGCCCATCTCCAGGGCTTGGCCGAACACCTGCTCGAAGGCCGGCACAATCGGCTCAAGGTTCACATCCTCCGCCAGGAAACCGAGGGCGACGAAATCGTTGGAGAGCTTGCCGAAGTTGCGGTTCACCAGATGCACCACCGCCTGGATCAGACCGGTGCGGGATTCACGGCTCACCGTGCTCATCATGCCGAAATCGAGATAGGCCAGGCGGCCATCCGGCAAGGCCAGCAGATTGCCCGGGTGGGGATCGGCGTGGAAGAAACCGTGCTCCAGCAACTGTTGCAGTGAGCAGTTCACCCCCACGCTCACCATGTCGTCCGGGTCGATGCCGAGTTGGCGCACCGCTTCGAGGTTGGTGAGTTTCACCCCATCGATCCACTCCATGGTGAGCACCCGCCGGGCCGTGGCGTGGCGATAGATGCGAGGAACGGCGATGCGTGGATTGTGGGCATGCAGGCCGGCGAACCGTTCCGCATTGCTGGCTTCGTTGCAGTAGTCCATCTCCTCGAACACCCGCTGGCCCAGTTCATCGATCAGGGCCACCAGATCGGAGCGGATCAGGCCGATGTTGCGATTCAACCAGGCGGCGATGTTGCGCACGATGTAGAGATCGAGCGTGATCTGTTCGCGCAGGCCGGGCCGCTGCACCTTCACCGCCACCTTGTCACCATTGAGCAGCACACCGCGATGCACTTGGCCCAGGGAAGCGGCGGAGATCGGCTCCCGTTCGAGCTCGGCGTAGATCGTGTGGATCGGTGCGCCGAGGTCCTCCTCGATGCAGGCCATCGCCAGGGCCGGATCGAAACCGGGCAGCTGGTCCTGCAGCTGGGCCAGCTCCTCGAGCAGCAGCGGCGGAATGATGTCCGGCCGGGTGGAGAGGGCCTGGCCCGCCTTGATGAAGGCGGGGCCGAGCGAGGCCACCAGATCCGCTGCCTCGCGGGCACGGGTGCGGGCGTGCTCCGGATCGGTCAGGCGGCGCGTCAGCCAGTCGATCCCCACGCTGAGCAGGTAGAGGCCGATCGGCACCAGCGTCTGCCAGAGGCGGCGCAACAGCCGTTGCGGGTGGCCGGCGTAGATGCGCGTGATGGCCGCCGGGTCGTAGACGTTCAGGCCCGAGACCTCGATGAAATCGCTGAGCTCGGAGGATGGGGAGCCCTGGGGGCGCTCGGCAGGGCTGGTGCCGGCGGCCACCCTGGCTTGATCGGCGTTGCTCTCCTCGGCGCCGAACACCGCGGCGCGCATGGCGGCTGCCGCTGCTTCCGCCGGTGTGAGGGTGGGGCTGCGATCAACCATGCCGCCGGGGCTGGGGCCATCGCCCCTCGATCTGTTTCCCCCTTCTAAACGAAAGACGCAGCCGCTACGGTCGGGCCTGTCACCGGCAGGCTGCTGTGCTCACCGGACTGCGCCTTGAGAACATTGCCTTGATCGAGCAGCTGCAGCTCGAGTTCAGTGGCGGCTTCACGGTGCTCACCGGTGAGACCGGTGCCGGCAAATCGATCCTGCTCGACGCCCTCGATGCCCTGCTGGCCGGCGGAACCACCGGTGGCTCCGGCCCGCGGCTGCTGCGTCAAGGGGCCAGCCGTGGCTTGATCGAAGCGAGTTTCAGTCTCACCCCCCCGCTGCGCAGCTGGCTTGCGCAGCAGGAGCTGGAGGCCGACGACGAGGAGATCCTGCTGAGCCGCGAGTGGCGGCTCACCGAGGGGCGCCTCGCCAGCCGCCACCGTCTCAACGGCCTTGCGGTGAACCGCGGCCAGATTCAGGAGCTGCGCCCGCTGCTGCTTGATCTCACCGTGCAGGGGCAGACCCAGCAGCTGGGCCGCCCCGGCCAGCAGCGCCGCTGGTTGGATCGGTTCGCCGGCGAAGAGCTGCAGGCCCTGCTGGTGCCGGTGGCCCAGGCCTGGCGGCAGTGGCGGCTGGCGGCCGCAGCCCTGGAAACGGCGCAGCGCAGCTGGCAGCAGCTGCAGCAGGAAAGGGAGCTTCAGGAACAGTTGCTCGAGGATCTGGAGGCGGCCCGGCTGGAGGATCCGGCGGAGCGGGAGCGGCTGCAGGCCGAGGAGAATCGCCTCGCCCATGGCGTGCGCCTGCAGGAAGGGGTGATGGCGCTGCTCGGCCGCCTGGTGGAGGGGGCGGATGAGGCCCCCGCGGTGCTTGATCACCTGGCCGCCTGTGAGCTCCAGCTGGCCCAGATGCAGCAACTGGATCCGGCCCTGGCGGACCTGGCCGGCCGCTGCAGCGATGGCCTCGCTCAGCTGCAGGACCTGGCCCGTGAACTCGATCGCTACGGCGCCTCGCTGGAAAGCGATCCCGAGAATCTGGCTGAGCTGCAGGACCGCATCGCCCAGCTCAAGGCGCTGGAGCGCCGCCATGGCAAGGATCTGGCCGAGCTGATCGCCTGGCGCGACAGCCTGCGGGAGCAGCTGGCCCCCGGTGGGGCCGAGGCCAGCCTGGAGGCCCTGGAGGTCGCTGCCGCGGCGGCGGCCAGCGCCCGTGACCGGGCCAACGCCGATCTGTCCGCAGCCCGTCGCCGCGCCGCGGCGGTCCTCGACGAGCAGCTGATGGAGGCCCTGCGGCCGATGGGCCTGGCCAACGTGCGTTTCCACGTGGCGATCGAACCGGCGCCGCCGGGTGAGGAGGGGGCCGATGCGGTGCAGTTCCTGTTCTCCGCAAACCCGGGCCAGCCCCTGGCGCCGCTGGCGGAGGTGGCCTCCGGCGGCGAGATGTCGCGCTTCCTGCTGGCGCTGAAAACCTGCCTGGCGGCGGCGGATCCGCACGTCACCCTGCTGTTCGATGAGATCGACAGCGGTGTCAGCGGCCGCGTCAGCGGCGCCATGGCCGAGCTGCTGCGCCGGCTGGCGGAACAGCGCCAGGTGTTCTGCGTGACCCACCAGCCCCTGGTGGCCGCCGCCGCCGACCACCATTTCCGTGTGGCCAAGCAGGTGCTGGAGGGGACCACCCACACGCGAGTGTCCCAGCTGCGGGACACTCAGGCCCGCCAGGCCGAACTGGTGGAACTGGCCGGTGGGGATTCCGGTGAAGCCCGCCGCTATGCCGCCAGCCTGCTCGAGCGCGAGGCGAGCTGAGCCGCCGGCCGCCAACGCGCAACGGTTGCTTCCCGGGCCGGTCGGATCCCCTCAGCCGCCGCCCGTAGAATCGACCGCTACCGAGGCGGCTGGATGCCCCGCGCCAAGAGCTCAGCCAGCGGCCGCACCCTCGGCCAGACGGTCCATGAGAAGGCCAGCCAGAACGCGGAATCCCGGGCGGCGCTGCAGGCCCTGAACGGTGGTGGCACGCTGGAGGACGTGATCCGTGTGCGCGGCGCGCGTCAGCACAACCTCAAGAACGTTGACGTCACCATCCCGCGCAACCGGCTGGTGGTGTTCACCGGGGTGAGCGGCAGCGGCAAGAGCTCGCTGGCGTTCGACACGATTTTTGCCGAGGGTCAGCGCCGCTACGTCGAGAGCCTGTCGGCGTATGCGCGCCAATTCCTCGGCCAGGTCGACAAGCCGGATGTGGATGCAATCGAGGGACTGTCGCCAGCGATCTCGATCGATCAGAAGTCCACCAGCCACAACCCGCGCTCCACGGTCGGCACCGTCACCGAGATTCAGGATTACCTGCGCCTGCTGTTCGGTCGCGCCGGTGAGCCCCATTGCCCCCAGTGCGACCGCTCGATCCGGCCCCAGTCGATCGATGAGATGGTCGATCAGATCCTGCAGCTGCCGGAGGGCACCCGCTACCAGCTGCTGGCACCGCTGGTGCGCGGCAAGAAGGGCACCCACGTCAAGCTGCTGAGCGGCCTGGTGGCTGAGGGTTTCGCCCGCGTGCGCATCAACGGTGAGGTGCGCGAGCTGGCCGACAACATCGAGCTCGACAAGAACCACGCCCACAACATCGAGGTGGTGGTGGATCGCCTGGTGGCGCGCGAAGGCATCCAGGAACGGCTCACCGATTCCCTGCGCACATCCCTCAAACGTGGCGACGGCCTGGCCCTGGTGGAGGTGGTGCCCAAGGCCGAGGAGCAGCTGCCCGACACGATCGAGCGCGAACGCCTCTACTCCGAGAACTTCGCCTGCCCGGTGCACGGCGCCGTGATGGAGGAGCTCTCGCCGCGCCTGTTCTCGTTCAACAGTCCCTATGGCGCCTGCGCCGACTGCCACGGCATCGGCCACCTGCGCCAGTTCACCTTCGAGCGGGTGGTGCCGGATCCAAGCCTGCCGGTGTATGCCGCCGTGGCGCCCTGGGCCGAGAAGGACAACAGCTATTACTTCTCGCTGCTCTATTCGGTGGGTGAGGCCTTCGGCTTCGAGATCAAGACCCCCTGGAATCAGCTCACCCCTGAGCAGCAGGACGTGTTGCTGCACGGCTCCAAGGAGCCGATCCCGATCCAGGCCGACAGCCGCTACCGCAAGGGTCAGAGCTACCTGCGCCCGTTCGAGGGCATCCTGCCGATCCTGGAGCGGCAGCTGCGCGATGCCAGCGGTGAGTCGATGCGCCAGAAGCTGGAGAAGTTTCTGGAGCTGGTGCCCTGCGCCAGCTGCCAGGGGCTGCGCCTCAAACCGGAGGCCTTGGCGGTGCGGGTGGGGCCCTACCGCATTCACGAGCTCACCAGCACCAGCGTGGGCGAGAGCCTGCGCCGCATCGAGCAGCTGATGGGCGTGGGCGAGAGCGAAGGGGTGGAGCCGCTGCTGTCAGCCCGGCAGATCCAGATCGGTGATCTGGTGCTGCGCGAGATCCGCCTGCGCCTGAAGTTCCTGCTGGATGTGGGGCTCGATTACCTCAGCCTCGATCGCCCGGCGATGACCCTCAGCGGCGGCGAAGCCCAGCGCATCCGCCTGGCCACCCAGATCGGTGCCGGCCTCACCGGTGTGCTCTACGTGCTCGATGAGCCGAGCATCGGCCTGCACCAGCGCGATAACGACCGGCTGCTCAACACGCTGATCAAGCTGCGCGACCTCGGCAACACGCTGATCGTGGTGGAGCACGACGAGGACACGATCCGCGCCGCCGATTACATCGTGGACATCGGTCCCGGCGCCGGCGTGCACGGCGGCCACATCGTGGCGGAAGGCCATCTCGACGACCTGCTCAATGCCGAAGAGTCGCTGACCGGCGCTTACCTGAGCGGACGCCGCTCCATCCCCACACCGCCGCAGCGGCGTGACACGGGTTCCCGCAAGCTCACGCTGGTGGGCTGTGAGCGCAACAACCTCAGCGGCTTCGATGTGGAGTTCCCGCTCGGCCGGCTGGTGTGCGTCACCGGTGTGAGCGGCAGCGGCAAGAGCACGATGGTGAACGAGCTGCTGCATCCGGCGCTTGAGCACAAGCTCGGGATGAAGGTGCCGTTCCCCTCCGGCCTGCAGGAGCTGAAGGGCATCAAAGCGATTGACAAGGTGATCGTGATCGACCAGAGCCCGATCGGCCGCACGCCCCGCTCCAACCCCGCCACCTACACCGGCGCCTTCGATCCGATTCGCCAGGTGTTCGCCGCCACGGTGGAGGCCAAGGCGCGCGGCTACCAGGTGGGCCAGTTCAGCTTCAACGTGAAGGGCGGCCGCTGCGAGGCCTGCAGCGGCCAGGGCGTGAATGTGATCGAAATGAACTTCCTGCCCGATGTCTACGTGCAGTGCGACGTGTGCAAGGGCGCCCGCTACAACCGTGAGACGTT
>JBEGQE010000070.1:0-3123 GCA_041181145.1 Cyanobacteriota bacterium
GCCGCTTGCCTGGTGTCCCGCCACGGCCAGCCCCTCGCCTGGTGGCGCCGCGAGTGGGTGCCGCCCCAGCACCTCCCCACCTACTCGCCCCCCATCACCCTGGAGGGCTATGCGCAGGACGCGCTCTACACCGCTTCCGGAGAGCTCATTGCGGTCTCTGTTGACCCGCAGTCTCTACTTGAGCATCTGGCTTCTTCCCTCTGATGGCCAACGCAAACAAGCGCAAAGGTGACGCCTTCGAGCTGTCGGTGCAGCGGTATCTGTCCGAGCGGATGGACTGCGAGCGGATCCCGGCCGGTGCGACCGTTGACCGGGGGGACCTCTGGACACGGACGGCGTTGATCCAATGCAAGAACCAGAAGGCGATCCGCCTCGGGGAATGGCTGCGGGAGACGATCCAGCAGCAGCAGGATGCGCGCAAGGAGCTACATGCCCTGGTGATCAAACGGACCCGCACTACCGACCCGGCGGATCAGTACGTGGTGATGACCCTGGGGCAGTTGCGGGAGCTCCTGGCGGGGCAGGCGTGACACTCGCTGCACCGTTCCCCTACTTCGGCGGAAAGCGCCGCGCCGCCCCCCGCATCTGGCAGGCCCTGGGCGACCCGGCGGGCTATGTCGAGCCGTTCGCGGGATCGGCGGCGGTGCTGCTGGCCCGGCCGGCATTCCGTGGGCGGCGGGTGGAGACCCTGAACGATGCCGATGGCTGGCTGGTGAACTGCTGGCGATCGATTCAGCTCAGCCCTGATGCTGTGGCCGCGGCGGCATGGGGCCCAGTGGCAGAGATCGACTACCACGCCCGGTTGGCGTGGCTGCAGGCCCGGCGGACGCCAGACCTTGTGGCATGGCTGGAGGGCGACCCCGAGGCGCACGACGCGAAGGCTGCTGGGTGGTGGCTGTATGTGCTGGCGTGTGGCATCGGCGATCCGTTCGGGCCGGGGCCGTGGCGGGTGGTAGACGGCCACCTCCGCAAGCTGCCGCACCTGGGGGATGCGGGGCAGGGCGTGAACCGCGAGCTGCCGCACCTGGGGGATGCGGGAAAGGGCCAGCTGGAGGCCTACATGGGGCAGCTGGCGGATCGATTGCGCCGCGTGCGGATCACCTGCGGGTCATGGGAGCGGGTGGTGAAGCCATCGGTCATTCGTAGCGGCACCGGCGGCGATGGCACCCGGGCGGTGTTTCTCGATCCGCCCTACGCCACCTCCGGCGACCTGTACGCCGAATCATCCGAGGGTGTGGCGGTTGCCGTGCGCGAATGGTGCACCACCGCTTCGCGTGAGATGCGGGTGATCCTCTGCGGCTACGACACTGAGCACGATGCCCTGCTGGCCTGCGGCTGGTCCGTAACCGAGGGGAAGGCAGGAGGAGGAGCGGGTTACAGCACCAACGGTCTGAATGGCCGGCGAGAACGGTTGTGGCTGTCGCCGGCTTGCATCGGATCGCATCAACCAAGCCTGCTGGCCACCGTGAACAACTGCAACAATCCCCCCGTAACGGACGCTTGACGGGGCTAGGTTTCACTTGTCACCCGACACCCCATGACCTTCCACTTCCGAATCCGCTTCCCGGAGGGTGACATCACCTGGCAGCTGGTCTCCACCGATCAGACCGCCGCCCTGCACGCTGCCCGCGAGCTGGTCGGCACCGATGGCACCATCCTCGGCTGGTCGCGCTACCCGCTGCCCCAGTGGTGATCACTCCAACCCATCCCCATCCCAATCCAATGTCAACACTCCAACCGCTGGCCACACAACCAAAGGCCATCACGATCAGCCAATACGAAGCCCTGGTTAGCGACGTTGAGATCGCCAAGCAGCAAGCCATCGAGTCATTCAACTACGAGGACTCCAAAGGCGATAAAGCCGCACGCAGCTACATCGCCGGCCTGCGAAAGATTCGTGCCCGAATCGAAGCGGCACGCAAGGAAGCCAAAGCCTATGCACTGGAGTACGGCCGGGCTGTTGATGGCCAGGCCAAGGATCTTGAAGCGCAGATCCTTGGCCTGATCGAGCCGCACCAGCAAGCGCTAGACGCCATCACCCAGCGAGAGAAAGACCGGGTGGCGGCGCATCAGGAAAAGCTCCGGTTTATTTCTGCCATGGTCCAGAGCGCCAGCATCCCCGACCAGCCTGCCGCCATCATTCGCGAGGCCATCACCTGGCTGCAGGTGTGCCCAACTGGCGACATGGAGGAGTTTGAGCAGCAGGCCAATAGTGAGATTGACACTGGCCTGCGGATCCTGGAAGCCCTCCACGCCGCAGCCGTCGAACGCGAGAAGCGCGAGGCCTTGGAGTTAGCCGAAGCTCAGCGGCTGGCCGCAGAGCAGGAAGCCCGCCAGAAGGCCGAGGAGGAGGCCCGACAAGCCGAGGCGGTGGAAAGGGGCCGACAGGAGGCTGCCGATGCCGCGGCTCGTGCTGTGGCCGAAGCCGAGGCCAGGGCTAAGGAGTCTGAGGAACGTGCGGCTCTGGCTGAGGCCGAACGAATCAGGCAGCAAGAAGAAATGGAAGCAGCAATTAAGGAAAACGCGAAGAAGCAGCAAGAACGCGAGCAGCAAGCACGCAAGTCAAAGGAAACGATGCGTGAAAAGCTGATTGAGAGTCTTTCCGCTAGCTTGACTGGCCTCAACAAAATCCAAGCTGCCAGCATGATCGTGGATGGCACCCTTCATCCCGCCATTGCTATTGACTGGGAGAAGGTGGTCTGATTCCCCTTCTCCCAACTCATCCATCCCCCACCCCATCCCCAACCATGACCCTGACCCCCACCGAAGCCCTGCGCCGCCTTCGCCTGCTCTACCGCAACGCTCACCACATCTCCACCGGTCCCGTCGATGACTTCGCCGTGATCGCCTGGGCGTCGCCCCCATGCCTCACAGCCTGGGCCACGCATCAAATCCGCTCCCGCGGCTGGAGCTTCGATGCCGCCCACGCCACTGTCAACGACGCCAGGCGCCTCGCACGGCGGGCCATCCTCTGCACCCTGCAGGAAGGCGTTCCCCCCGAGCCGCCCATCACCCAAGGCGCCGATCCTTACGACACCCTCATGCCAACCGATCGGTGAGCCGTCGCCTCTTCCCGTTCCGCGTCGTAGCCCATCGCCGCGGCGCGGCGCCTCAGCTCCTCGA
>JBEGQE010000071.1:0-12461 GCA_041181145.1 Cyanobacteriota bacterium
ACCTCCACCACGGTGGTGCGGTCCTTACTCGCAGCCCGCAGGAAGAACACCAGGCCGACAGCCAGGAGCAGGGTGAGCAGCAGGGTGGAGGCCAGGGCCGGTGGCATGGCGCGATCCGCCGTGGTGGTGCAACGCATTCTCCCGCAGCCACTGGTGCCACGGCGGCATCAGCGCCTCGGCCTCACTGCGACTGGCTTCCTGCAGGTGCAGCATCCGCCGCGGCCGGCCGCGGCTGGGGCAGCGCTGGGCGTAGCTGCTGATCGCACCCTGCTGATCGAGAAAGCCCAGGGCCTGCTGGAGCACGGTTTCGGAAAGGCGCAGCCGCGGATGGACCTTGCTCAGGTCGTGCATCAGGGCGGTGGGGTAGCTGTCGCCCTCCAGCAGCCGCTCCAGCACCCAGCACACCGCCAGCTCCAGACCCAGATGCTGCAGGGGCGGCCGCTCGAAGAAGGCGCGCACCAGCTCCAGAGCGGGCTGAACAGGCAGGCGGCGGGACGACATCGAAGCCAACAGCAAGAACAACGGGCCAGCGGCCCTGATTCCCTGCTAGCGCAATCTCATTTCGATTTTCAAGAGCGAAAGACGATCTTGGGTTTTGGGCTGGGCGGCGCCGCCGTTCCGCGACGATGGCGGCAGATTCCCGCCGCCTGCCGCCGCCGTGACCCATTCCAGCCCCAGCCCCGTCACCCCGCCCGCCGCCGGCTCCAGCCCGGCCCGCTTCGCCGTGCTCGACGGCGACCTCACGGCGGAGTGGCTGCAGCTGCTCAGCGCCTCGCCGGTGGTGGCGGTGGACACCGAGGCGATGGGCCTGGTCCATGGCCGCGACCGGCTCTGCCTGGTGCAGATCGCCGACGGCCACGACAACGTGTGCTGCATCCGCATCCTGCGCGGCCAGAGCGAAGCCCCGCTGCTGAAGCAGCTGATGGAGAGCCCGGCGGTGGAGAAGGTGTTCCACTTCGCCCGCTTCGATGTGGCCGCCATGGGCGAAGGCCTGGGCATCGCCGTGGCGCCGCTGTTCTGCACCAAGGTGGCCAGCCGGCTGGCCCGCACCTACACCAACCGCCATGGCCTCAAGGAACTGGTGCAGGAGCTCTGCAGCGTGGAGCTCGACAAGGGCGCCCAGAGCAGCGACTGGGGCCGGGTGGAGGAGCTGAGCGAGGCGCAGCTGGCCTATGCCGCCAATGACGTGCGCTACCTGATCGCCGCCCGCGCGGCCCTGGTGCAGATGCTGGCCCGCGAGGAGCGCCTCGATCTGGCCCAGCGCAGCTTCGCCTGCATTCCGGTGATCGCCGAGCTCGACCGCGGCCGCTTCGGCGCGATCTTCGAGCACCGCTCCTGAGGGAGCTGGCGGCTCAGTCGTCGCCGAGGTAGTTCTCCTCCTCCTTCACAGCCTCCAGCAGCACATCGAGCAGCTGGCGCGACTGGGCGCCCACTCCCTGGCTCTCCACCAGCAACCGCTCGGCGATCAGCCGCCGCCCCTCCGGATCGCGGATGCCTTCGCGGGCAGCCACCAGATCCACCTTGCGGCGGGCGGCGGCGATGCTGATGCTGAGGGCTGTGGCCAGGCGTCCGCAGGCGGTCACGTAGTCCTTGTCGAGCGGAGCGGCCATGGCAGGCGCGGGATGCGGCGTGGCCCCATCATCCTGGTCCGCCCGCGACCGGGCCGCTCAACGGGCCCTCAACAGCCGCTGCTCCACCAGCGCCGCCAGGGCCTCACTGCCACCGGGCGGCCCCATGCGCCGCCGGCCGATCGCCCCCAGCGCCGTGCGCAGGGCGGCATCGCGCAGCAGCAGCGCCAACCGATCGGCCAGGGTCTGCGGGCCGAGACAGACCGCCACCGAGCCCCCCAGCAGGCGGCTCTGGCGCTCGGCGAAGCCGCGCTTGAACTGCGGGCCCGGCCCCGGCAGCGACAGGGCCGGCACCCCAAGCCCCACCAGCTGCTCGGTGGCGGTTCCCGCCGCCGCCAGGCCGATCTCGGCCCAGCCCGCCCAGGCGGCGAACCGGCCCGGACCGATCAACAGCAGCACCTGGCCACGGCACCAGGCCGCGGCGGCCCCACTGCCCTCCGGCACCGCCGCCGGGATGTAGCCGAGCCGCTCGAGCAGGCCCTGCCACTCGTGGGGGGCCGGGCGGGCGCCGGTGGGGGCCAGCACCAGCAGCGGCATCTCCAACCGGCTGAGGGCCAGGGCGCCCAACAGACGCTCCAGGTTGGCCAGGGCCTCGGGCATGCGGCTGCCGCCCAGCAGCAGCAGGCGCCGGCGGCCCCGCAGGGCGTCCGGCAGCGGGGCTGGCTCCAGGCCATCCATCATCGGATTGCCAGGCGCCAGGGCCGCCACACCATGGCGGCGCAGGCCGCGGGCGGTGAAGCGATCGCGCAGGGCCACCAGCCGGCAGCGCCGGCTGGTCATCAGGCCCCATTCCCACGGATCCCACTCGCTGCCCTTGAGGGCGTGATAGGCGGCCGCCAGCCCCGCCGAGCCTGGCCCGCTGGCCCAGGTGTAGTCGCTCTTGGGGGTGCCGAGGAAGCCGAAACGGGCGCCGCTGGACCACGCCATCAACAGGGGGAGCAGGTCCCCCACGGCCAGCAGCGGATCCCCCTGACGGCCCCAGCGGCGCACCAGGCACCACTGGCGCAGGCTGAGCCCGAGCACGCCGGAGGCCAGATCGGCCAGAAGGCCGCGCAGGCTCTGGTTGCTGAAGCCGCCACTGGGCAGGGCCTGGCGGGGGCCAACGCGCCGCAGCACCCCCGCCCGTTCGGCCGAGGCGTAGGCCGAGCCTTCGCCCACCAGCGGCAGCACCTGAATCTCCAGGTCAGGACAACGCCGGTGCAGCGCCTCAAGCACCCGAAGGGCAATCAGGTCTTCCCCGTGGCCGTTGCTCAGGACCAGCAGACGGCCGGGCATCCCATGACTGATACGATCCACCCCAGGGAGTTTGCTCCCGAGCGGCGGCATGGCCAAGTGGTAAGGCAGAGGATTGCAAATCCTTTACCCCCAGTTCGAATCTGGGTGCCGCCTCTTTCTCATCGAGCAACGCCGGCGCGCGGCACGGTTCAGGGCTGCGTCGCTCAGGGCTGCGCGCTTGGCGCCCTGCTGACGCTGATCGCAGCGCCGGCGGGCCTGGCCGAGGCCATCGCTGGCTGCCAGCCCTTGCAGGAGCAACGGCAGGCGCTGGCCCGAGAGGCCATGCAAGCTGAGATTGCCCTGGCCGGGCGCTATCGCCAGCAGCTCTGCCCGGAGCTGCACCGACGGGCGGAGCTGGCCAACGCCAACAGCCAGATGTTCGCTCCGATCAACTACGCGGCGCTGCTGGAGTGCCGCCAGGCCGCCGAACGCCAGTTGGAGCAGGAGAACCCGCTGCTCTACCGCAACCGGGCCGGTTTCACGTTTTACAGCGCCGCTGGCCATGCGGCCGCACGGCTCGCCGATCAGCAGCTGGAGCTGCTGCAGCGGCAGGGCTGCCGGCCCTGAACCCCCCTGGCGGGTGCGGCGGGCTCAGTCCAGCGCGGCACTGGCGCTCCAGGTTTCACCGCTCAGGGCCCTGGCCTCGCAGTGGATGCGGCTGGTCTCCAGGCGACAGCTGCCGTTCACGGGCCAGGCGCTGGGCAGGCTGCTGGCGAGGCCGCGGCCATCGAACAGGCTCTGGCTGACGCTGCTCAGGGTCAAGGCGATCGGCCGGCTGAGGCTGCAGATCGCCTGACGGCAGGCCATCGGTTCAGACCCGCTGTCCAGGGTGCCCACAAAGGTGAGCAGGCTGGAGGCCCCCGGGCCGCCACGACCCGGCCAGCTGACGCGGATCACCCCGGCGCTGCGCTGATCCACCAGCACGGTGTCGCAGCCGTCGGCGGCGGCGCCGGCCAGGCTGCGGGCACAGCTCTGCAGGCGGGGCTGCCAGCGCCCGAAGGCTTCGGACCGCGGCAGCGGACGGGTACGGTCCGGGTCGGGCGTGGAGCCCGGGGTGCCTGTGGGGCCGATGGGGCCTGTGTCGGGAGGTGCTGCGGTGCCGGCGGTCGGCGCGGCCCAGCCAGGAATCGGCAGCCACAGCCCGAGCAGGGCGGCCCAGACGGCAGCGCGACGCAACACAGCACAGGCCGGCGACAGGGGCTCATTCTGTGCCGATCACGCCCGTGTGGCGTAGCGGCGCTGGCACCGGGCTCAGTAACCCGAATCAGCCACGCACATGCCGATGCACACCAGGCCGTTGCTGGCGGTGCGTCCGCAGTGCGCGCAGAGCACGGGATCGGCAGGGGCTGCGGCAGGCGCAGACCCTGATCCTGCCGCAACGGGGGCGGCGTCAGGGGCCGCCAGCCCTGGGGCGCTGGCGGCCGGGAGAGACGGAGAATTCAGCGCAGCACAGCCGGGGCAGATCGATCATGGCAAGCGCGGCAGGGCCGGTTGGGATCGGGGTGGGCACCTGGGCCTGGGGCAACCAGTTCCTCTGGGGCTACGACCCGGAGCGCGACGATGACCGCCTGGCCGTCACCTTCCAGCGCTGCCTGGAGCGGGGGTTGCGGTTCTTCGACACGGCCGACTCCTACGGCACAGGCCGGTTCAACGGCCGCAGTGAGGCGCTGCTGGGCCGCTTCGCGATGGCCGCCAGTGCCGAGGAGCGCCGGCAGATCTGCATCGCCACCAAGCTGGCCCCATTCCCGTGGCGCCTGGGCCGGCGCGGCTACGACCGGGCCTTCGCCGCCTCGCAGGCGCGGCTGCAGGGCCAGCTCAAACGGGTGCAGCTGCACTGGAGCACCGCCCGCTACGCCCCCTGGCAGGAGGGGCCCCTGCTGGAGGGTCTGGCGGATCAGGTGCTGGCCGGTGCCGCCGAGAGCCTCGGGGTCTCGAACATGGGCCCGCGCCGCCTGCGCCGGGTGGCAACCCGGCTGAAGGATCGTGGCGTGCCCCTGGCCAGCCTGCAGGTGCAGCTCTCGCTGCTCTCGCCTGAAGCCATCCATCCCGGTGGCGTGGCGGAGGTGTGCGACGAGCTCGGCATCACCCTGATCGCCTACAGCCCCCTGGCGCTCGGGCTGCTCAGCCGCGCCGCCGATGATCCCCGGCCCCTGCCGGCAGGAGCCCGCGGAGCCCTGTTCCGCCGGCTCGAGCCACGCCTGCAACCGCTCCGCCGTGCCATGGCCGAACTGGCCGAGGGGCGGCCCGGCGGGCTGGCGGCCGTGGCCCTGAACTGGTGCCGCGCCCATGGGGCGATGCCCATCCCCGGACTGCGACAGCCCGACCAGGTGGAGCAGGCTGCCGACGCACTCTCCTGGACCCTCCAGCCGGAGGAGCGGCAGCGGCTGGATCGGCTGGCCCTGGCGGCGGAGGCCCCGCGCATGCCGGCCAACCCGTTTCAGAGCGCCTGAACTCAGACCGCGGTCGGCGCCACAACCGCACCGCCCATCGCCGGCGACGGATCCGGGGTGAGCACCACCGGCAGGCGCTCGCGCACGGGTTCGAGTGGCTCGGAGGCCGGTTCGGCGTGGCGCACCAGGGTCACCACACGGGGGCGCGGGGCTTCGGCGCTGCCGTCAGCGCCAGCCTCCACGGCGACTGGCGACGACGCTTCGGCACTGCCGTCATCGCCACAGGCGGCGAGGGCCTCCTGCAACAGGGAATCAAAGGTGGCGCCGGGCAGGCGGTGGCGGGCGATCTCCAGGAAGGCGCGGGCCAGGGATTCACCGGCGGCGGCCTTGAGGGCCGGGTTGCTGCGGCGCTGCTCCTGCTCCTCCTCCACGGCGCGGATGAACCGCTCGGTGACATCCCGCTTGGTGGCCGCACGGATGCGGGTCTCCTGCTCAAGCGGGCTCAGCTGCAGCTGCTGATCAAGCTCCTCAAGACGCCGGCTGAGGCTCTCGAGCACCTCCCGCGCCTCCTTGCCCACATGGGCCAGCTGACCATCCGAAAGGCGCGGCAGGTCGGCCACGAACACCTTGCCGTGATCGCGCAGGGTGAGGAAGGTGGGTCGTACGGTGCCGCGGCCGGGATAGGCCTCGCGCGGGCGCTGGGGACGGTTCGGCGGCACCGGGCCGGCCGAGCTGCGGCGGCGGGTGATGCGGGCGGCGCCGCCGAAGGACGATCCCGATCCGGCGGAGAAGGACGCAGCGGATCCAGGCGAAGCGTTCGCAGACATACCGATCAAGAACCTATGAATTGCTGAGCTATGGATTCGACCCAGGGTCAGACCCTAGGCATGCCCGGCGGCCCCTCCTGGGAATCGCCGGCAAGCTGATGCAATCTGCCAGCAGTGGCGATGCCCTCAGTACGGCAATCCCGCCAGGGCTGCAGCGGCGGGTGCCGCACCGGCCTCCACCACACCGAGGGGCCAGGCGTGATGACCCGCCGCCGCGCACACCGCCAGGGCCTGATCCACGGCCGCCTCGGGGAGCACCAGGCAGAAGCCCACACCCAGATTGAAGGTGTTCCACATATCGGCCTCGGGCACCTCACCGTGCTCCTGCAGCCACCGGAACAGGGCCGGACGCTCCCAGCTGCCGGGGTCGATGCGGGCGTGCAACCCCTCCGGCAGGGTGCGGGGAAGATTCTCCGGCAGGCCGCCGCCGGTGATGTGGGCCATGCCGTGGAGCACCACCCCGGCCTGCTTCAGCGCCTGCACCAGAGCGCCATATAAATAGGTGGGTTGCAGCACCGCCTCCAGCAGCGAGCCCCCGCCGGCCGCCAGGGCGGTGTCACCCGTGACGCCACGGGCCTCCAGGATCCGCCGCACCAGGCTGAAGCCGTTGCTGTGCACGCCACTGCTGGCCACCGCCACGATCCGGTCGCCGGCCCGCACGGCACGGCCATCGATCAGCTCGTCCTCCTCCACCACCGCCACACAGAAGCCGGCCAGGTCGTAACGGCCTGGGCCATAGAAACCGGGCATTTCGGCGGTCTCGCCGCCGAGCAGGGCGCAGCCGCTCTGGCGGCAGCCATCGGCGATGCCCTCCACCACCTCGGCCATGGCCTCCGGCGTGAGCTTGCCGGTGGCGATGTAGTCGAGGAAGAACAGGGGCTGGGCGCCGCTGGTGATCACGTCGTTGACGCACATCGCCACCAGATCGATGCCAACGCCATGGTGGCGCCCATGGGCCTGGGCCAGCTCCAGCTTGGTGCCCACACCATCGGTGCCCGACACCAGCAGCGGCCGGCGCATGCCGGCCGGCAGGCGGCAGAGGCCACCAAAGCCGCCCAGGCCGCCCACCACCTCCGGCCGACGCGTGGACTCGACGCTGGAGCGGATCCGCTCCACGAAGGCCCGGCCGGCCACCACGTCCACGCCGGCTGTGCGGTAATCCATCGACCTGCGCTCCCTCTGAATGGCCTGATCTGCCTTGATCCTGCCCCGCCGCGGACCCCGCAGACCCGCCAGGGCGTGGACAGCCGGGCAATCGGCACAGCTTTTGATCAGCCACGCTTATCGCTGTGATGACATCTGCTGATTGGAATTAACCTCTGGCGAGCGTTAAGAGCGCTGTTGAGGCCTTGGATCCGGCGATCTGATCGCGAATGCTGATCATTGGCCGCAGCGCGATTTGTGACCAGAACTACCGAGCACAGCCGGTAGCTTTGCTGCGTCGTCAATTTCCGATAGGAACTCCACCAGCAGTTCTCTCCAGACACTCTTCCATTCCTGGAGCGTTTTCACTGCTGGCGGGCCGTTGCTTCTGGCGCGGCTGCTGCCTCGTTGCGGCGAGTTTCGCCTGTTATGCGTGGACTCATCCTCCTGAGCGGCTCTGCCCTCCTGCTGTCTGGCAGCACCGGCCTGGCTCCGGCCTTCGCCACCACCGGTCGTGTTGCCCCCGCTGACAGCACCGCGCCCGCCGAGATCGCCATCCGTGAGGTGGTGGAACCGGCCGCGGAGCAGGCCCAGCCCCTCAAGCCGGCTGCTCCAGCGCTGCCGATCGCCACGCCCCCGAGCGAGCCCCGCGTGCGCTCGGTGAGCAGCGGTCAGGCCAGCTGGTACGGCCCCGGGTTCTACGGCAACCGCACCGCCAGCGGTGAGGTGCTCCGCCCCGGCACCTTCACCGCCGCCCACCGCACCCTGGCCTTTGGCACGAAAGTGCGGGTCACCAACCTCTGGAACGGCCGCTCGGCTGTGGTGCGCATCAACGACCGCGGTCCCTTCCACGGCAACCGGGTCATCGACCTGGCCCATGGCGCCGCCCGGGAACTCGGTCTGGTGGCCAGCGGTACCGCCAGCGTCAAGCTGGAAGTGCTCCAGTGATCCCCTGAGCCTGCCTCCAGGCTCAGCAACGCCCACCGGCTGGAGCCGGTGGGCGTTTTGCTGTCTGCAGCGGGCACCGGGGTGCCTGCGTAGGGTCAGTCGGCGTCAGCCGCAGAACCCATGCACCTGCTCCGCAGCTGCGCCGAGCTGCAGCACTGGCGCTCCCAGGGAGGCCGACCGGACGATCGGCTGCACTTCGTCCCCACCATGGGCGCCCTGCACGCCGGCCACCAGAGCCTGATCCGGCAGGCCGGCCAACCCACCGCCGTCACCGCGTCGCCGCGGGTGCTGGTGAGCGTGTTCGTGAACCCCCTGCAGTTCGGCCCAGGGGAAGACTTCGCGCGGTATCCCCGCACCCTCGAGCACGACGCCGAGCTGGCCGCCGCCGCCGGCGCCACGGCCCTGTTTGCGCCAAGCCTGGAGGAGCTCTATCCCCGAGGGGAAGCGGAACTCACCCGTGTGCAGCCACCCGCGTCCCTGCAGCAGGTGCTCTGCGGCCGCCACCGCCCCGGCCACTTCAATGGTGTGGCCACGGTGGTGCTGCGGTTGCTGGGCCTGATCCGGCCGGACCGGCTGCTGCTGGGGGAGAAGGACTGGCAGCAGCTCGTGATCCTGCAACGGGTGGTGGCCGACCTGGGGCTGCCGGTGCAGGTGCTGGGCTGCGCCACCCAGCGGGAGGGCGACGGCCTGGCCCTGAGCTCCCGCAACCGTTATCTCTCGCAGGCCCAGCGGCGGCAGGCGGCCGCCCTGCCGGCGGCCCTGCTGACCGCGCGGGCCAGCAGCCGGACCGGCATGGCCCTGGAGCCGCTCTGCGCCGACGTCCGCGCTGAGCTCGCCGCGGCCGGCCTGGTGGTGGACTATGTGGAAGCGGTGGAGCCCCGCAGCCTGCAGTCCTGCAGCCACCTGAACGGACTCACCCTGCTGGCCGCCGCGGCCCACTGCGGCCCCAGCCGCCTGATCGATCACCAGTTTCTGATGAGCCGCCAACCGATCGTCGCCATCGACGGCCCCGCCGGCGCGGGCAAGAGCACCGTGACCCGGGCCTTCGCCGAGCGGCTGGGGCTGATCTATCTCGATACCGGCGCCATGTACCGCGCCGTCACCTGGCTGGTGCAGAGCCGCGGCGTCGATGCCGCCGATGCGGAGGCCGTGGGGCCGCTGCTGGAAGGCCTGGATCTGCAGCTGAGCACCGCCGCAGCCGGCAGCCAGCGGGTGCGTGTCAACGGCCACGACGTGACCGAGGCGATCCGCTCACCGGAGGTGACGGGCCAGGTGTCGGTGGTGGCAGCCCACCCCTGCGTGCGCGAGGCCCTCACCCGCCAGCAGCAGGTGATGGGCGAACGCGGCGGCCTGGTGGCCGAGGGCCGCGACATCGGCACCGCTGTGTTCCCGCAGGCCGAGCTCAAGGTGTTCCTCACCGCCACGGTGGCCGAACGGGCACGCCGCCGCGCCCTGGATCTGGAGCAGCGGGGCTTTGCCGTGCCAGCCCTGGCGGAGCTGGAAGCCCAGATCGCCGAGCGGGATCACCTCGATTCCACGCGCGCGGTGGCGCCGCTCACCCAGGCCGCCGATGCCGAAGCGCTGATCACCGACGGCCTGAGCATCGAAGCGGTGATCGAACAGCTGGTGGCCCTGTTCCGCGAGCGGGTGCCGGCGGACGCCTGGCCCGGACCCGCGGCCTGAGCCAAAAGGGCGCGCAGGCGCTCAGGGCTGCGGCGGCGGTGCCTCCAGGGTCTCCAGCAGGCCGGCGCAGGCGTCCTCGAGCAGATCGAGCACGTGCTCGAAGCCCTGCTCACCGCCGTAGTAGGGATCCGGAACCTCGCGATCCGCGAAGTGGCGGCAGTGGCTGGTCATCGGCTCGATCAGGGCCAGATCCGCGGCGCCTGGAGCCAGCTCGCGGGCCAGGGAGCGCACGGCGCGCAGGTTGTCGTCATCCATCGTGAGGATGCGATCGAACTGCAGCAGGTCGCCGCGATCGAGCTGGCGGGCACGGCTGGGGAGATGAATGCCGCGCCGTTCCGCCGCCGCGCGCATGCGGCGATCGGCCGGGCGCCCCACATGCCAGCCTCCGGTGCCGGCGCTGTCGACCACATAGCGATCTTCGAGGCCCCGCTGGGCCAGCAGGTGCAGAAACACGCCCTCGGCCGCCGGCGAGCGGCAGATGTTGCCGAGGCACACAAACAGAATCCGCTGCTCCGCCATGGCGTCAGAGGGCGGAAGCGGCAGGATCGGCCGCAGCATCCGTGAGGCTGAGCCGGCGCAGGGCCAGCCGGGCCCGCAGCTGCACCACCGGCGCCTCCTCGGCGGGATCCTGGCTGAGGGCCGCGAGCGCCTGGCGCAGCCGCTGCTGCGCGGCAGCGGCCGGCAGGGCCGGCGCCAGGGCCTCCAGGCCCACCGCCACCGCGTAGCGCACCACCCACTCACCGTCGCGGCAGCCCTCCACCAGCGCCTGCAGGCAGCGCAAGGCCACCGCCTGGCGCTCAGCCTCCACCAGAGCCTCAAGCCGCAGCTGCCCCAGGCCGCGGGCCGCCGCCCGGCGCACGCTGGGGCCGATGTCCTTGCCGAGGGCATCCTCCAGCACCTCGAGGCCGCGCACATCACCGATGCCGGCCAGGGCCCGCACGGCCCAGGCACGGGCGCCGTAGTTGTAGCCGTCGATGTTGGTGAGGATCGTGTCCACCGCCGGCGTGCCGATGGCGATCAGGCCATCCACTGCCGCCACGGCGGCACCGGGGTTGTTGAAGCCGAGCACCTCCACCAGGCAGGCAGCGCCTTCGGGGTGGGCAGCCGCCGCCAGGGCCTGGGTGGCCTGCAGCAGCCCCAGGGCGCTGTCGGCCCGCTGCACGGCTGCCACCAGGTCGGACACAGACACGGTCATCACAGGAGAAGAGAGCGTCACAGCAGGGCATCCATGGCGGCGAGCACCGCCTCGGTGGCCGCACCGAGGCCGCGTTCGGCCTCCGGGGCCGCCGTGGTTTCCACCAGACCCCGCAGCGCGATCAGCTTGAGGCTGTTCTCCGCCAGGGTGGCCGCAATCGGCCCGAGGGCCGGCCGCCAGCCCGCTGCCCCCAGATCCATCAGCGCAGCGCGGCGCACCTGCAGTTGCGGGTGCTGCAGCAGCGCCACCAGCTGCTGGCCCCAGTGGCCGTCGCCGGTGAGCTGCAGCAGGGCACGACAGGCGGCGCTGCGGATCAGGGGCCGCTCGTGCGCCACGAAGGGGCGGATCACCGCCACCACCTCCAGGTCAGCCACACCGATCTCGCCGAGGGCCTCCAGCAGGGCTTCGCAGGGTTCCTGCAGCCGTGGCGTGCCGGGCTGCATCGCGCCCGCCACGCCCGGGCCAGTGGCCAGCCGGCGGCAAAGGGCCGGCACCGCCGCCGTCGCCCGCAGATCCCCGAGGGCACGGGCCGCGGCTTCACGCAGGCCATGGTCCTCATCCTCGAGGGTGGCCAGCAGGTCGGGAATGGCGGCCGCAGCGGGGCTGCCGAGCTTGCCGAGGGCGCGGGCCGCGTTGCGGGCCACAGCGTTCTCCTCCACACCGGCCCCGGGATCGCGGGGCCGGCGCTGCCGCAGCGCCTCCTGCAGCAGCGGCACGGCCTCGGGATGGCGGCTGCGGTTCCGCCCCAACCACCAGGCGGCGTAGTACTGGGCGGAAGGGTCGTCCGTCTGGCGCAGGCGGCGCAGGGCCTCCGCTTCGCTGATGGGGTCGCCGCTGGCGCCGTAGCCGTCGCTGCCACTCATGCTCTGCAGGCTGCCGTTCTGCCGGGGTTCGATGCTGCCACCGGCCCGGTCGCGATGGTGCGGGCCAAGGCCAGGCAGCAACAAAAAAGCCCCCCTTGCGGGGGGCGGGTGCAGTCGCCTTCGCAGGCGGCTGGCTGTCGATCCAGACGATCAGACCAGAGCGGCGATCGCGTAGTCGATGTAGTTGTTGGCGATCACGCCGGGGTCGCCGGAGATGCCGTGGTTGGCCTTGATGTAGTTCAGGGCCTCCACGTACCAGGAGGGGGACAGCTCGAACGCACGGTTGATCTCGTCCAGACCAGCGATCAGGTACTCGTCGATCGGGCCGGTGCCACCAGCAACCAGACAGTAGGTCACCTGACGCAGGTAGTAGCCGATGTCACGGGCGCACTTGGCCTTACCGCGCGCGTCGGAGGCGTAGTTGCTGCCCTGCATCTGGGTGGTGTAGGGGAACTTGTTGTAAACGGCCTGGGCAGCACCGTTCACCAGTTCGTCAGCCTTGGCGGTCA
>JBEGQE010000072.1:0-2690 GCA_041181145.1 Cyanobacteriota bacterium
CCCGCCGAGGTAGTACCGACCGCGCTCGGTGGCGATCATCTTCACGGCCGGATGCTCCAGCGACGTGGTGCCGTAGCAGCCCTTGGCTTCGCGGGCCTTGTCCGGCTCCCACTTGCTCTCCACCGTCATCACGGCCAGCTCCTGGCCGCGGTAGGTGAGCAGCAGCTTCTGCCCCACCGCGATGTCATCGCGCTGGGTGTCCATCACGATCGGCAGGCCGAACAGCAGGCCGCTGGTGGTGCGGTTGGTCTCAACGACCGACTGATAGTCCTCCTGGTGCATGAAGCCGCGCAGGGGCGAGAAGCCGCCCACCATCAGCAGCTCCACATCGCAGGCGTTGCGGTCGGAGCACTCGACCAGGTGGTCCACACCGGCCTTGACAGCCTCGCGCTGCTCCGCCGGCACCCGCAGGTCCACCAGGCTGCCGCCGTGGGGGGTGATCAGGCCCTGCTGGGCGGGAGCGACGCTGCTCGTCATCGGGCGTTCGGCGATGCAATGCCGGCGATTCTCCCAGAAGGGGCAGCTCAGCGGGCTGCCTCGGATGCCGCCAGGGCGGGAGTAGGGATGCCTCCGGCCGAGACGGTGCTCCGAACGCTGGCCATGAAAAAGGGGCCCAGAGGGCCCCTACCAATCGATCCAACGGTGCCGCGGAGGCGGCGGGCTGGGATCAGGCCTTCTCGAGGCGGCCGTAGAGCTGACCGGTGATCTTCACGTCCACGGGATCGTGGCTGCCCATATCGGTGTCGGAAGGCTGAACGGCGGTGAACACACCCGCGAATTCACCGGTGGCGGCATCCACCTTGGTGATCGAGAGGTTCATTTCGCCGGTGCCATCGATGTAGCGCTTGCTGTTCTCGCGGGCCAGTTCGTCGTCCTGACCGTTCAGCGCCACCAGACCCTGGGCGTACTGCACGCCGGTGGTGAGGGCACGACCCTTGGGATCGAGGAAGTTCGAGGTGCGGTAGCTGGGCACGCGGTAGGTGCCGTTCAGATCGGTGCTGGTGCTGATCGCCGCGCCTTCGGCGGTGGCGTCGAGCTCCTTGCTGGAGAAGGTGAAGGGCACCTCCTCACCACCGGGCAGCAGCACGGTGACGATCTGGAAGTCGATACCGCCCTGCTCCTTGAAGTTGATGCCGTTACCGGTCACCGCCAGATCGCCGTACACCTGATCGAGGCTGGTGGTGAAGCGGGTGAGGATCTTGGTGGGCTGGAACTGAGCCTCCACACGCTTGTTGGCGGGCTCACCCTTCACATACACCTCCGAGGGGTGCATGCAGATCTCACGCAGCTGGTACTTGCCGGAGGCGTCGAGGGCGATCGAGCCGCGGGCGGAGTCCGGCAGGGTCGGGCAGTCGTTGGCCAGACCGGTGTTGTGGATGTCGTCGTAGGTGAGGTTGGCCCGGTCCACAGCCTTGGCGCCGCCGCTGCAGGCGGTGACCAGGGTCAGGCAAAGCGCCAGCACAAGGGCCAGCAGGGGACGGAAACGCATGGGGAGAAGCCGGTCTGGCAGGGAAATACCGCTGATTTGGGGTGCGCCCGTTCGGGATACTACCGGTGCAAAACCCTGATTCCGCGTACCATGTCGCGGCTCTCAACAACCTGTATGCGGGAGCGGATCTGAACGGCCCCATGAGCGACGCCAGCACCCCTGCCAGCCTGAGCGCGCCAGGCGCAGCAACCGCCGCTGCGGCCAGCGCCGGCGATGCCGCCGCCTGGGAAGCGCGCCTCGATCAGCTGTTGGCCGGGCTCCAGATCCTGGCCGACGAGGCCGATGGCCAGCCGGACGTGCTGCTGCAGCTGCTGCGGCGCCTGGAGAATCTGCACCGCACCATCCAGGACGGTCCCTTCCGCTCCAGCCTGCCGGCCGACCGCGGCGAGCTGTTCAACCTGCTGCAGAGCATGGAGAAGAGCGGTGGCTGGCCCTACATCCCGCGCCTGCAGCTGCGCACCTTTATGGATCTGCTGCAGAGCGGTGAAGCGGGGACGGCCCTGGCGGCCTGAGGGCCGTGAGCAACCGATGGGCCAGGGCCAGCTTGCCCATCGGCTCCAGGCGGGTCACGGCATCATCCGGCCCCAGCAGCCAGCCCTCATTGGTGGCACTGCCGAAGCCGGCACCGGGCTGATCGATCGGATTGGCGAACAGCAGGTCGCAGCCCTTGCGGGCGAACTTTTCACGGGCCTGCGCCAGCACATCGCCGGACTGGGCGGCGAAGCCGAGGATGCGCTGCCCCGCCGGCCGCCGCTGCACCAGCTCCGCCAGCAGATCGGGCACAGCCTGCCAATCCCCCTGCAGAGCCCTGGTCAGGGCAGCCTTGTCGGGCTTGTGGGTGAACGGTTCCGCCAGGCGGTGATCGGCCACGGCCGCGGCCATGGCGATGGCATCAACCCCGGGCTGCAACTGCCCCAGGGCCCGCTGCAGCTGGGCGCCGGTGTCGATCGGATGGCAGCTCAGCCCCTCCAGCCAGGCGGACTCCACCTGCAGCGGCCCATGCACCAGCTGCACGGCAGCACCGCGCAGCCGCGCCGCCTGGGCCAGCAGCACCCCCATCCGCCCGGTGCTCGGATTGCTGAGGCAGCGGGCCGGATCCAGCCATTCGCGCGTGGGGCCGGCGCTCACCAGCAGGCGCAGCCCCTGCCAATCGCGCCGCCAACCCCAGCAGGCCAGGGATTCCAGGGCCAGCAGCAGGGCG
>JBEGQE010000073.1:0-11021 GCA_041181145.1 Cyanobacteriota bacterium
CGCCTGGGCGGCATCCCCCTGGCGGATCAGACGATCGAGCGGCTGCTGGCGGCCTGATCAGCGGGCGCTGGCCGTGAGGCTCAGCTGCTGCTGCAGCACCCCGAGCTTCAGCGCCACCTCCTGCAGCTCCCGCTCGGGCTCCGATCCCTGCACCAGGCCGGCCCCGGCGGTGAGTTCGAGGCGTTGGCCGTGAAGGCTGCCGCTGCGGATCGCCACGCGCAGCTCGGTGTCGCCCTGGCTGTCGATCCAGCCGATCGGGGCGGCATAGAAGCCGCGCTCGAACGGCTCCAGGCTGCGCAGGGCGGCCATCGCCTCCCGGCGCGGCAGGCCCGCCACCGCCGGTGTGGGGTGGAGGGCGCCCGCCAGAGCCAGGGGGGGCTGGTCGTCCAGGGCGGCGGTGATGGGCGTGTGCAGATGCACCAGCTGGCCATGGCGGGCCAGGCGCGGATGGCGCGGGCGGCGCGGCCGCAGGCCGGCGGCGCTCAGTTCACCGCTGATCGCCTCCACCACCAGCTCGTGCTCGCGGCGGTCCTTCTCGGAGCGGGTGAGCTGCTCGGCGGCCTCGCCGATCGGGGCGGTGCCCGCCAGGGCATCGCTGCGCAGCTGGCCCTGGCGCACCGTGAGCAACCGCTCCGGCGAGGCCCCCAGCAGGGCAGGGCCATCGCCCTGCTGCCAGAGGAAGCGGCAACTGCCGGGTTGGCGCTGGCGCAGCTGGCGCAGCAGTTGCTGGGGCTGCAGCGGTCGGTCCAGCAGGAGCTCCTGGCGCACCGCCAGCACCAGTTTGCGCAGGCGGTTGGCCTCCACCAATTCCAGGCCCCGCTCCACCACCGAGCGGTAGCCCTGCTGCCAGGCCGAGCGGTGCTGGATCGAGGGGGCGGCAGCCGCGGCGTCGCTGCGGCAGGGGCCATCGTCCGCGGTGGCCAGGCGCCCCAGCTGCTCGGCCTGCTCCCACAGCTCTTCGGCCAGCGCCCGGGCGGTGACATCGCCGCCCAGGCTGCGCTGCAGCCGCAGCCAGCAGTGGCGCCCCTGGCGGCTGAGCTGCCAGCGCGGCAGCACGGCCTGCACGCCGGGCACCCCTTCGCCCTCCTGCAGCGGGCTGTCGAAGAAGGCAAAGGCCAGCAGCACCCGCGGCCGCGCCAGCGGCGGGCAGGCCTGGGGCGCGGCCAGGCGGCTGAGGCTCACGGCGCTGAAGCGCTGGGCCAGTTCGAAGCGGCGTGGGCCGCTCAGTTCAAGGCTGTTGGTGCGGCCGCTGGCCGCCAGGCAGAGGCCGGGGGCGCTGTCCCAGAGGAAGCGGAAGCGTTCGCCCTCCTCCAGGTGGTTCAGCAGCGCCAGGGGGTCGTGGGCCGGCAGCGGCAGGGCCAGGCTGAGCACCCCGTCGCCCTCGAGCTGGCGCGCGCCGTCGCCCGCCGCCGCCAGCAGCTCAGCAAAGCTGGTTGTGGCAGGAGGTGTGACGGAGGCGGAAGCCTGCACCGGGGATCGACCGAAGCGGCTGCTCAAATGTATGGGCCTTCCCGTGTCGCCAGTTGCCGCTGCCCGCGTCCGAGCCTCAGGTCGTCGCAAGCCTTCACGCCGATGGCGCCGCGCGGCGGCGGCTGTGGAAGGCGGCGATCAAGTGGCCGATGTATGCGGTGGCGGTGATGCCGGTGCTGCTGGCGGCCGGCTGGCGCCTCAGCCAGGGTCTGCCGGTGCGGCCCGACCAGCTGCTGCTGTTCCTGCTGGCGGCGGTGCTGCTGCTGGCCTGGGAGAACCTGGCCAACGACGTGTTCGATGCCGACACCGGCGTGGATGCCCAGGGCAAGCCCCATTCCGTGGTGAACCTCACCGGCCGGCGGGATCGGGTGGCCCTGTTGGCCAACGCGGCCCTGCTGCTCGGGCTGGCGCTGATGGCCCTGGTGGCCCTGCGCAGCACACCGCTGGTGCTCGCCCTGGTGCTCGCCTGCTGCGGCATCGGCTATGCCTATCAGGGGCCGCCGCTGCGCCTGGGCTACCACGGCCTCGGTGAGCCGCTGTGCTGGATCGCCTTCGGGCCCCTGGCTACGGCCGCCGGCCTGCTGGCCCTGGCCCCGGCCGATGGCACCGCCGCCGGTGTGCCCTGGCGGGAGGCGATCGAGCTGGGGGGCGGTCCGGCCCTGGCCACCACCCTGGTGCTGTTCTGTTCGCACTTCCACCAGGTGGAGGAGGACGCGGCCCACGGCAAGCGTTCGCCGGTGGTGCGGCTGGGCACCGGCCCGGCCGCTGCCCTGGTGCCCTGGTTCGTGGCCGGCAGCCTGGCCTTCCAGTGGGCGCCGGTGCTGGTGGGGCAGTGGCCGCTCACGGCCCTGCTCAGCGCCGCCGGCCTGCCGCCGGCCCGCCAGCTGATGGCCCTGTTGCAGCGGCATCACCGTGAACCGGAGCGGATCATCGGCAGCAAGTTCCTCGCCCTGCGCTTCCAGGCCCTCAGCGGCCTGGGTCTGGCCTGTGGACTGGCCATCGGCCCCTGGTGTGTCGCCGGGCTCGGCGCCTGGTGCGGTGGCGGCCGCTGAAGGCCCCGGCCTGGCGGTGACGCCGCTGCAGCTGCAGTGGCGGCCCTATCGCTTTGCCCTGCCCCAGGCGATGGTGACCAGCCAGGGCGCCTGGCAGGAGCGCAGCGGCTGGCTGCTGCGGCTGCAGGCCGCTGATGGCCGGCTGGGCTGGGGTGAGGCGGTGGCCGAGGTCTGCCCCCCGGCGGATCTCGCCGCGGCGATCGCGGCCCTGCCGGAGCTGGTGGAGCGTGCAGCGCTGGAGCGGCTCCTGAACCGGCAGCCCCTGCCCCTGGCCTGCGCCCTGGGCATGGCCCTGGCCGAGCTCGATGGCCTCGGCAGCACCGCCGCCGGCGGCTGGCAGGCCGCGCCGCCCTCGGCCTTTCTGCTGCCGGCGGGGGAGGCGGCGCTGCCCGTGCTGAGGGAGGCGCTGCAGATCGCCGCCGCCGCCGGCCATGCCCCCACGATCAAGTGGAAGGTGGCCGCCGCCGAGGACGGCCTGGAGCGGCGCCTGCTGGAGGCCCTGCTCGATCGGCTCCCGGCTGGCGGGCGCCTGCGGCTCGATGCCAATGGCGGCTGGGATCGGGCCACGGCGGCGGCCTGGGCGCAGCGCCTGGCGCACGAACCCCGGCTCGACTGGATCGAGCAGCCCCTGCCGCCCCACGATCAGGCCGGCCTGGAGGCCCTGGCCCGGCAGCTGCCCGTGGCCCTCGATGAATCCCTGCGCAGCCCCACGGGCTGGATCCCCCCGGCCGCCTGGCCTGGCTGGCAGGTGCGGCGGCCCCTGCTGGAGGGCGATCCGCGCCCCCTGCTGGCGGCCCTCAAGGCCGGCACCCCGCGCCTGATGCTCAGCACTGCCCTGGAAACCGGCATCGGCCGGCGCCTGCTGCTGCAGCTGGCCGCCCTGCAGGCCCTCGGCCCCACCCCCACCGCGCCCGGCCTGGCGCCGGGATGGCGGCCCGATGGGGACCTGTTCGCCGCCGATCCCGAGCGGGTGTGGGGGGCGGCGGCATGACCGAGGCGCCGCGGCTGCTGCGGAGCGACGGCGATCCGGCGGCCCTGGCGGCCGCCGTGCTGGCCCTTCCCCAGCGCGGCGGGGCGCTGGCCCTGGTGGCTCCCCAGGAGGAGGCCCTGCTGCGCCACGTGTTGCCGCCGGCCTGGCCCCCTGCCGGTGGGGGGGCGGAGGGCCAGGGCCCGGCCGCCCTCGAAGCCTCCCTGGTGCTCGGCACCGGCGGCAGCAGCGGCCGCCGCCGCTGGTGCGTGCAGCCGCTGGCGCATCTGCAGGTGAGCGTGGATGGCTGCGGCCAGTGGCTGCAGGGGCTGGGCCTGGATCCGGCCCGCTGCCAGCTGTTCAATCCGCTGCCGTTGCATCACATCAGTGGCCTGATGCCGCTGCTGCGCAGCGCCAGCTGGGGGGCGGAGCAGCGGGCCCTGCCGCCGGATCTGCTGCGTGAGCCGGCGCGCCTGCGGGCGGAGGCCATGCCGGCCGCGGATCGGCGGGCCCTGCTGTCGCTGGTGCCCACGCAGCTGCAGCGGCTGCTGGCCGATCCCGATGGCCGCCGTTGGCTGGAGGCGTTCGCGCTGATCTGGGTGGGCGGTGCGGCGTTGCCCCAGGCCCTGGCGGACGCCTGCCGCCAGCAGGGGCTGCGCCTGGCCCCCTGCTATGGCAGCACCGAAACCGGCGCGATGGTGGCGGCCCTGGCGCCGGAGGCCTTCCTGGCCGCGGTGCCGGGTTGCGGACCGCCCCTCCCCCACGCCCGCCTGCGCCTGGCGGACGACGGCGCCCTCGAGATCCAGGCCGCCAGCCTGGCGGCGGGCTTCCTGGCGGCCGGCGGCTTCGAGCCCCTGGTGCGGACGGCCGGTTGGTGGCGCAGCGGCGATGCGGCGCTGCTGACGCCCGAGGGTCTGCAGTGGTGCGGCCGCCTCGATGGGGCGATCAACAGCGGCGGTGAAACGGTGTTCCCCGAGCAGGTGCGTGAGCGGCTGCTCGCCCTGGCGGCCAGTGAGGGGTTGCCGCTGGAGGCGCTGCTGCTGCTGCCGCAGGCCGATGCCCGCTGGGGCGAGCGGTTGGTGGCGCTGGTGCGGCTCTCCCCGGCGGCGAGCCCTGCTGTGCGCCAGCAGCTCGAAGCCCTGGCGCGCGGCCTGCCCCCCAGCCAGCGGCCGCAGCGCTGGCTGCTCTGCCCAGAGCTCAGCCCCACCGCGGCCGGGAAGTGGGATCAGGCGCACTGGCGCCGTTGGCTCGCCGCCCAGCCGCCGCCAGCCGCTTGATCTCAGACCTGAGCCGGGGCGATGACAACCGCTGCGCGGATCGCTACAAGCAGGTGCAACAGATGGACCGCCGCTGCATGGATGACGCTGCTCTGGTGGAGGCCAGCAATAAAAAGCTGGCGGCCGGATTGCTGGGGATCTTCCTGGGCGCCTTCGGCATCCACAAGTTCGTGCTGGGCTACACCACCCCGGGCGTGATCATGTTGGTCGTCACCGTGCTCACCTGCGGGCTCGCTGGTTTCGTGATGGGAGTGATCGGCGTGATCGAGGGCATCCTTTACCTCAGCAAAACGCCCGCAGAGTTCCAGGCCCTCTACATCGATGGCCGCAAGGAATGGTTCTGAAGCCCGTGCTGCTGCGCTTGATCCTCGCCGGTGCGGCCCTGGCCAGTTGCGCGGCGTTTGCCGCTGTTCCCGCGGAGGGCTGGCACCCCCTGGCGCTGCTGGCGAGCCTGCTGCCCCTGCAGCTCGCGGCCCTGTTCTGGGCTGTCTGTGTGGGGCCTACAGGGGCTGGACGCCCCCCTGCAGCGCTGAGGCCTCCAGCCAACGGTTGATCGATGGCGGCAGCGGGCAGCGCCGCCGGCTGCCGGCATCGATCGCCAGGTGGCGCGTCAGGGCCTGGGCCATCGGCTCCTCATCGCGGCGGAAGCGGTACTGCAGCTCAAAGCAGCCGGGATCCAGCCGCCTGGGCTCCAGCTGGATCGCCAGGGGGTCGCCGCAGGCCAGCGGCCGCAGGTAATCGGCACTGCAGTGCACGATCGGCAGGGCTATGGCCGGTTGCTGGTGGGGTGTGGGAAAGATCTCCGCGGCGGGGATCCCGAAGCGCTCCAGGCTCTCCTCATAGGCCTCATGGCACCAGCGCAGCAGCTGCTGGAAGTGCATCACGCCGGCGGCGTCCGTGTCGCCGAAGCGCACGGTGCGGCAGAGCAGCAGCCAGGTGTCGGGATTCATCAACCCAGTTGTGGCAGTCAAAGCCGCGGGTCACCATGGCGATCAGTCTGCCCGCCCCTGCGATGGCTGCCCCCAAGGCCTACGACCAGCCCACGCT
Organism: Cyanobacteriota bacterium; assembly: GCA_041181145.1. Classification (GTDB taxonomy): domain Bacteria; phylum Cyanobacteriota; class Cyanobacteriia; order PCC-6307; family Cyanobiaceae; genus Vulcanococcus. The sequence goes on from JBEGQE010000073.1 coordinate 5,814, forward strand.
GAACGGGGCCTGGGAGGCTTTTCTGGCCCATGTGCCCACGATCCTGCTGATCTGGATTGCCACGGCTGTGCTCTCCGGGGTGGGCCTGGCCGTGTATCTCCTGATCACGCTGGTGGGTCTTGGACTCTCCGGTGGTGGCTCGGGCGGTGAGCCGGCCCTGAGCCTGGCCACGGCCCTTGGCCAGCTGGGCCAGGTCCCGTTCGCGATTCTCTCGAGCCTGGTAGGGGTGTTGTTTGTCGCTGTGCCCGCCCTCCATTACGAGCGCGGTGAGGTGATCAGCGTGCAGGACGCCTTCGCCGCCCTGTTGCGTCGTCCGCTGCGCTATCTGCTAGCGGGAGTGTTGTTCACCCTCGTGCTCACGATCGGTTTTGTGCTTTGCATCGTGCCTGGCATCGTCGTGGCCCTGGTGATGCCGATCTACGTGAACCGGATTTTCCTCACGGATCAATCGATCACCGATGCCTTTGCCCACTCCTTCCAGGCCGTGTATGGCTCGAAGCAGGGTCGCAGCTATGCCGGCGTCGAGATCCTGGCTTGGTTGCTGGTGCTGGTGGTGTCGGTGTGCACCTGCGGTCTCGGGGCATTGCTGGCGGTGCCCGTGAGCAGCTTCTATCTCCAGAACGCGGCGTATCACAAGGGCGTGATCAGCTGAGCTCCGGAAAGGCTCCCCAGCCGCGTAGTCCCAGGCCGAAGCTCAACCACAGGCGCAGCAGCCAATAGAGCAGCAGCGCCACCGCCGCCAGGCCAAACGGCCACGCCCGCAGGCCCCGCGGCACGAGCCGGCGCTGGCGGATCGCCAGAACCGACCAGCCCAGCAGAGCGGCCGCCGCCAGCGGGCCGATGGCGTGCAGCTGGATCGCATGCCCCAGATCCCCAGTCAGCGCGGCGCTGGTGGCGCGCGTCAGGAAGCAGGTGGGGCAGGGGATGCCCGTGAGGGTCCGCAGGGGGCAGGGCCAGCCTGGAAGGCCGGGATGCAGGCCCTTCAGCCACAGGTAGCCGCTCAGGCCGGCCGGGAGCAGATAACCGCTGTGACGGATCCGGCGCAGGACGGTGTGGGCCAGGACGGGCTTCAGTGAGAGCAGCGGATCAGCGATCCACCGAGCCCATGATCACGTCGATCGAACCGAGGATGGCCATGATGTCGGCCACCTTGGCCCCCTTGAGGATGTGGGGCAGGATCTGCAGGTTGCTGAAATCGGCGGCGCGGATCTTGAAGCGCCAGGGGGTCACGTCGTCGTTGCCCTGGATGAACACGCCGATCTCGCCCTTGCCGGATTCGAGGCGGGTGTAGAGCTCGCCACTGGGAATCTTGAAGGTGGGGGCCACCTTCTTGGCCACGATCTGGTAATCGAAGCCGGCGAATTCGCTGCCTTTTCCTTCGGCCATCCGGCGGGCCTCCAGATGTTCTGTGGGGCCCCCGGGGATCATCGCGCAGGCCTGGCGCAGGATCTTCAGCGATTCGCGCATCTCCTGAATGCGCACGCGATAGCGGGCGTAGCAGTCGCCCTCCGCCTGCCAGGCCACGTCCCAGTCAAAGTCGTCGTAGCACTCGTAGTGGTCCACCTTGCGCAGGTCCCAGGGCACGCCGGAAGCGCGCAGCATCGGCCCCGAGAGGCTCCAGTTGATCGCCTGCTCCCGCGTGATCACGCCCAGCCCCTCAATCCGCTTGCGGAAGATCGGGTTGTTGGTGATGAGCTTTTCGTATTCGTCGATCTTCGGGCCGAACCAGTCGCAGAAGTCGAGGCACTTCTCCAGCCAGCCGTAGGGCAGATCGGCTGCCACCCCGCCAATGCGGAAGTAGTTGTTGTTGATCAGGCGCTGACCGGTGGCCGCTTCCCAGAGGTCGTAGATCATCTCCCGCTCGCGGAAGATGTAGAAGAACGGTGTCTGGGCACCCACGTCCGCCAGGAAGGGGCCCAGCCAGAGCAGGTGGTTGGCGATGCGGTTGAGCTCCAGCATCAGCACGCGGATGTAGCTGGCGCGCTTCGGCACCGGCACATCGGCCAGGCGTTCGGGTGCGTTCACCACGATCGCTTCGTAGAACATGCCAGCCGCATAGTCCATGCGGCTCACGTAGGGCACGAACATCACGTTCGTGCGGTTCTCGGCGATCTTCTCCATGCCGCGGTGGAGGTAGCCGATCACCGGCTCGCAATCCACCACGTCTTCCCCGTCGAGGGTCACCACCAGCCGCAGCACCCCGTGCATCGAGGGGTGATGGGGGCCGAAGTTGACCACCATCGGCTCCGTGCGCGTCTCCAGCTGCGTCATGGGGCCGTGGCCTGGGGGGAGGTGTGATGGCGGGGATCTTAGGAAGGAAGCACCGCTGCTTCTGGCCTCGCCGTTGCCCGATTCGCAGGATTGCTCCGCCTTTGCCCATGTGCCGGTGCTGGCCCAGCCCGTGCTGGCCGGCTTCGCCGAGCTGGCGCCGCTGCTGGAGGCCCGCGGGGATGGCCTGCTGATCGATTGCACCCTCGGTGGCGGCGGCCACAGCGCCCTGCTGCTTGAGGCCCATCCGCGCCTGCGGCTGGTCGGCCTGGATCAGGACCCCACCGCCCGCACCGCGGCGGCCGAGCGCCTGGCGCCCTTCGGCGAGCGGGTGACGATCGTGCCCACCAACTTCGCCGCCTACACCCCAGCGGAGCCCGCCGTGGCGGTGCTGGCCGACCTGGGGGTGAGCAGCCCGCAGCTGGATGTGGCGGAGCGGGGGTTCAGCTTTCGCCTCGATGGTCCGCTCGACATGCGCATGAACCCGCAGGCCGGCGAGCCCGCCGCTGCCCTGATCGAGCGCCTCGATGAAAGCGAGCTGGCCGATCTGATCTATGCCTATGGCGAGGAACGGCTGTCGCGTCGCATCGCCCGCCGCCTCAAGCACGACCTGGCCGCCCAGGGCCCCTACAGCGGCACCGCCGCCCTGGCCTATGCCGTGGCGGGCTGTTACCCGCCCAAGGCCCGGCGCGGCCGCATCCATCCGGCCACACGCACCTTCCAGGCCCTGCGCATCGCCGTGAACGATGAGCTGGGGGTGCTGGATCGGCTGCTGGCCGCCGCGCCCGACTGGCTCGTGCCGGGCGGTCTGTTCGGTGTGATCAGCTTCCACTCGCTGGAGGATCGCCGCGTCAAGACGGCGTTCGTCAGCGATGACCGCCTGGAGCGGGTGACCCGCAAGGCGGTGAGCGCCGAGGCCCAGGAGCAGGAGGTCAACCCCCGCAGCCGCTCCGCCAAGTGGCGCCTGGCCCGCCGCCGTCAGGCCTGAGGTTCGGACAACAGGCCAGTGTGGTCCTGGCTGCCGAACAGCTGCCGGTAGGCGGCGGTGCTGATGCAGACCATCAGCGGCAGGATCACGAACAGGCCCCCGTAGCTGAACAGCAGGGCGATGCCATGGATCACGCTCTCCACGAGCGCCAGCCACAGCACCACCCACCAGCTCGGGTTCACGCCCTCCACGCCCGCCTGCAGCGTTTCCAGCGGGCGGCGGGTCCCCAGCAGCGAGAGCTGGATCAGGAATTTCTGGGTCACCAGGAACCAGAGGTAGGCCACGGCGAACACCAGCAGGGGAAGGGTGGCCAGCACGGCATGCAGCCGCCCCAGGCCCGTGCTCAGCAGCACGGCGAGCACGCCCACCACGCCCACCACCACCACCAGCAGGGCGGTGGAGAGCAACAGGCGACCGCTCGCCGCCCCATCCCAGCGGCTGAAGGTGCGGAACACCGGCCGCTGACCCTCCAGGCTCATCCAGGCGCCGCGCACCAGCCCCACCACGGCCCACAGGGCCACCACCACGTAGCCCACCACGCCCACCAGGGCCGCCAGGCCAGCAGCGATCGGGGGCAGCACCGCCGGCTCCGAGCCGCTCAGGCGCAGCAGCCCCAGCGCGGCCAGGCCGGCGAATGGCGCGGCGATCACCAGGGCCAGCACCTGAAACAGCAGGAAGGGCCAGGGGGCGCGGCAGAAGGCCTGCCAGCCGTCCTCGATGGCGCGCAGCACCTGCAGCTTGTTGGTGCCGGGTGTCGGCAGTCCCATGATGTGGCGATCTCTGGCCGGACGGTAGCGATGGGAACCGCAGTCGCCCAGATCCGCCACGCGCACTGCAAGGTGCTTTGCAATGTGCACGGCAACGGGCGCCGTTGCACCTTTGGCCTGCAACGGATCCTGCGATGAGCGCGGTCGACTGGCTCTGGTGGGCGGCCCTGCTGCTGCAGCTGCTGGCGGTGCCCGGCGCCCTGGTCCCGGTGCTGCCCGGGCTGGTGCTGCTGCCCCTGGGAGCGCTGCTGTGGTGCTGGGCGGTGGGCTTCAGCGTCGGCTGGCCGGTGCTGGCCCTGGCCAGCGTGCTGCTGCTGCTGGGCTGGGGGGCGGATCTGCTCGGTGTGGTGCTCGGTGCGGCCCGGCTGGAGGCCAGCCGCTGGGCCTATTTCGGTGCCGCTCTGGGCCTGATGTTGGGGGTGTTCGGGTTGCTGCCGGCCCTGCCCCTGGGCGGTCCGCTGCTGGGTGCCCTGGTCGGCCCGCTGCTCGGGGCGGCCCTGGGGGAGCTGCTGGCGGAGCTGCGCGCCGGCCCCCGCGGCGGCCTGGCCCTGCTGCGGCGCTCGGCCCTGGTGGGCCTGGCGGTGGTGAGCGGCATGCTCGTCAGCAAGTTGGCCCAGGCCCTGCTGGCGCTGCTGGGCGTGGCCGGTTTCGTGGTGCTCAGCCTGTGGGGGCCCGCCGCAGCGCCCTGAGCGCCGCCTCCACCACGGCCGCCGCCTCGGCGATCTCGGCAGCGGTGGTGTCGGGCCCGAGGCCGAAGCGGATCGAGGCCGCCGCCTGCTGCCGGCTCAGGCCCAGGGCCTGCAGCACGTGCGAGGGCTCGCCGGCACTGCAGGCCGAGCCGCTGCTCACCGCCAGCTGGCGGCGCAGGCGGCTGTGCAGGGCGGCCCCATCCACACCCTCCACGCGCACGTTCAGGTTGTGGGCCAGCCGCGGCGCGGCGGCGCCGTTGCGCTGGATCCCCCCCAGGGCCTCCAGCCGCTGCCAGAGCTGATCGCGCAGGGCGCCGAGCCGCTGCTGGCGCTCCTGGCGGTCCGCCAGGGCCTGCGCCACCGCCTCCCCCAGCCCCACGATCAGCGGCACCGGCAGGGAGCCGGCCCGCAGGCCCCGCTCCTGGCCGCCGCCGTGCAGCTGGGGCGCCAGGGTCAGGCTGGGGTCGCAGCGCAGCAGGGCGCCGACGCCGGGCGG
>JBEGQE010000074.1:0-14876 GCA_041181145.1 Cyanobacteriota bacterium
GTGTGCAGCCGTTGCAGCCCCGGCACGAGATAGGCCTCCTGCTCCTGAACCAGCACCGGCCAGCCCAGGGCCTCCTGCAGGCGGCGGGTTCGGCCATGGCCCTCGCGGCCGGTGAGCACGATCCAGCCCGGGCCCTGTGCCCGCAGGAACTGCAGGTTGGCCTGGGTGAAGGCCGGGGCATCGATCAGCAGGCCGCGGCTGCCCTCCGGCCCCGGCTGCTCCAGCCACCAGGCGCTGCCGCCCTGGCTGTCGCGGTTGGGGGCGAACAGCCACAGGCCCTCGCGCACCAGCTGCGGCGGCCGGCCCTGGTCGGAGGGTGGGTTGCTCAGCATCCTGCGTTCCTCTGGCGGGGGCCTCTCAGCCCTCACCCGCACCCGGCGGGCCTGCCCTGATCCTCCATCGCCGCGGACACGGGGCACAGACCGCTCTCCACGACTAGCTTGTGGCAGCCGTCAGCTGGCTCCGTTGGGATCGATTCGCCTGGGACAGCCCTGGCCCCTGGGGGCAACGGCCACGCCCCATGGCGTGAACTTCGCGCTGGCGGCCCCGCTGGCCACCCGGGTGGAGCTGCTGCTGTTCGCCCATGGCGATGCCCCGGAACCGATGCGGGTGGTGGAGCTGAACGCCCAGCATCGCTCCGGCGACCACTGGCACGTGGAGGTGGAGGGGGTTGGTCTCGGCTGCTGCTACGCGTACCGGGTGTTCGGCCCCCTCCAGCCCGGCCGGCACGGCTTCAACCCCTCGAAGCTGCTGCTCGATCCCTGCGCCCGCGCCATCACCGGCTGGAACGTCTACCGCCGGGTCGACGCCCTCGGTGCCACGCCAAACACCGCCAGCTGCCTCAAGGGTGTGGTGACGGAGCGGGACCGCTTCGATTTCGCAGCAGCACCGCGCCCACGCCACAGCTGGCAGCGCACCGTGATCTATGAACTGCATGTGGGCGGCTTCAGCCGCGGCCGCGGCAGCCCGGTGCGGCCGGACACCCAGGGCACGTACCTGGGGCTGATCGAAGCGATCCCCTACCTGAAGCAGCTCGGGATCACCACGGTGGAGCTGCTGCCGGTGATGGCGTTCGATCCCCACGACGCGCCGGCTGGCCGTCTCAACTACTGGGGCTACAGCCCGCTCAGCTGGATGGCCCCCCACCACGCCTACCAGCAGGGCGATGATCCCCTGCAGATCCGCCAGCAGGTGCGCCAGCTGGTGACCGCCTGCCATCAGGCCGGCCTCGAGGTGCTGGTGGATGTGGTGTACAACCACACCTGCGAAGGCAACCAGGCGGGCCCCACCCTGAGCTGGCGCGGCCTCGATGACCGCCTCTACTACCACCAGAACGCCAAGGGCGACTATCTGGATGTGAGTGGCTGCGGCAACTCGATCGCCGCCAACCGGCCGCTGGTGCGGCGCCTGATCCTGGAGTCGATGCGTTGCTGGGCGCTGGAGCTGGGGGTCGACGGCTTCCGCTTCGATCTGGGCATCGCCCTCAGTCGCGGCGAGGAGCTCACACCGCTCGACCATCCGCCCCTGTTCGAGGAGATCGAGGCCGACCCGGAGCTGGCCGATCTCAAGCTGGTGAGCGAACCCTGGGACTGCGGTGGCCTCTATCGCCTGGCCGACTTCCCCGCCCGGCGCATCGGCGCCTGGAACGGCCGCTTCCGCGACGACGTGCGGCGCTTCTGGAAGGGCGATGAGCGCAGCTGCTGGGCCGTGGGTCAGCGGCTGGCCGGCAGTCCGGACCTCTACGGCGGCCACCCGGCGGTGCTGGGCCGCAGCATCACCTTCCTCACCGCCCACGACGGCTTCACCCTGGCCGATCTGGTCAGTTACAACGGCAAGCACAACCTGGCCAACGGCGAAGACAACCGCGACGGCGACAACCACAACAACAGCTGGAACCACGGCAGCGAGGGCCCCTGCAGCGATCCCGCCGTGCTGGCCCTGCGCGAACGCCAGCTCCGCAACCTGCTCACCTCCCTGCTGCTGGCGCCCGGGGTGCCGATGCTGCTGATGGGCGATGAGGTGCGGCGCAGCCAGGGGGGCAACAACAACGCCTGGTGCCAGAACAACCGCCTCGGCTGGATGCACTGGCAACCCGATGCCGACGACCGGGCCGTGAGCCTGTTCGTGCGGCGCCTGATCCAGCTGCGCCATCACCTGGCGGGCCTGCTCAACCCGGAGATTCCCCACACCGAGGGGCGCCCGGTGCGCTTCGACCAACCGGGTCACATCCACCGCGAGTGGCACGGCGTGGAACTGGGCCAACCCGACTGGGCCGCCTGGTCGCACACCCTGGCCTGGAGCCTGCACGACCACCAGAACCAGCCCCTGCTCTGGTGCGGCCTGAACGCCTACGCCAGCAGCCTCAGCTTCGATCTACCGGAGTGCTCCGCTGGCTGGCTGCGCGTGATCGACACGGGGCTGCCCCCCGGCGAGGACCTGCCGGCCGAACCGCAGCCGCTGCAGGGCAGCCAGCTGACCCTCTGCGATCGCAGCCTGGTGCTGCTGGTGGCCGAACCGCTGCTGCGGGGGCAGCAGTTGCCTGGCCATTGAAAGCGGGCTGCGGGAATCGAACCCGCATCATCAGCTTGGAAGGCTGAGGTTTTACCACTAAACTAAGCCCGCGACAGTACGGATGTACCGCTCGCTGCCGTTGACACGGCTCCGGCGGGACGGGTTCCGAAAGCTCCGGACGCCGCCCCCGTCGGCTGCAGCATTATGACCTGCGTTCGGGACTGAGACGTGTCGTCCGAAGCCATGGCCGGGCCAGCAAGCGCAGCGCCGGGCCTGCCTGCCGACGATGCGGCCCTGCTGCGCGGCGGTCCGCGTCAGCGCCTGCTCTGGGCCTACGGCCTGGGCGATGTGGGCACAGGCATGGGCGCCGCCCTGATCGGCTTCTACCTCCTGCGCTTTTACGTGGCCGCCGGCCTGCCGCCCTGGCAGGCCGGCCTGGCCTATGGCCTGGGCCGGCTCTGGGATGCGATCAACGACCCGATCGTGGGCTGGCTGAGCGACAAGAGTGTGCGCCACCCCTGGGGTCCGCGCGTGCCCTGGATCCTCTGGAGCGCCCTGCCGCTAGGGATCGCCATGGCCGCCATGTGGTGGCTGCCCCCCTGGCAAAGCCTCACCACACGCTTCTGGATCTTCCTGGCGATCTCGGTGCTCGCCAATAGCCTCTACACCTGCGTCAACCTGCCCTACACCGCCTTGGCGGCGGAGCTCAGCGAGGACGTGGGCCTGCGCACCAGGCTGAATTCCGCCCGCTTCACCGGCTCGATCCTGGCCACCATCACCGCGGCGCTGCTGGCCGGCGTGCTGGTGCGCCAGCTGGGTGATCCCAGCAGCTACCTGCCGGTGGGCCTGGTGTCGGGGGTGATCATCACCGGCTCGGCGCTGCTGTGCGGCTGGGGACTGCTGCCGATGGCCCGCCGCTGCCGGCGACCCCAGAGCAGCAGGGGCACCACCCGCCGCCTGCTGCAGCGGGTCGGCCGCAATGGGCGTTTCCTGATGGTGCTCGGCCTTTATCTGCTGCTCTGGTGCGCGCTGCAGCTGATGCAGGCGGTGTCCCTGTTCTTCCTGCCGGTGGTGCTGCAGGTGCCCGAGGACCTGAGCAAGCTGATCCTGCTGCCATTCATGCTCAGCTCCCTGGGGGGGCTGTGGCTGTGGACGAGCGTGGCCCACCAGCGCGGCCGGCTTCACGCCCTGCGCTGGGGCAGCGGCCTGTGGATCGCCGGTTGCCTGCTGGTGATGGTGCTGCAACCGCTGGATCCGGCGGCACCGGTTCTGGGCTCCGCCGCCAACGCCATCAAGCTGGCGGCCCTGCTGATCACGATCGTGCTGGCGGGCATGGGCGCCTCCACCGCCTATCTGATCCCCTGGTCGCTGCTGCCGGATGCGATCGACGCGGATCCCGAAAAGCCGGCCGGCCAGTACAGCGCCTGGATGGTGCTGGCCCAGAAGGTGTGCATCAGCGCCGTGATCGCCCTGCTGGGGGTGCTGCTCAGCACCAGCGGCTACAACGAGGCCCTGGCGGCCTCGGCCCAGCCCGGCAGCGCCCTGGTGGCGATCCGGCTGTGCATGGGCATCATTCCAGCGGTGCTGGTGGTGCTCGGGCTGGTGGTGATGCGCCGTTGGCCGCAGCGGGGGCTGCCCTGGCCTCAGCAGCCCAGCGCCACCTGAGCACCCCACTCCCCCTTCCTCCTGCCCGCTGGCGAGCCAGCCACGCCCGATGACGGTCAGCCCACCCCACCCATCCCGCACGCGCCGCAGCTGGCAGTGGCCCCAGTGGCTGCAGCGGCTCGGCCACAGCGCCCTGATCGGCGGCCAGGCGGTGGCGGCGATCGGCCGCGGCCGGATCGGCTTCAACGACCTGATGGCCGAACTGATGGAAGCCGGCCCGGGCAGCTTCCTGATCGTGCTGATCACCGGCATCGCCGCCGGCACGGTGTTCAACATCCAGGTGGCCGCCGAGCTCACCAAGCAGGGGGCCGGCGCCACGGTGGGCGGCATCCTGGCGGTGGGCCTGGCCCGGGAGATCGCCCCGATCCTCACCGCCACCCTGGTGACGGGCAAGGTGGCCACCGCCTACGCGGCCCAGCTGGGCACGATGAAGGTCACCGAACAGATCGATGCGATCACGATGCTGCGCACCGATCCCGTTGAGTACCTGGTGGTGCCGCGGCTGCTGGCGATGCTGATCATGACGCCGGTGCAGTGCCTGCTGTTCTTCGCCGTGGCGGTGTGGTCGGGCCAGCTGAGCAGCACCGCCCTCTACAACATTCCGCCGCAGGTGTTCTGGAACTCGGTGCGGACCTGGCTCGACCCCACCGATCTGCCCTCGATGCTCACCAAGGCGGTGGTGTTCGGCCTGCAGATCGCCGTGATCGCCTGCGGCTGGGGCCTCACCACCCGCGGCGGCCCCAAGGAGGTGGGCACCAGCACCACCGGCGCCGTTGTGATGATTCTGGTCACCGTGTCGCTGGTGGATGTGGTGCTCACCCAGATCCTGTTCGGCGACTGATCCCCCTGCCATGACCGACCCACAGACCCCGACCCCGCTTCCGGATCCGGCCCAAGGGGTGATCCTGGCCCCCCGCCCCTGGGTCCCCCTCGGGGTGCTCGTGCTGGGGCTGCCCTGCCTGGCCCTCACCATCTGGGCCTGCGTGGCGGTGAGCCTGTTCGGCCTCTTCCTGCTGCTGCAGAGCCAGCTGCTGCGCCTGCAGTTCAGCAGCGACGCGCTGCTGGTGTGGCGCGGCAGCACACTGCTGCGCCGCTTCCCCTACAGCGAATGGCTGGGCTGGACCCTGTTCTGGCCGCCCCTGCCGGTGCTGTTCTATTTCCGTGAACAGCGCAGCATTCACCTGCTGCCCGTGCTGTTTGATGCCACCACCTTGCGCGAGCAGCTCGATCTCCACCTGAGCGCCCAGCCATGAGCGACGACGCCCTCCCCAGCCCCGCCGCCGAACCCGCCCCCGAACCGGCCTGGGCCAGCCTCGCCCTGCAGGAGCTGCAGAGCCGCCGCAGCGCCCTGGAGGCCGAGATCCAGGACCTGGAAACCCGCCGCGACCAGCTGCAGCAGGAGCTCGGCAGCAGCTTCGCCGGCCAGTCCGATGGGATCGCCCGGCGGCTGAAGGGCTTTCAGGACTACCTGGTGGGGGCCCTGCAGGAGCTGGCGATCAGCGCCGAGCAGATGGAGCTGGTGGCCCAGCCGCTGGTGGTGCAGCCCTCACCCCTGGATCAGCAGGCCGCACCCGCTGCCGCCGCATCCGCCAGTGCCGCCCCGGCTGCGGCGGGGCTGTTCAGCGCCGATGAGGCCTTCATCCGCGAACGGCTGGCGGCCTTCCAGGGCCAGCCGGATTTCTACGCCGACCCCTGGAAGCTGCGCCGCACCCTGGAACCAGCCGGCGCGAGCCTGCTCGACGACTGGTTCCTCAGCCAGGGGGGCCGCGGTGCCCAGCCCAGCACGGGCAGCCGCAACCGCAACGCCCTGATCGGTGCGGCGGCGATCACGATCCTGGGGGAGCTCTACGGCGAACGCTTCCAGACCCTGGTGCTGGCGGGGCAGCCGGAGCGCCTGGGGGAATGGCGCCGCGGCCTGCAGGACTGCCTCGGCCTCTCCCGCGAAGACTTCGGCCCCAGCAGCGGCATCGTGCTGTTCGAACGGCCGGACGCCCTGATCGAGCGCGCCGATCGCCTCGAGGAGCGCGGCGAGCTGCCGTTCATCGTGGTGGATGCCGCCGAAGTGGTGGTGGACATCCCGATCCTGCAATTCCCGCTGTGGCTGGCCTTCGCCGGCAGCCCCGCTGAACTCAACGCCGAGGACGACCTGCTGTGACCCTGACCATCCCCTTCGTGCTGCTGGCCGGCTACCTGCTCGGCTCGATCCCGGCGGGCTACCTAGCCGGCCGCTGGCTGCAGGGGGTCGACATCCGCACCCTCGGCTCCGGCTCCACCGGCGCCACCAACGTGCTGCGCCAGTTCGGCAAGGGACCGGCCCTGGCGGTGTTCCTGGTGGACGTGCTCAAGGGCACGGCGGCCGTGCTGCTGGCCAAGGCGCTGCTGGAGCCCCTGGGCGGCAGCGCCAGCGGCGCCGACTGGCTCAGCGACAGCTGGGTGGTGGCCGCCGGCCTGGCCGCCCTGGCCGGTCACATCTGGCCGGTGTGGCTGGGCTGGCGCGGCGGCAAGGCGGTGGCCACGGCCCTGGGCATGCTGCTCGGTCTCACCTGGCCGGTGGGGCTGGCCTGCTTCGGGGTGTTCCTCACGGCGCTGAGCGCCAGCCGCATCGTGTCGCTCTCCAGCGTGCTGGCGGCGATCTCCCTGCCGCTGCTGATGCTGGGCTGGTTTCACGACCAGGACATGGGCCTGCGCTGGCCCTATCTGGTGCTGGCCCTGCTCACCAGCACGCTGGTGATCTGGCGCCACCGCAGCAACCTGCAGCGGCTGCTCACCGGCACCGAACCGAAGCTCGGGCAGAAGAAGGCGCCCCCGGCCAGCCCCGAGGGCTGAGCCGAGGTCTCAGGCCAGGGCGCGGCTGCGCTCGGCGGCAGCAATCACCGCCTCGATCAGGGCGGAGCGAGCGCCGGCGCGCTCCAGTTGCCGCAGGCCGGCGATCGTGGTGCCGCCGGGGCTGCTCACCATGTCCTTGAGCTGGCCGGGATGCAGCCCCTGCTCCTGCAGCAGGGCCGCGGTGCCCGCCAGGGTGCGATGGGCCAGATGCTGGGCCAGCAGCCGCGGCAGCCCGGCCGCCACCGCCCCATCGGCCATCGCCTCCGCCACCAGGGCCACGAAGGCCGGCCCCGAGGAGGTGAGCGCCAGGAAGGCATCGAGCTGGGGTTCGGGCAGCTCCAGCACCTCGCCCACCTGGGCGAACAGCTGCTGCACCCAGGCCTGCTGCGGTGCCGTGAGGCCTTCGCCCCAGGCCAGGCCGGTGAGACCGGCACGCACCAGGCAGGGGGTGTTGGGCACGGCCCGCACGATGCGCCGCCCGGGGAACAGCCCCTGCAGACGCGCCAGGGTCACCCCCGCCAGCACGGAGATCAGAAGCGGCGCTTCGGCGCCGGGCTCGAGCGGCGGCGCCGTGGCCGCCACCGCCTGCAGCTGCTGGGGTTTCACCGCCAGCAGCAGCGCCTGGGCCCGCCAGGCCGCCGCAGGATCCGTGCCCACGGCCAGGCCGGGCTGCCCGGCCTGGAGCCGCTGGGCCGAGGCCGCGGAGGCCACCACGGCCGCCACCCGCTCGCGCGGCACCAGGCCGCTGTCCATCAGCGGAAACAGCAAGGCCTGGGCCATGCGGCCCAGGCCGATCACACCGAAGCTGTCCGGGGAGAAGGGGGTCAAGATCGGCGGGGACGCGGGCTCAGCCCACGCTGGCACCGAACTCCTGGCGACCCCAGGCCGGGCTGGGGGCAGCGTCCTGCTCGGGAGCGCTCTCGCGCGCCACGATCGTGGGCGAGGAGGCTTCCTCGCTGCTGGCGGTGGTCACCGTCACGCAGCTGGGGGCGAACAGGAAGATGCTCTCACCCACGCGCTCCTGGTGGCCATCGATGGCGAAGGTGCCACCGGCCACGAAATCCACCGCACGCTGGGCCTGATCCGGCTCCATCATCGTGAGGTTGAGGATCACGGTCTTGCGCTCGCGCAGGGCCTGGATGGCGCGGGGCATCTCATCGAAGCTGCGCGGCTCCATCAGGGTCACCTCGGCGGCGGCCGTGGAGATGCCGGGCATGCCGATCACGTTGGTTCCGGCGAAGGGATCGCCCATCTGGAAGTCGCTGCTCAGCGCCAGGGCGCCGGGCCGGGTGGTGCCGTGGGTTTCCGGCACCTCGCCCTGGTCGTAATCCAGCTCGTCGTCGTCGTAGCCGTCGAGATAGTCATCGCCGGAGACAACAGCACGAAGGCGGGAGAGCAGCGACACCTGAAAACCTCGGATTCGGCACGAGTCCTAGATAGCGTCCCACGCCGGCGGCGGCAAGGCTGCCTTTCAGTTCGTTGCCGTCGCGGGGCGCGAACCGAACAGGCCAGAGCCGATGCGCACCCAGGTGCTGCCCGCCGCCGCGGCCTCCGGCCAGTCGCCGCTCATGCCCATCGACAGCTCCGGCAGGCCGAGCTCGCGCCCGAGGGCGGCGCCATCGCGGAACAGCGCCTGCCGCTCCGCCGCCTCCAGCCCCAGGGGCGCCATCACCATCAGTCCCGTGATCCGCAGCGGCGCCAGCTGCTGCAGCTGCGGCCACAGCCGGCGCAGCTCCTCGGGCTCAAAGCCGCCCTTGCTGGGGTCGGGCCGCAGCTTCACCTGCACGAACACCGCCGGTGCGGCCTGCTCCTCGGCGGCGATGCGGGCCAGGCGCTCGGCCAGGGGCAGCGAATCGAGCGAATGGATCGTGCCGAAGCGCTGCAGCACCGCCCGCACCTTGTTGGCCTGCAACCGGCCGATGAAGTGCCAGTCGAGATCCGGAAGGTCCGCCAGCTCCTGCTGCTTGGCGGCCGCCTCCTGCAGCCGGCTCTCCGCGAAGCTGCGCTGACCGCTGGCCGCCAGGGCGCGGATCGCCGCCGCCGGCTGTCCCTTGCTGACCGCCAGCAGGCGGCACCCCTGGGGAAGGCGGGTCAGGACCTCCTGGCGGCGCCGGGCGAGCTCACCGGCCTGCTGCGCCTCGGCCGCCGTGGCGTTGCATGCGCCGTCACTCACCGGCCTTCCCCCGGCGTCAGATGAAGGTCTTGTCGAACAGCTGACGCCAGCGGCCATGCACCTCCGGACCCTCCCGCCGCGAGCGGGCCAGGTTCTGCTCGGCGATGTGGCGGGCGTCCATCAGGGGGATCACCTCAAACTGGGCCCCGCGCTCCTGCAGGGTCACCAGAAAGAACATCCGCTGGGCATAGAGGGTGGCGTAGAGATCGCGGCCCTCACTGGCCTCAGCCACGCGGTACAGCAGACCGAAGGTGGGGTGATTGAGGTAACGCTCCGTGCTCACGCGGTCTGTGCTCGCGGCAACCAATCACCACGCACCGTACCTCCAGCGCAGCCCCAGCAACAGCGCCAGTGCCAGAGCGGCGATCCACTGCAGTCGCCGTTGCAACACCCCGGCCCGCAACAGCTGTTGCGGCGCGATCCAGGCGCCACCGCGCGCCAGCAGGGCCTCAGCCCCCTGCTCGGAGCGCAGCAGCACATTGGCCAGCAAGCGCTCCCCCAGTGCCAGCACCAGGCCCAGGGAGGCCTGCAGGCCAAGCCGGCGCAGGTTCACCGAGCGGGTGGCGATCGAACGCAGCAGGTTCTGGAACTCCTCCTGCACCAGTGGCAGGAAGCGCAGGGCCAGCAGCAGGGTGAACCCCAGCCGCTCCACCGGCACCCCCAGGGGACCCAGGGGCGCCAGGCACCAGCTCAGGCCCCACACCAACTCCTCCGGCGGCGTGGTGAGCAGCAGCAGGTTGGCGCTGTGAATCACGGTGAACAGCAAGGTGGCACTGTTCAGGCCGAGCTCGGCCGAGCGGCGCGTCACCACCAGCGGCCCGAGCGGCAGCGGCCCCAGCTGCAGGGGGCCCCAGCGCAGCACCTCCCAGCGCAGGCCCTGCTGCTGCGGCGCCAGCCGCAGTTCCTGGGGCGGACGGCTGAGCTGGCCCGGGGGGCCATCACCGGCGGGCAACAGCGCCGCCAGCAGCCCCACCAGCAGCGCCAGGGCCAACAGCAGCGGCAGGCTGCGACGCCACAGCCGCCAGGGCAGACGGCTGGCGGCTGTGACCAGCAGCAACAGCCCCACCAGGGCCAGGCGCCAGCCGGGGCCGGCCAGGATCGGCGTGAGCAGGAAAGCGAGGGTCCAGGCCAGCTTCAGCCGCGGATCGATGCGGCGCAGCCAGCTGCCAGTGCCATCGACGTACTGGCCGATGGGGATCTGCCGCAACCAATCCATCAGGGATGCCTGCGCCGGGCCTGCCCCAGCCGCTCAGCGGCCGCGGGCCTGCTGACGCGCCAGGTCCTTCTCGGCATCGCGCTGCTGCTTGCCGCGCCAGAACAGCTTGAGCGGCGACCCCTCAAATCCCAGGCCTTCACGGATCTGCCGTTCCACATAGCGGCGGTAGGTGTCGCCGAACAGTTTGGGGTCGTTCACGAACAGGGTGAAGCTGGGCGGCCGAGTGGCCACCTGCGTGCCGTAGTAGATGCGGCCCTGGCGGCCGCCCCGGCTGGTGGGGGGCGAGCGCCAGCTCACCGCCTCGCGCAGCACCTCGTTCACCACCGAGGTGCTCACCCGGCGGCGGTGTTGCTCCACCGCCACGGCGGCGATGGCAAAGATGCTCTCCACCCGCTGGCCGGTAAGGGCAGAGGTGAACAGCATCGGCGCCCAGTCGAGGAAATAGAGCTTGGCGCGCAGCTCCTTCTCCATGGCCGGCATGGTGTGCGAATCCTTCTCGATCGCATCCCACTTGTTCACCACGATCACGCAGGCCCGGCCGTCCTCCTCGATGCGACCCGCCAGGCGCTGATCCTGCTCGGTGACGCCATCGAGGGCATCGATCACCAGCACACACACATCGGAGCGCTCGATCGCCTTGAAGCTGCGATTGATGCCGAAGAACTCCGGGCCGTAGTTCACCGAACGGCGGCGGCGGATCCCGGCGGTATCCAGCAGCTTCCAGGTTTTGCCCTCCCGCTCGATCGTGGTGTCGATCGTGTCGCGGGTGGTGCCGCGGATCGGGCTCACGATCGCCCGCTTCTCGCCGCACACGGCATTGAGCAGGCTCGATTTGCCCACATTGGGGCGGCCCACGATCGCCAGCTGGATCGGCTCCTCACCATCCAGCTCCTCGGCGGGGGGCAGGTGCTCCACCAGGCGATCGAGCAGATCGCCGGTGCCGGCGCCATGGATGGCGGAGATGGGCTGGGGCTCGCCCAGGCCGAGGCTCCAGAACTCGGCGGCCATCGCCAGGCCGGCATCGGGCGACTCACACTTGTTGACCGCCAGCAGCACCGGCACGTTCTGGCCGCGCAGCCACTCGGCGATCGCCTCATCGGCGGCCGTCATGCCCTGCTGGCCATCGGCGATCACCACGGCCACCACGGCCTCCGCCAGGGCCAGGTTGGCCTGCTCGCGGATCTCCGGCAGGAATTCACTGTCGTCGTCGAACACCAGTCCGCCGGTGTCCACCACCCGGAAGTGACGATCGCGCCAGTAGCCCTCCTGATAGGTGCGATCGCGGGTGACCCCGGGCTCGTCGTGCACGATCGCCTCACGGCTCTTGCACAAACGATTCACCAGGGTGGATTTGCCCACATTGGGGCGGCCGATGATGGCGACGACCGGCAGGGCCAAACGGGTTATCACAACAACTGTCGTTCCTCGACCCTACAGGCCGGGGCGAAGCGGAAGACTTTCCCCAGTCGCAACCCGAGACCCACCGAGTCTCGCTAGGGCAAGGGGGATCTTTCCGCCGCCCCGAGCGGCTGCCCGCCATGGTCGAGCTGATCGCGGCGATCGTGGTCGACCTGTCCGACCAGACGCTCTACGCCTACAACCAGCAGCAGGAGCTGGTGCGCACGGTGCTGGTGAGCACCGGCAAGGCCGCCAGCCCCACCCCCACCGGTGAGGGGCAGGTGTATTCCAAGCACCGCAGCATCACCATGCGCGGCCGGGGCTACGTGGCACCGGGTGTTCCCTGGGCCCTGTGCATCAGCCAGGACGGCCTGATCTGCCTGCATGGGGCCCCCTGGCAGGAGGCCGCCGGCGAGCGCTTCGGCGTGCCCCGCAGCCATGGCTGCGTGCGCCTGCCCAGCCCGCACGCCCGCTGGCTGTTCGAGAACACGCCGCTGGGCACACCGGTCACGATCCAGGCCTGAGCCCCGTCAGCGCACCGGCAGATCGCCCGGATGGCCGGCCACCGGATCAGCCGGCAGCGGCAGCAGCGCCGGCAGGGGGCCGGTTTCAGGCAACGGTTCACCGCGCTCGGCCAGGTGGGCCAGCAGCCAGTTCACGGCGGTGGCGCGGCGGGTGCGGCGCGGGTAGAGCTCGCCGATCGTGTAACCGCCAAAGCCCAGCTGCTGCTTGAGCAGCTGCTTGTGCTCCCTGGCGATCGAACGGGTGAGCGCCACCGCAGGCGGCCGCTCGGCGATGAACTGGGGTTCAATCGGGAAGGACTCCCGCCAGGCCGCGCTCGCCGCCGGGCCCGCGCTCCAGGTGCCGGAGCCATCGGGCGCATAACCCAGGCGCGGCCAGATCAGCTCACACACGAAGCGGTCGCTGACGCGATCCGCCAGCACCGCCTCCAGCAGCGCACGGCTGAGGGGGTGGGCAGCGGGCGTGGCGGCGGCTTCCACAGGACGGTCGGGGCCTGGAGTCCGCCCCAGCATGGCGTCCGCGCGGATCGCCCTAGCCTGGGTTGTGCTTCACGCTCCCCCACCAGCCACGCCGGATCGGCGATCCCGGCGCCCCGGGCCGCTGCGCAGCCTGAGCGCCCTGGCCAAAGGCGGCGTGTGCCTGCTGGCGGCCCAAGGGCTGCGCCAGCTGATCGGGCAGGGGGCCCACCAACAGCTGCTGCAGGGCCAGCCCGAGCTGGCGGCCGATGCTCTGCGCATGCTCTGGTGCCCGGCCCTGCTGGCGGCTGCGGGCGCGGTGTTTCTGCTGCATGGCCTGCTGCTGGCCATCACGGCCTGCCGGCCGCAGCAGTGCCACGCCAGCGGCCCCCGCAGGCGGCGACGGCCGTGGCCCGAGCGGCAGGTCCGCCACCAGCGGCTGCCCGTGCGCCCGGTGGACCCTCACCTGCAGGCCTGCCTGGAGCTGGGCCTGCCGCCGGGCAGCAGCTGGCACGACATCCACGCGCACTGGCGCCGGCAGGTGGGCCAGTGGCACCCCGACCACGGCGGTGATCTGCAGCGCTGGCACCTCCGCCTGGCCGCCTACCGGCTGCTGCGCGAGCGCGAGCAGCGGCGCGCCGCCGCCCTCGGCTGAGAATGGCCGGGCATGAGCACCCCTGAGCCAGCCGCGGCGACGCACCACCGGGAGCAGCCCCTGCGGCTGGCCGGCAATGGCACCGCCCGGGAACTGCGCTGCCGCGTGCTGCAGTCACCCCTGGCGGGGGTCAGCGATCGCATCTTCCGCGGCCTGGTGCGGCGCTGGGCGCCGGATGCGCTGCTGTTCACCGAAATGGTGAATGCCACCAGCCTGGAGCTGGGCCATGGCCTGATCAAGGTGGAGGAGCTGGCCAGCGAGCCCGGCCCGATCGGCGTGCAGCTGTTTGATCACCGCCCGGCCGCCATGGCCGATGCGGCCCGCCGCGCCGAGGCCGCCGGCGCCTTCCTGATCGACATCAACATGGGCTGCCCGGTGAAGAAGATCGCCAGAAAGGGCGGCGGCAGCGGCCTGATCCGCGACCCCGAGCTGGCAACCCGGATCGTGGACGCGGTGGCCGCGGCCGTGACCATCCCGGTCACCGTGAAGACGCGCCTGGGCTGGTGCGGCGCCACCGGTGCGGACAGCGCCGCCACCGCCGTGTCCTGGTGCCGCCAGCTCGAGGGCGCCGGCGCCCAGCTGCTCACCCTGCACGGCCGCACCCGCGAGCAGGGCTTCAAGGGCCAGGCCGACTGGGATGCGATCGCGGCCGTCAAGCAGGCGCTGACGATCCCGGTGATCGCCAACGGCGATGTGAACTCCGCGGCCGATGCCCTGCGCTGCCTGGCCCACACCGGCGCGGATGGCGTGATGGTGGGCCGCGGCACCATGGGCGCCCCCTGGCTGGTGGGCCAGATCAATGCCGCCCTCAGCGGCCGGCCCATCCCCCCCACCCCCGGAGCTCACGAGCGGATCCAGCTGGCCACCGAGCAACTGCAGGCCCTGGTGGCAGCCCGGGGCGAGCACGGCCTGCTGATCGCCCGCAAACACATGGGCTGGACCTGCACGGGCTTCAACGGCGCACCGCAGCTGCGCCACGCCCTGATGCGCGCCCCCACACCGGCAGACGCCCTAGCGTTGCTGGAGCAAGCCGCAGCCCAGCTGGATGAGCGCGGAGCTCTGGCTCCCCTGGCTGGCCCTGCTGTGGCCCCTGTGGCTGAGCCGCCGGCCTGAGGCGCGCTGCCCGCTGTGGATGCGGCGCAGCCTGCTGCTGCTGCTCGGGCTGCTCTGCCTGCGCTATCTGCACTGGCGGCTCACCGGCAGCCTCAATCTCAGTGGGCCGCTGGCCGCGGCCCTGAGCGTGCTGTTGCTGCTGGCCGATGGCTGGCTCTTGCTCAGCGGGCTGTTGCCGCTGCTGCTCGCCTGGCGGCGTTTCAGCGATGGCCGCCCCGAAGCGGATGCGGCCCAGGCCCAGTGGCAGGCCAGCAGCTGGCGGCCCACCGTCGACGTGCTGATCCCCACCTGCGGCGAACCCCTGCCGGTGCTGGAGCGCTGCCTGCGGGCCTGCAGCCAGCT
>JBEGQE010000075.1:0-3615 GCA_041181145.1 Cyanobacteriota bacterium
GGCGAAGGTCGATGCCCTCGTTGGCCTTGAACGAGTCGGCCAGCCAGTCGACGATCACCTTGTCGAAGTCATCGCCGCCGAGGTGGGTGTCACCGCTGGTGGAGAGCACCTCGAACACGCCATCGCCGACCTCCAGCACGGAGACGTCGAACGTGCCGCCGCCCAGGTCGAACACGAGAATGCGTTCGTTGCTTTTGCGGTCGAGGCCGTAGGCGAGGGCGGCCGCGGTGGGCTCGTTGATGATCCGCAGCACCTCGAGGCCGGCGATCTTGCCGGCATCCTTGGTGGCCTGACGCTGGGAGTCGTTGAAGTAGGCGGGCACGGTGATCACCGCCTGGGTGACCGTTTCACCGAGATACTTGCCGGCGTCTTCGCCGAGCTTGCGCAGCACCTGGGCGCTCACCTCTTCCGGGGCGAACTGCTTGCCCAGCACCGGGCACTTCACCTTCACGTTGGAGCCGGCCTTCTCGACGCCGTAGCTCACCTCCTTCGACTCCTCGTTCACCTCGTCGACGCGGCGGCCGATGAAGCGCTTCACCGAATAGAAGGTGTTCTCGGGGTTCATGACCGCCTGACGCTTGGCGATCTGACCGACGAGCTGGTCCTGATTCTTGGTGTAAGCCACCACGGAGGGCGTCGTGCGGAAGCCCTCGGCATTGGCGATCACAGTGGGCTTGCCGCCCTCCATGACTGCCACGCAGCTGTTGGTGGTGCCAAGGTCAATGCCGACAACCTTGCCCATGGATGTCCTCTGAACTGGAGGCATCCTCAACAGCGGGGCCCTGCCGGGGCTAGGTGTGGTTGCCGAACCGCGCCCGTACCGCCGTGACGCAGCCCGCCACCATCAGCGGCCAGACCGCCCTGCTGGGGGTACTGGGCGACCCCGTGCGCCATTCGCTCTCGCCGGCGATGCACAACGCCGCCCTGGCGGAGCTGGGGCTCGACTGGATCTACCTGGCCCTGCCGGCGGCAGCGGGCGAGCTGGCGGGGGTGGTGCGGGCCCTGGAGGCGATGGGCTGCCGCGGCCTGAGCGTCACCATCCCCCACAAGCAGGCGGTGGCCGCCCTCTGCCGCCAGCTCACGCCGCTGGCGGAGCGGATCGGCGCCGTGAACACGCTGGTGCCCTTGGCGGAAGGCGGCTGGCTGGGCACCAACACCGATGCGGAGGGCTTCTGCGCCCCGCTGCAGGGCGCGGGGGCGGGGGCCTGGCAGGGCCGCCGGGCCGTGGTGCTCGGCTGCGGCGGCAGCGCCCGGGCCGTGGTGGCCGGCCTGGTGGAGCTGGGCTGCGGTGCCATTCAGGTGGCCGGCCGCGATCCGGCTCGGCTGGCGGCCTTCGCCCGTGACTGCGCCGCCTGGGCACCCCAGCTGCAACCCCTGGCCTGGGAGGCCGGCGATCCCGCCCTCGACCAGGCCCTGGGCGCCGCAGCCCTGGTGGTGAACACCACGCCCGTGGGCATGCGCAGCGCCAGCGATCCGGCCGCCGCAGCCCGCTGCCCGCTCAGCCCAGACCAGCTCGATCGGCTGACGCCCGGCAGCACCGTGTACGACCTGATCTACACACCGCGGCCGACGTGCCTGCTGCAGGAGGCCAGCGCCCGCGGCTGCCACAGCGTGGACGGCCTGGAGATGCTCGTGCAGCAGGGGGCGGCCGCCCTGCGCCTGTGGAGCGGCCGCGACGACGTGCCGGTGGCGACGATGCGCCAGGCACTGCTCGAACGGCTGCCATAGCCTCAGGGCCCACAAGGCGGCACCGAGCCAAACGGCGATGGCGGCGATTCCCCTCTGGCAGCGGCTGCTGGCCCTGCTCCCCTACCTGCTGCCCTGGAGCGACGGCCTGCCCTTCGGCCAATCGCTCTACGGCCTGTTTCCCGCACTGCAGTGGCTGAGCCTGCCGGCCCTGCCGCTGGTGCTGGTGGAGCAAGCGGTGCCGTTCGGAGGCTTCCTGCTGTTCCTGGTGCTGTTCCTGGCGGTGGTGCGCAACCCACGCGTACCGGGCTTCATCCGCTTCAACGCCCTGCAGGCGATCCTGCTGGACATCGTGCTGATCGTGGTGTCGCTGGCCTTCAACCTGGTGCTGGCCCCCCTCGGCGGCAATTTCGCCGTGCGCACCCTGGCCAACACCGTGTTCCTGGGGGTGCTGGTGCTGGTGCTGTTCGCCGTGGTGCAGTGCCTGCGCGGCAAGGAGGCCGACATCCCGGCCCTGTCGGAAGCGGTGCGCATGCAGCTGTAGGGTGGACGATCCGTCGCTGGTGAGCCGGCCGTCAGGCCCGGTGTGACCAGCCACCAACGCCAGTTCCTCGGCGTCCACGTCGGATCACACGAGCCATGTCGCAGCCTTACTACGAAACGATGTACATCCTTCGTCCGGACATCCCGGAGGAAGAGGTGGAAACCCATGTGACCAAGTACCGGGATCTGGTGAGCGAGGCCGGTGCCGAAGTTCTCGACTGCCAGATGCGCGGCAAGCGCCGCCTGGCCTATCCGATCGCCAAGCACAAGGAAGGCATCTACGTGCAGCTGGCCCACAACGGTGACGGGCAGCAGGTGGCCAGCCTCGAGCGCGCCATGCGCCTGAGCGAGGACGTGATCCGCTACCTCACCGTCAAGCAGGACGGCCCCCTCCCCGCACCCCGCAGCGGCCCCATTCCCCAGGGCAGCAGCGACGCCGCCGCCCTGCAGACCACCGAGGCCTGAGCCACGGTCCAAGCCCCTTCTGCGGGCTGGTTGGCATAGCTGGCCGATTGATCCCACCACAGCCTTTGAGTAAGGTTGCGGTGGGATTTCTGTTTGGCGCGGCGCCGCGTGATTGATCCGACCGCCAATCAGTCCGGAGCTCCCGGACCCACCCCGGGTACGGCCATGCCGACAGGCTGGCCGGCCTATGTGCCGCCACCGGCGGCCGGGGCACCGGCCGTGCCGCCACCGCCGCCGGCACCCCCAGCCGCACCCGCCGTTCCCAGCGCCGACAGCCTGCGCCTGGCCGTCACCGAACAGCAGCTGAGCGATGCCCGCCAGCAGCTGGCCGAGATGGAGGCGCTGCTGCGCGATCTTCCCGAGATCTTCGAGCGCAAGTTCCAGCAGCGGCTGCAGCCGCTGCTGGAACGGCATGACCGCCTGCTGGAGGACAACCAGCAGCTGCGGCAGCAGATGCGCCAGCTCACGGCCACCAATGCGGAGATGCGGCAGCTGCCCCCGGCGGGATCCACCGGCACAACCAGCCCGGCCAGTGGCGGGGATGCCAGCACGCCCGCGCCGGCCCCTGCCCCCAGCCAGGCACCAGCCCAGGGAGCTGATGGCTCCGGCGGCCTGCGACTGCCGAATCTGCCCGGTCGGGCGCCGCAGCGCTGGTCGTTCCTGGGCAACGGCCGGGCCGCCTAGGCCTCAGCGCTGGCTGGCGGCCCAGAGACGGGTGGGAAGACCCCACACGTAGATGAAGCCCTCGGCGGCACGGTGATCGAACTGATCACCGGCGTCGTAGGTGGCCATGTCGGGCACGTAGAGGCTGTTGGCGCTGCTGCGACCCACCACGGTGGCGTTGCCCTTGTGCAGCTTCACCTTCACCGTGCCGTTCACGGTGCGCTGGGTGCGCTCGATGAAGCCATCGAGGGCATCCTT
>JBEGQE010000076.1:0-8274 GCA_041181145.1 Cyanobacteriota bacterium
AGGGTCGCCCTTACCCTCAGCCCAGAGAGCCTCCGCCGCGATCGACGCCCCCGTTTCCCGTCCGGCGTACCTGGCCCGCGTGCCAGCGGCCCTGAGCGGGCTGGCGCTGGTGCTGTTCCTGCTGGTGCACCTGGTTGGCGTCAGCCTGGCGCCGCTGGCACCGCAGCGCTTTGAGGCCTGGGCCGCGGCACTGCACCGCAGCGTCTGGCTGCCGGGTCTGGAGTTGACCCTGCTGGCGGTGGCGCTGCTGCATCTGGCCTTCAGCCTGGTGAAGCGCCTCAGCAATCGCAGCGCCGGCAACACGGCCGTGCTCACCAGCCGGCGCCGCGGCCCCCTGGCGCCCCTGGCCGCCTTTGCCGCCCGCCAGCAGGCCTGGGCCGGCGGGCTGCTGCTGGTGTTCCTGGGGGTGCACCTGCGCCAGCTGCGCCTGCCCCGTCCCGCCATCGGCGACGAACTGGCCACTCTGCAGGCGGCCCTCAGGTCGCCCCTGAGCCTGGGGCTCTATCTCGCCGCCGCCGCCGCCCTGGCCCTGCACCTGTTCCACGGTGCCGAGGCGGCCCACCGGAGCCTGGGGCTGCTCGATCCCCGCAACGGCGGGCGGATCCGCACGGCCGGGCGGTTGCTGGCGGCGCTGCTGGGGGGTGGTTTTGCCCTGGTGGCGGCGCTGCTGGCCTGGGGCGCCTGGGTTGGCCCGGCGCTGCCGGGAGGTACCCCCTGATGGCCGGTCTGCCCGATGCGCGGCTGCCGGCTGGGCCGATTGCCGGCGCCTGGCGGCGCACCCGTGAGGAGCTGCCGCTGGTCAGTCCGCTGCGCAAGCGGCAGTTGCGCGTGCTGGTGGTCGGCACGGGCCTGGCCGGGGCCTCAGCGGCCGCCACCCTGGCGGAGCAGGGCTACCGGGTCACGGTGCTCAGCTACCACGACAGCCCGCGCCGCGCCCATTCGGTGGCAGCCCAGGGGGGCATCAACGCCGCCCGCGACAACGCCGGCGATGGCGACAGCATCAGCCGCCTGTTCGCCGACACCCTGCGCGGCGGCGACTTCCGGGCCCGTGAGGCGGGCTGCATGCGCCTGGCGGAACTGAGCAGCGCGATCATCGACCAGGCCGTGGCCCAGGGGGTGCCGTTCGCCCGCGAGTACGGCGGCATGCTCGCCACCCGCAGCTTCGGCGGGGCGCTGGTGAGCCGCACCTTCTACGCCCGCGGCCAGACCGGCCAGCAGCTCCTCTATGGCGCCACCCAGGCCCTGCTGCGCCAGGTGGCGGCCGGCCGGATCACGCTGCTCTGCCGCCGCGATCTGGTTGAGCTGATCACGGTGGATGGCGTCGCCCGTGGCGCCGTGGCCCGCAACCTGCTCACCGGCGAGCTGGAGGTGCACACGGCCCAGGCGGTGCTGCTGGCCACGGGTGGCTACAGCAACGTGTATTTCCTGTCCACGAACGCGCTCAAATCCAACGCCAGTGCCATCTGGCGTGCGCACCGGCAGGGGGCGCTGTTCGCCAACCCCTGCTTCACCCAGATCCATCCCACCTGCATTCCCAGTGGCGATCCAGGCCAGAGCAAGCTCACGTTGATGAGCGAGAGCCTGCGCAACGACGGGCGCCTGTGGGTGCCCGCTGCGGCAGGCGACCGGCGCGATCCGGCGCAGATCCCCGAGGCCGAGCGCGATTACTTCCTGGAGCGCCTCTATCCCCGCTACGCCAACATGGCGCCGCGCGATCTGGCCTCCCGCCGCGCCCGCGAGCGCTGCAACGCTGGCCATGGCGTGGGCCCCGGCGGCCGTTCGGTGTACCTCGACCTGCGCGATGCCATCGCCGAGCAGGGGCTGGAACCGATCGCCCAGCGCTACGGCAACCTGCTGGAGATGTACGAGCGGATCACGGGCGACGATCCCACCACCACGCCGCTGCGCATCTACCCGGCGCCCCACTACACGATGGGTGGTCTCTGGGTCGACTACCAGTTGATGAGCTCGATTCCGGGGCTGTTCGTGCTGGGGGAGGCCAACTTCTCGGAGCACGGTGCCAACCGCCTCGGGGCCAGTGCCCTGATGCAGGGCCTGGCCGATGGCATGTTCATCGCTCCAGCCACGGTGACTGCCTGGCTCGCGGGGTATCCCACGCCGGAGATCGCTGCCGATCACCCGGCCTGCCGCGAGGCCCGCGCCCGCGCCCAGGCCCGCATCGATGCCCTGCTGGCGGTGCAGGGGGCGCGGCCCGTGGATGCCTTCCACCGTGAGCTGGGGGCGCTGATGATCGAGCGCTGCGGCATCAGTCGCGATGGCGAGGGGTTGCGGGCCGGCCTGGCGGAGCTGGCGGCCCTGGAGCAGCGGTTCCAGGTGGAGGTGCGGGTGCCGGGGCCGGCGAGCGGGCCGAACCCGGAGCTGGAGAAGGGGCTGCGCCTGGCCGATTTCTTTGGCCTGGCCCAGCTGATGCTGCGCGATGCCCTGGCCCGCGAGGAGAGCTGCGGCGCCCACTTCCGCGAGGAGCACCAGAGCGCCGATGGCGAAGCCCGGCGCGATGACGCGCGCTTCGCCCATATCGCCGCCTGGGAACACCGGGGCGATGGCACCGAACCGCTGCGCCACGCCGAACCGCTGGCCTTCACCGCCCTGCAGCCCAGCGCCCGCAGCTACCGATGAGTCGCCCGATCTCGCTCACCCTGCGCATCTGGCGCCAGGACGCGCCGCAGGCCCCCGGCGCCTTTCACAGCTACCGGCTGGAGCAGGTGAGCACCGATCTCTCTCTGCTCGAGGTGCTCGACCTGCTCAACGAGCAGCTGATCAGCGCCGGCGAGCGGCCGGTGCAGTTCGAGCACGACTGCCGTGAGGGCATCTGCGGCAGCTGCGGCTTCCTGGTGAACGGCCAGGCCCACGGGCCCCGGGCCGCCACCAGCGTCTGCCAGCTCTACCTGCGCCAGTTCGCCGATGGGGCCACGCTCACGCTCGAGCCCTGGCGTGCCCGTGCCTTTCCGTTAATCCAGGACCTGGCGGTGGACCGTGCCGCCCTGGATCGCCTGCTCAGCGCCGGCGGCTACTGCTCGGTGAACGTGGGCCAGGCCCCAGATGCCAACGCGATCCTGGTGGGGCGCGACCAGGCCCTCTCCGCCTTCGACACCGCCACCTGCATCGGCTGCGGCGCCTGTGTTGCCAGCTGCCGCAATGCCTCCGCCAGCCTGTTCGTGGCCGCCAAGCTGGCGCATCTGGCCCAGTTGCCCCAGGGCCAGCCGGAGCGCCGCCGCCGTGCCGCCGCCCTGCAGGCGGCGATGCAGGTCGAGGGTTTCGGCAGCTGCAGCAGCAACCTGGAGTGCGAGGCCGTCTGCCCCAAGCAGATCTCGGCCGACTGGATCAGCTGGATGCAGCGGGAGTCGCGCTGAGGGTCGCTGCCCGAGGCTCAGCCATCTCCTGGCAGGGGCGGGAACGGGCTGCGGCGGATCAGCTCCGTCAGCCCCAGCTGCTCGCGCCACTCCCGCAGCGGGCGCTGCCAGCCCTCCTCCCAGCGTTGCGCCAGCAGCGCCGGCGCGGTGGCCCCCACATTCAGCCCGTAGGCCACGGCCACGCCGAGATCCACCCCGCCCTCGGCGCCGGCATCCGGCACGCTGACCCGATGGATCAGGTCGGCCGCGATCAGCAGGGCGCTGCCCGGCCAGCGCAGCTGCTCGGTGGTGAGGCCGTTGGCGGCCGCCTCCCCCGCCAGGCTGCTCGGCAGGCCTGCGATCACGTGCCAGAGGTCGTGGGTGTGCCGGATCCGCTGCTGCAGGTACACGTCGTCATCCCCCACATCGCTCTGCAACTGGGGATCGGGCAGCGGCTCCAGGCCCTGCGAAGCCATGAACAGGCCGTACACCTGGCCCAGGCAGCCCGCCGGCATGGCCAGCAGCTCCGCCAGGGCGGGCCAGGGCCCCCAGTAGCGCTCCGCGATCAGCGGTTGGATCGCTGGATCGGCCTTGAGGCGGTTGCGGGCGGCGCTGGCGGCGTCGGTCTGGTAGCTGGCGGTGAGCAGGTCGAAGGCGTGATCGAGGTCCTCGGGATTGCTGCAGAGCACCGCCAGATCCATGGCCAGTCGCTTCAGCAGCGCTTGCCGGGTGGATGCCATCGAGCCGTCCGGGCGAGGGGCCTGCGGAGCTTATGAAAGCTGTCAGCTTTGGGGGCTTGTCCGGCCTCAGGGGCCTGGAGCCGGGTTTCCGCTGATGCCGTGCACGGCGATCCCCGTGTCGATCCGCTCGATCGCGGGTGCGCCCAGGCGCTGTTGCCAGAGGTTGACCACCGCCCAGTAGCCCTGGGCGCGCGGTTGGGTGGCGGCACTGGAATCCACCACGCCATTGCGGATCAGCTCCAGTTGTTCGGGCAGGTCGTCGAGCGCCACCACCTTCACCGTGCCCGTGCGGCCGAGGGAGCGGATCGCCCGGCCCACACCGATGCCACCACCGGCATCGGCGACCACCCAGCCGCGCAGCTGCGGGTGCTCGCGCATCGTGGCCAGGGCCTGCTGCTCGGCGCTGGCGATGCTGTCGTTGTCGATCGGCGTCGCCACCACCCGGATGCCGCCGTGGCGCGCGAACACCTCGCGGTGGCAGCGCACGCGGATCGCATGGTTCGGTGCGGTCGGCACCCCCTGCATGATCGCCACCTCGCCCTGGCCCCCCAGCAGCTGCACCAAGCGCTCGGAGGCGATGCGCGCCTGTTGGCAGAAGTCGTTGCCGATGCTCGTGAGCGGCAGGCCGGCGGGAGGCTCCGAGTCGAAGACGTTCACGGCAATCCCCTGGCGCCGTGCCTGCTCCAGCAAGGGTTGCAGGCGCGTGGCATCGAGCAGGTCGATCGTGATGCCGGTGGGCTGGGAGCGGATCGCCGCCGCCAGCAGTGCGGCCTGCGCCGACACCTCCGCCCGGGCGGGGGCGCGGTACTCGATCGTGGCCCTGGCGCCGCTCTGGCGTTGGATCATCGCGGCCGCGGCCTCGGCGCCGCCGCGCACCACCTCGTACCAGGGGTGGCCCACCTTGGTGATCACCACAAAGCGCAGCGGTGGCGGGCTGGCCTCGGCCCGGCTGGCCAGCGGTGCCGCGGCCGGCAGCAGCAGGGCCAGCAGTGCCGGCAGGACCGGTCTCGGGCGCAGGGTTCGGCCTGGGGTCGTGATCGGGGGCATGGGTCAGGACGCGGCAGGGGGTTGGTCGGTGGACGCGGTGGGCTGGAGGGCGGCGATCAGGCAATAGGCCAGCGACATCGCCCCCGGATCCGGGTGCCCCAGGCTGCGTTCGCCATGGGGCCGGGCCCGGCCCCGTTGGGGCAGGAGCCCGGCGGTGGCCTGGGCTGCCGCAAGAGCGGCGTCAGCCGCGTGGCGCAGCGCCTGCTCCAGGTCCAGGCCGGCCCGCAGGTCGGTGTTGAGCCGGCCCTGGAACGGCTCCAGGGCATCGAGCAGGGTCTTGTCGCCCACGGCCGCCTGGCCCAGGTCGCGCACCGCCTGCAGAGCGGCGTCCACGGCGGTCTGCACCTGCTGCGCGTCATCCAGCTCCGGTGCCCGGGTCAGGGCCTGGCCGGCCGCCAGCAGGCCGCCACCCCACAGGGCGCCGGAGGTGCCGCCGCCATGGTCGGACCAGGCTTCGCCGGCCTCCATCAGGGTCTCGCCGGTGCTGCAGCCGCGGGCCAGGGCGCTGCACACCGCCGCCCGGGCCCCCTGAATGCCGCGCAGCATGCCCAGGCCGTGGTCTCCGTCGCCGGCCACGGCATCGAGGGCGCCCAGTTCCTCCACCCGCTGGCCGAGCGTTGCCTCCACGGCGCTGAACCGAGCCAACAGGCCCCGCTGGGCCTCGCTGAGCGCGATCGCCTGTGTTGGGGTTGGGGTCGCCGCTTCGCCGCCGCTGCCGCTCGCCGCCGCTGCGGTGTCGGCCGCTGGCGTGGCGAGGCTGCCGCGCCGGTAGGCGGGACTGTCGGCCGGGGCCATCCAGAACGGTTCCAGCTCCTCATCCAGCCAGAACAGGCTCAGGGAGACGCCCGCCATGTCGAGGCTGGTCACCAGCTCGCCGCATTCGCAGTCCGCCATCGCAACTCCGGCCTGGCGCAGCTGCTCGCAGATCGCGGCGAACAGCACGAACAGCTCCTCGTACTTGAAGCCGCCGAGCCCGTTGAGCAGCACCACCACCCGCTGGTTCGTGGCGGCCACCTCCGGCGGGCGCTCGGCCAGCAGCCGTTCCACCAGGAGCGCCGCCAGGGTGTCTGCATCGCAGAGGGGCCCCTCGCTCAGGCCGGGCTCGCCATGCAGGCCCATGCCGATCGCCATGCGGCCCCTGGGCACCGTGAACAGCGGTGCATCAGCCCCCGGCAGCGTGCAACCGCTGAAGGCCACCCCCAGCGTGCGGGTGCGGGCATTGGCCCTGCGCGCCAGCCGTTCCACCGCATCGAGCGGCAGCCCGGCTTCGGCGGCAGCGCCGGCCACCTTGTACACGGCCAGGCCGCCGGCGATGCCCCGCCTTAGCTCGGGCTGGTCGGCGCCGGCGCTGGCGATGTCGTCGGTCACCGTCACGATGCGCACGTCGATGCCCTGACGCCGCAGCCGTTCGGCCCCGAGGCTGAAATGCAGCACATCGCCGGCGTAGTTCCCGAAGGCGAGCAGCAGGCCGCCGCCGCGCTCCACCGCCGATCCCACCCGCACCACCTGGCCGGCGGAGGGCGAGGCAAAGATGTTGCCGCACACGGCCCCGGCGGCCATCCCTGCCCCCACCAGGCCGGCAAAGGCGGGGTAGTGCCCCGAGCCGCCGCCCACCACCAGGCCCACCTGGCCGCTGGCCATCGCTGCCCGTCGGATCACCCCGCCGTCCACGCGCTGCACATGGCGGGGATGGGAGGCGGCGAATCCGTCGATCGCCCGGCCGGCGAACACCGCCGGGTCTGTGGGGAGATAGCTCATGCCCCACGCTATGCAGGGCGGCACGGCTTGGCAGCCGGGCCTGACGCCTCAGGGCGCCACCCGGACCTCGGATCCGGAGAGCGCCGTGGGCTGGCTGCCGGGCGCTGCGGTGATCGTGTACACGAAGCGGCTGCCGTCCGGGCTGATGAAGCTGGTGGCCCTCTGGCCGTCGGGGTAGGAGGCGCTGCCGATGCAGTTGGCGCTGACGCTGTAGGTGGCCTGTTCCACGCCGCCGGATCCGTCCGAGCCCTGGTAGCTCAGCACGATGCCGCCCTTGCCGTCGTACACCTCCCGGCCGCTTTCGGCGTAGGGCTTGCCATTGAGCACACCGCTCTCGCTGTAGAGGTAGGTCCCCTTCAAGGTGGCGTTGCTGCAGGGCACCGGCATGGCGGATGCGGCACTGCCGCTGGCCAGTGCCAGCACGATCAGTGGGAGGCGTGCGCTCAGAAGGCGTGGGCGCAGCAGGGAGGCCATGGGAGCGGGGCAACATCCCAGGATTAGCCAGCCTCGGATGTGCGGTCAGCCCCATGCGGTCAGCCCCATCGATGGGCCCTGCCGCCCCTGGGCATCGGGATCGCCGAGGTGATGCGAGCAGTTAGACAGCACAGCTGCAGCACGGCCGGTTGGCCTTGAGGCATCGCCTGGGGCGCTTGCCTCAGGACTGCGTCGGGACAACGACGCGAGGTGGCAGGTTCAGATGGCGGATCCGCCTGGCAAAGCCACGGTCATCGAAGGAGGCGATCGCTTCGCAATCGCGGCAGCTGGCGTGATGGAGAGCATCGGCGAAGTTCAGGCCGGATCTCAGGCCCGCCACTGCCTGCTCAAGGTCAGGTCGATCCTCTGCCGTGAGGTCAGGGTGGTTCAGGAGCTGCTCCATCACCTGCAAGACCTGATCAACCCCGAAGCCGTAGTAGCCCCGCAGAACCCACTCCAGCTCCAGCGCAACGGTCTTGGGCAGAAACAGCGTCTGTCCGGATTCGATCAACTGTCGGGCTGCCTGGCGCTGGGCCTCGGTTGCGGCGTCGGCGGCGTCCTCTCGGACGAAATAGCGGGCCAGAACGTTGGTGTCGAGCCCGATCACGGCCGCAGCAGGCTGGCGGGATCCAAATCCACGGGCACTGGCGGCCGGGAACTGGTCAGCAGGCCGAAGCCGCCCGTCTGCAGAGGATGGCCGGGGCGACAGGGCCTCAGCTCTATGTGGTCGCCGACCAGCTCAAAACTCACCCGGCTGCCCCTGCCCAGCCCCAGCTGCTGCCGAAGCGCCTTGGGAATCGTGACCTGCCCCTTGCTGGTGATCGGGAAGGTGGCGGGAGCTTCCATGACCAGGCTCATGCGCTCTTACCCGGTAAGGCTAGTGGGTGCGCCTGGCGCCAGACTCC
>JBEGQE010000077.1:0-14739 GCA_041181145.1 Cyanobacteriota bacterium
AGCGAGGGCGAGGAAGCGGGCATCAAGAGCTGCACGATCGAGATCGAGGGCCGCTACGCCTACGGCTACCTCCGCAACGAGAAGGGCACCCACCGGCTGGTGCGCATCTCACCGTTCAACGCCAACGACAAGCGGCAGACGAGCTTCGCCGGTGTGGAGGTGATGCCGAAGATCGAGGAGGAGGTGAAGCTCGACATCCCGGACAAGGACCTGGAGATCACCACCTCACGCTCCGGCGGCGCCGGCGGCCAGAACGTGAACAAGGTGGAAACGGCCGTGCGCATCCTGCACATCCCCACCGGCCTGTTCGTGCGCTGCACCCAGGAGCGCTCGCAGCTCCAGAACAAGGAGAAGGCGATGGCCCTGCTGATGGCCAAGCTGCTGGTGATCGCCCAGGAACAGCGCGCCGCCGAGATCGCCGACATCCGCGGCGACATCGTGGAAGCAGCCTGGGGCAACCAGATCCGCAACTACGTGTTCCACCCGTACCAGATGGTGAAGGACCTGCGCACCCAGCACGAAACCACCGACGTGCAGGGCGTGATGGACGGTGATCTCGATCCCTTTATCCAGAGCCTGCTGCATGCCGGCGTCGAGGTGGGCGGAGGCAGTGGCGATGACTGATCCCGCCGCCCCTCAGCCGCCCAGCGCCGCAGGCAGCAGCAGCGAAAACCCCAGCTTCACCAAGCTGGCGATGCGCAACATGGTGCGCAAGGGCCGCCAGAGCCTGGTCCACTTCGGCCTGACGGCCGCCGGCTTCCTGGGCTTCATCGTGCTGGTGGCCTGGCTGGGGCGGCCCCAGCTGCCCGGGGGCTGAGCGGCCATGGCAGATCAACGGGCGGACTCCAGCCCCACACCCCCGGGCCCGGCCGCCACGGTGGACCTCGACCTGGCCTTTGCAGCCGATGGGGCATTCGCACCCGAGCTGGCGGAGGCCGCCGGCCCCTGGGCCGATCCCCTGGCCGGTGCGGAGCGCTGGCATGGGCTGCTGGAAACCTGGCTGAGCCAGCTGGCCGCCGAGCTGCCGCCGGAACTGCAGGCCCCGGCCTACAGCCTGGGCCTGAGCCTGGTGGACGACGAGGCAATCGCCGCCCTCAATGCCGACTGGCGCGACAAGGCCGGCCCCACCGATGTGCTGGCCTTCGCCGCCCAGGACGACGACCTCGACGGCGCCCCGCCGATGCCGATGCCCGCCTGGGCCCTGGAGGAGGACGACGACGACGAGGACGCGGGCGCAGCGGAGCCGCTGGAGCTCGGCGACATCGTGATCTCGCTCGACACGGCTGCCCGCCAGGCCGGCGAGCACGGTCACAGCCTGGAGCGGGAGCTGCAGTTCCTGGCCAGCCATGGCCTGCTGCACCTGCTGGGCTGGGATCACCCGGACGACGCCTCCCTGGCCGCCATGCTCAGCCGGCAAGAGGCGCTTCTCGCCACTGGCGAGCGGCGGTAAGGTCGGGCCGGACTCCGCGGCGGGCCCCCTTGCGCATGGTCGTTACGCAGGATCCCAGTCCTGAAGCCCAGGGCCCGCGCCGGAGCGGCAGCAGCCCTGGGGGCGCCAGCCTTGGTGGCTCCAAAGTGCGGCGGCTGGGGGCCTGGCAGGTGGCCGGCGATCTGCCCGCCAGTTTCCGTTACGCCGCCCAGGGGCTGGCCTACGGCTTCAACAGCCAGCGCAACTTCCGCATCCACGTCTTCACCGGCGCCGTCACCTTCAGCCTGGGGCTGTGGCTGCAGCTGGAGCCCGGGCAACTGGCGGTGCTGGTGCTCACCGTGGCCGCCGTGCTGGTGCTGGAACTGCTCAACACCGCCACCGAGGCAGTGGTGGATCTGGCGATCGGCCGGCGCTTCCACCCCCTGGCCCGCATCGCCAAGGACTGCGCCGCCGCCGCCGTGCTGGTGGCGGCCCTCAGCTCGCTGGTGATTGCCCTGCTGCTGCTGCTGCCGCCGCTGCTGGCCCGCCTCGGGCTCTGAACCGCCCGGCTGGGCCTTTGAATGGGGGCACTCCCCGTCGACACCGCCGGCGGCGGCGACACCCCCACCGGGCTGATGCTTCTCGTTCTCGACAACTACGACAGCTTCACCTTCAACCTGGTGCAGTACCTGGGGGAACTGGCGGCGGATCACCCGATCGCCGCTGAGCTGCGGGTGGAGCGCAACGATGCCCTCAGCCTGGAGCAGATCCGCGCCCTGCAACCGGACGCGATCCTGATCTCGCCTGGCCCCGGCGATCCCGACCAGTCGGGCGTGTGCCTGGAGGTGCTGCGCGAGCTCAGCCCCAGCGTGCCCACCCTGGGGGTGTGCCTGGGGCACCAGTCGATCGCCCAGGTGTACGGCGGCAAGGTGGTGCGCGCCAAGGAACTAATGCACGGCAAGACCTCACCGGTGCTGCATGCGGGTGAGGGGGTGTTCGCCGGCCTGCCCAATCCGCTCACCGCCACCCGCTACCACAGCCTGATCGCCGAGCGCGAGTCGCTGCCTGCCTGCCTGGAGATCACCGCCTGGCTGGAGGACGGCACGATCATGGGCCTGCGCCACCGCGACTACCCACACCTGCAGGGGGTGCAGTTCCACCCCGAGAGCGTGCTCACCCAGAGCGGCCACCAGCTGCTGGCCAACTTCCTGCGCGAAGCCGCCGGCACCTGAGGCCACTGCTAGCTTCGCGCCAACGCGATTGCCTGCCTGCCGGCCATGACCAGCTTCGGAGTCTCCGGTGGAATGCGGCGCAGCTTCAGCCTGGCGCTGACGCTGAGCGTGGCAGCGCTGACCGTCTCGCCGGCCCAGGCCGGCGGTGGGGTCACGATCACCAGCTACGGCCACAGTGCCCTGCTGATCCAGGGGGGCGGCGCCTCGGTGCTGGTGAACCCCTTCAAAGCCGTGGGCTGCGCCGCCGGCCTGGCCGAACCCCGCGTCAGCGCCAATGTGATCCTGGCCAGCAGCCGCCTGCTCGATGAGGGGGCGCCGGTGGCCAGCGGCCGGATGCTCGCCAGCCCCGGCTCCTACCGCGTGGCCGGCCTGAAGATCGAGGGCATTGCCGCTCCGCACGATCGCTTCGGCGGCCGCCGCTTCGGCCAGGCCACCCTCTGGCGCTGGAAGCAGGGAGGCCTGGAGATCGCCCATCTCGGCGGCACCGCCGCCAGCCTCACCCCCGAAGATCGCGTGCTGCTGGGCAAGCCCGATGTGCTGATCATCGGCGTGGGCGGTGGCGCCAAGGTGTACGACGGAGCCGAAGCCGCCGCCGTGGTGCGCGAGCTGGCTCCCCGCCGGGTGATCCCGGTCCAGTACGTGAGCGGCAAGGCCCCGGCCAGCTGCGATCAGGGCAGTGTCGACCCGTTCCTGCAGGCCATGGCCGGCACGCCGGTGCAGCGGCTGGGCCGCACGGTGAGCCTGCCCGGCAAGCTCAGCGACGCCACCCAGATCACGGTGCTGCGCTGAGGCGCTCAATGCTGGCGTAGGCCCGCCAGAACTGCTGCATCTGCTCGAGGGTGCCCAGGCTGACGCGCAGGGAGCCATCGATCAGCGGCTTGCCGGCCATGGCCCGCACGAGGATGCCGGCGGCGCGCAGGGCGTCATCCACCGCGGCGGGATCGCCCTGGGGCCAAAGCAGCAGATAGTTGCCACCGGCCACGTGATGGCGCACGCCGGCGGCGGCGAGGCGCTCGGCGATCCAGTCGCGGCCGCGCAGCACCTCGGCCACGTAGGCCTCCACATAGGCCTGGTCGCGCAGGGCGGCGAAGGCGGCGGTAACGGCGAAGCTGTTGATGTCGTACGGGCCGGTGACACGGCTGACGCGATCCACCACGGCGGCATGGCCGATGGCGAAGCCGATGCGCAGGCCGGCGAGGCCGGCGGTCTTCGCCAGGGAGCGCAGCACCAGCAGGTTGGGGGTGGCCTGGAAATCCGCCAGGGGCAGCACGCTGTCGCCGGTGAAGGCCTCATAGAGCTCATCCACCACCACCAGCGTCTGCGGCGCCGCGGCCGCCAGCTCCAGGATCGGTTGCGGCGCCAGGCGCGTGCCGGTGGGGTTGTTGGG
Source organism: Cyanobacteriota bacterium (assembly GCA_041181145.1). Lineage (GTDB taxonomy): Bacteria > Cyanobacteriota > Cyanobacteriia > PCC-6307 > Cyanobiaceae > Vulcanococcus. The sequence continues at coordinate 4,028 of JBEGQE010000077.1, forward strand.
ATTGCAGAGCAGCAGCAGGCGCGGTGGTTGCCCATCCGCCGGCTCGAGCAGGGCACGGCGGATCGCCTCAAGCGGGAAGCGGAACGTCTCAGCCTCGTAGTCGATCGCCTGGATCGCCATGCCCTGCATCTGGGCGCAGGGGGTGTAGTAGCCGAAGGTGGGCCGGGTGGTGAGCAACGTCTGCCCACGGTCGCCGTAGGCGTGGAAGATGGCGTGAATCGCGGCGTCAACGCCGTTGAACAGCCCCACCTGGGCGGGCAGCAGCGGCCGGGCCAGCCCGGGGCGGCCATGGCTGCGATCGGCCAGGTTGGCGATCACCGCCTCCCGCAGCCCGTCGTACTCCGGATAGATGGCGATGTGTTCGGGCGGCATCGCCCGCAGGGCCTCGAGCACCAGCGGGCTGGGCCCCACCGTGTTCTCGTTGAAGTCGAGCCGCAGCAGGCCGCGGCGGCCCTCCAACGGGGCGCTGTAGGCGTGCAGGCTCTCCACTTCGGGGCGGGCCGGCGGGAAGCCGGGCTGCCCAGGGAGCAGAGGATCCATGGCGTCGTGCTGATCGGCCATCGGCTCACATCCGCTCGAGGGTGGGAATACCCAGCAGGCCGAGGCCCAGCTTGAGGGTATCGGCGCTGAGACGGCAGAGGGCCAGGCGTGAGCTGCGGGCCGGCTCCTCAGCCTTGAGCACGGGCACCTGGTCGTAGAAGCGATTGAACACCTGGCTGAGCTCGAACAGATAGGTGCAGAGGCGATTGGGCAGCAACTCCTCCTCCACCTCGGCGATCACCGCATCGAACTTCAGCAGCTCCCGCACCAGGGCCCACTCCTGGGGTTCGCTGAACTGAAGGGCTCCGCCGGTATCGCCTGCCAGATCACCACCGCGGCGGGCGATGCCGGCAATGCGCACCACTGCATAGAGCAGGTAGGGCGCCGTATTACCCGTGAGCGCCAGCATCCGGTCAAAGCTGAACTGGTAGTTGGTGATCCGGTTCTGGCTGAGGTCGGCGTACTTCACCGCCGCCAGGCCCACGGTGGTGGCCACCTGGTGAATGAAGGACTCCTCCTCCGTGCGCTCCTCCTCCTGCAGACGGCGACGCAGATCGGCCTCGGCCCGCTCCACCGCCTCATCGAGCAGATCCCGAAGGCGCACGGTGTCGCCGGCGCGGGTCTTGAGCTTGCGGCCGTCCTCCCCCTGCACCAGGCCGAAGGGCACGTGCTCGAGGCGCCCGTCGGCTGGCACCCAGCCCGCCCGCTGCGCCACCTGGAACACGCCGGAGAAGTGGCTGGCCTGGCCCGCGTCGGTCACGTAGATCACGCGGCGGGCGCCGTCGCCCTCCGGCGCGGCCGCAAAGCGATAGCGAATCGCGGCCAGGTCGGTGGTGGCGTAGTTGAAGCCGCCATCGCTCTTCTGCACGATCAGCGGCAGAGGCTTGCCGTCCTTGCCGCTCACGCCCTCGAGGAACACGCAGCGGGCGCCGTCATCGGTCACCAGCAGACCGCCGGCCTCCAGATCGGCAACGACTGCCGCGAGGTAGGGGTTGTAGAAGGATTCGCCGCGCTCGCTGAGGCGAATGTCGAGGCGGTCGTAGATCTTCTGGAATTCACGCCGGCTCTGGTCGCAGAGCAGGCCCCAGGCCTTGAGCGACACCGGATCGCCGCCCTGCAACTTCACCACCTCCTCGCGACTGGTGGTCTGGAAGGCCTCGTCGTCGTCGAAGCGGGCCTTGGCCTGGCGGTAGAAGGCCACCAGATCGCCGAGGTCCACCGCATCGGCAGTGGTGAGCGCCTCGGGCGCCACCTGCTTGAGGTGGGTGATCAACATGCCGAACTGGGTGCCCCAGTCACCCACGTGGTTCAGCCGCAACACCGGATGGCCGCGGAACTCCAGCACCCGCGCCAGCGAGTCGCCGATGATCGTGGAGCGCAAGTGCCCCACGTGCATCTCCTTGGCGATGTTGGGGCTGGAGAAATCCACCACCACCGGCGCCGGCTCACCGCCGCCCGCTCCCTCCGCAGCCACCGACGGCACCCCCAGGCGCACATCACCCAGCCGCGCGGCCACCTCCGCCGCCAGCCGCTCCGGGCGCAGGGTGAGGTTGATGAAGCCGGGGCCGGCGATCTGCGGGTCCAGGCACAGCTCCGCAAAGCCTGCATCCGCCTGCAGCTCGGCCACGATCGCCGCGGCGATGGCCCGGGGCGCTTGGCCCAGGGGTTTGGCCAGGGGCAGGGCACCGTTGGCCTGGAAATCGCCGAAGTCCGGTTTGCTGGCGGGGGCCAGCTGCGGATCCAGGGGCCTGCCGGCCGCACGGGCTGCTGCAGCCGCCTCCGGGAAGGCCCGCTCCATCGCCGCGCGCAGCTGGCTGTCGAGGGTGTGGGCGAGGCGGAGCATGGGCGGGGAAGTGAGCGGAGAGGGGAGGGAAACCGGCGGGGCGCCAGAGCAGCCGGCATGGCCCTGATCATCCCGTGCCACCGCATCGGCTCAGGCCACCAGCCCCAGCTCGCGCTCCATCCCCTCCAAAACCACATCGGCCACCAGCTGGATGCGGTAGCGGCAGTGCTGGGTCTCGCTGGCATCAAAGCGGCCGTGCTCCCAGTACTTGTTGCTGCCGGCCCCACCGCCGCACAGACCGAAGTAGGCGCAGCCGGCCCGGCACGCCTCCACACCGGCAGTGATCTCCGCCTGCACCTGCTGGAACTTCGGGGTGGCCGCGATCTCCACCAGGCGATCACGCAGGACGTGGCCGAACACAAAGTCGCCGAAGCGCTCGGTGTGCACCGCCAGCAGCTCCGGATCGAAGCTGGAGAGATTGCCGCGGGCATCCACGTTCACGATCACGAACGGGCGATTCATGTCGGTGTGGCTGAGGCGCTGATCGCTGCAGGCCAGGCTGGTGATGCCGTCGAATTCGCGCAGATTGACGCGACCGGGCTCGGCCATCGTGCGCTGCCAGAAGCGCTGCAGAAAGCGCCGATAACGGGCCTCGGTGGCCAGTTCGCCAGCGGCGGCGCTGGCTGGCTCGAGGCTCGAGCGCTGGTTCTCGCCCTCGGTTTCCTCCATGTTGAAGCCCACCTCGGTGATGCCGCTTTCGGCGAAGAACGCGTAGAGAGCATCGGCGTGGTCGAGGCCGTCGGCCGTGAGCACGGCGATCACGTTGAACGGCACACCGCGGCGCTGCAGCCAGGCGATCCCGCGCATCACGGCGGCGTGACTGGGGCGGCCGGTGCGGGTGCGGCGATGGGCGTCGTGCAGGAAGGCCGGGCCATCGAGGCTCACCCCCACATGGATCGCATTGCGCTCGAAGCAGTCGCACCAGGCTTCATCGATCGTCAGACCGTTGGTCTGCAGCGACTGGCGGATCGTGTCGGGCGGCAGGCCATGGCGCCGCAGGGCCGCCTGGATGCGCGCGGTGGCGGCGTCGTAGAAGCCTTGCGGCACCGTCAGCGGCTCGCCGGCGTGCCAGAGCAGGGTGAAGGGCCCATCCACGAACGGGCTCTCCAGGACCCGCTCCAGGGCCGCATCGAGGATCTCCAGCGGCAGCCGGGTGCGGTCGTCGCGGCTGGGCAGGTAGCAGTAGTCGCAGTCGAGATTGCAGAAGGGGGTGGGCTGCAGCACCAGCAGCCGCAACGGCCCGATCGCCGAATCAGCGCTCACAACCGATCACCAGTGATTGCGGAAGCCGCCGTTGCGGAACCCGCCATTGCGCCAGCCACCGCCATTGCGGAACCCGCCGTTGTAGAAGCCGCCATTGCGGAAACCACCGTTGTAGAAACCGCCGTTGCGGAAGCCGCCATTGCCCCAGCCCCCGTTGTAGAAGCCGCCGTTGCCCCAGCCCCCGTTGTTCCAGCCGATGCCACCGGGGCCCACCACCACGTAGCTGATGGCGTCATCTCCGAGGGGATCAGCCTGATCGCCCCCGTCAACGCCCTCAGCCTGGCGCGCCTGCTGCTCACGCACGGCGGCGGCGATGCGCTGCAGGCGAGCCTCAATCGAAGCGTCCGGTGGTGGAGCACCGGTGGGCGCCGGTGCCTCCAGGGCCGCACTGGCAGCGCTGACCGCCAGGGCCACCCCCGGATCCATCGGCATCGAGGCGGCGATCAGCAGAACACCGAACAGGCGGGAGTGGGTGAGCAGCTTCATCGGAGGACGGAGAGCAGGGCGGCGATCAGGCAGGGGGTGAGGCGGGGGGTGAGGCGGGAGGCCGGGGGTGAAACGAGGGATTACGGAGCGGTGCTCACGGGCCGCAGGGCCTCCACACCCATCAGCAGTCCGTCAAACACGCCGCGGATCCTGTCCTGCGGCAGGTTGAGGGCGCTGCCGGGGCCGAGCCAGCGATCCACCGCCGCCACGGTCTGGGGCTCCCCATCCACGTAGCCCTGCAGCAGCTGGGCGATGGCCCGATTCACCAGATCGCGATAGGCCGACTGGTTCTCCGGAACGGCGCAGGCCACGGCGTAGCGCTCGTAGGGCATGTCGGGGGTGAGCGCCAGACCGCTCAGACCGCGCTGCCGTACCAGACCGGCCAACATCGACGAATCGCCGATCACCCCCTCCACCTGACCGCCCGTGAGGGCCGTCAGGGCCGCCGGCAGATCCGCAAACGTCACCGCCTTGGCGGCGGGCTGCATGCCGCGCAGCTCACTTTCGGCCAGGGAGCCGGTCAGCACGCCGATCCGCCGCCCGGCCAGGGCCTCAGGGGCTCCGGTGAACCGTCCGGCCGGCGCCAGCAGTCGCAGACCGGAGACCCCGATCGGCAGGGTGAAGTCGAGCGTGTGCTCCCGCGCCCAGGTGAACATCACACCGCAGGCCAGCTCCGCCTGGCCCGATCCCAGGCGCTCCGCCAGCTGGGCGGGATCACGCTCGCTCTGAAAGCTCAACTGCACCGGCCGCCCCAGCGCCTGGCTGAGCAGGGCGGCCACCCGCTCCGCCACCAGCACCCCATAACCCTGGGGCTGGCCCTGACCATCCAGGCTGAGCAGAGGCGGTTGATCCACCGGGCCCGTCAGCTGCAGCTTGCCGGTGCGAGCCACACGCTCGAGCACACCCTCCGCCTGGGCCGCCGGGACAGCAGCCGGAATGAGGGCCAACCCGAGGCTGAGGGAGGCGAGCAAAGCCATCCAGCGGGGACGGCGGGCGCTGGCTGGCACGGGCAGGCGGGCGACAGAGCCCCCGCATGCTGGCGAAACCACGGCGCTTCGTCAGCCTCGCCTCAAGGCTCGAAGCGCATGCTCAGATCGAGCCAGCGGGAGCGGGTCATCGGCGCACTGGTGGAGAGCAGATCGATGCCGGTGGCGGCATAGGCCGCCAGCTGCTCGGGCTGCACGCCGGAGGCTTCCAGCACCACGCCGCCCCCACCGGGGCGCGCCGCCGCCAACGCACGCAACTGCGGCACAAGGGCTTGCAGCTCGCCGGGGCTGAATTCATCCAGCAGCACCCCATCGGCTCCGGCTTCCACCGCAGCCTGGGCCTCGGCGGCGGTTTCGGCCTCCACGATCACCCGCGCCGGCCAGGGGGCCGCCGCCCGCACCGCTGCGATCGCGGGCCCCACGCCGCCGCTCCAGGCCAGGTGGTTCTCCTTGAGCATGGCGGCATCGTCGAGGCCGAGGCGGTGATTGCAGCCGCCGCCGCAGCGCACCGCGTACTTCTCCAGCAGGCGCAGGCCGGGGGTGGTCTTGCGGGTGTCCGCCAGCCGCACGCCCGTGCCCACCAGCGCCGCCACCAGATCGGCGGTGGCACTGGCGATGCCGCTCAACCGCATGGCCAGGTTGAGGGCCGTGCGCTCCCCCGCCACCAGGGCCGTCGCCGGGCCCTCCAGCTCCAGCAGCCGCTGGCCGGGCTGCACCACCTCGCCATCGGCCACCAGGGGCCGCACCGCCACGGCGGGATCGAGCTGCTGGAACAGGGGGGCCACCAGCGCACCCCCGCAGAACACGCCCGGGGCCTTGGCCAGCCAGTGGGCCCGGCCGCTGCGGCCGTCCAGGGCGGGGGCACTGAGGTCGCCGCGGCCCAGGTCCTCCTCCAGCCAGGTCGCCAGCTGACGGCGCAGGGCCGGCGTGATCGCCAGGGGAGCGCCCACGCTCAAAGCCAGTAGCCGGGCGGAATCGCGCCGCCCTCCACATCCAGGGCCGGCCAGGCCCCCCAGCCGGCCAGGGCCATGCCGATCACCTCCAGCAGGCTGCGCTTCTGCTCCAGCTCGCGGCGGGCCGCCCATTCCGCTTCCGCCACCTCGGCCTCCGGCAGCTGCAGGGCCGCCAGCAGACGGCGATAGGCCTGCTTCTCCGCCGGATTCACCGGGGCGTCGTCGCCGGGACGCTGGTTCACCGCCAGCATCTGCACCGCCAGCTTCACCGCCAGCTGGCGCTCATCGCTGCCCTGCAGCTCCGCCACCAGCGCTTCGAGATCCACCTGCTGCAGCTGCTCGGCCACCAGGGCGCGGTAGGCATCCTCCGCTTCCGCCACGCCCACCTCGGGGGGCAGCAGGCGGAAGACCAGCTTCTCGAGCAGCTGCCGCTCCTCCTCGGCGAAATCGCCGTCGGCCCAGGCCACCCAGCACACGATGCGCAGCAGGGCGCGCTGGGCGGCGCTGAGCTGCTCCAGCGGCTGGGGGCTGGCGGCATCGCCCGAGGGGGCTGGCGGTGTGGCCATGGCGCTGGCGGGAGGCGAGGAACGATGCCCCGATTCTCACGCCAGCGCCGGCCGGCGGCTCACTTGCCGATGCAGAAGCGCGAGAACACGCGATCGAGCACCGCTTCACTCACCTCCTGGCCGGTGATCTCCCCCAGGCTGCGCACGGCGGCGCGCAGATCGATCGTCCAGAAGTCCCAGGGGAGCGCCGCGACGGCGGCCTCGAGGCTGGCGCTGAGGCTGGCGGCGGCAGCCGCCGCCAGATCGCGCTGACGGCGGTTGAGGGCCACCTGCAGTCCCTGGTCGCCGCTGCGGCCGCAGCCCCGCAGCAGGGCCTGCACCAGCGCCTCCTGGCCGGCACCGGTGAGGGCACTGATCCGCACATCGGCAGCGGCCTCCGGCCGGGGGGGCACCGCAGCCGCGCCCGCGGCCGGCCCGAGCTGATCGGCCTTGTTGCCCACCCGGAGCAGCGGCACCCCCTCGGGAACCAGGGCCCGCAGGGCCTCGTCCTCGGCGGTCCAACCCTGGCTGAGGTCGAACAGCAGCAGCACCACATCGGCCGCCTGCAGGGCCGCACGGCTGCGTTCGATGCCGATCTGCTCCACGCGATCGTCGGTGGCGCGGATGCCGGCGGTGTCGAGCAGGGTGAGCGGCACCCCCTGCAGCACCAACTCGCTCTCCACGAGGTCGCGGGTGGTGCCGGGCAGGTCGGTCACGATCGCCCGCTCACTGCGGCTGAGCCGGTTGAGCAGGCTCGATTTACCCACGTTCGGCCGGCCCACAATCGCCACCCGCAGGCCTTCACGCAGCAGCTGCCCCTGCTCGGCCTCCGCCAGCAAGGCCTCCAGCGCCGTGCGCACGGCCTCCAGCTCCGCCGCCACGGCGTCGCCATCGAGGGGTGGCAGGTCGTCCTCGAAATCCACCCGCGCCTCCAGCTCCGCCAGCTGATCGAGCAGGCGCTCCCGCAGGGCGGCGATGCGCCGCTCCAGGCCGCCATCAAGGCCGGACATCGCCAGCTGGGCGGCGCGGCGACTGCGGGCGGTGATCAGCTCACTGATCGCCTCGGCGCGGGTGAGATCGAGCCGGCCGTTCAGGAAAGCCCGCTGGCTGAACTCCCCCGGCAGGGCACGCCGCGCGCCGGCGGCGAGCACCAGCTCCAGCACGCGCTGCACACAGATCAGGCCCCCATGGCAGTGAAACTCCACCACCGTTTCGCGGGTGAAGCTGCGCGGCGCCCGCATCAGCAGCAGCAACGCCTCATCCACCCGCTCGCCGCTGGCGGGGTCGCAGACATGGCCATAGAGCACCCGGTGGCTGTCCCACACCTGCTGGCCAGGGGCATGGAACAGGCGGCGGCCGATCGCCTCGGCCTGCGGCCCCGACAGCCGCACGATCGCCACACTGCCTTCACCAGCGGCAACGGCGGTGGCGACGGCGGCGATGGTGTCGTCCGGCACGGCGGCGGGATCCGGGACTGCTTCCAGTGTCTCGCCCGACCAACGCGCCTCAGGGGGCGGGGAAGCCCGGGCAGACCATCAGGTCGATATGGCCGCCGGGGGGGTGGCGCCACTCGCGGAACTCCTCGGCCAGGGCGCGGTGGGCACGACCCTGTTGGTTCTGCTCCAGCTCCACCAACCGCTGGTGAACCAGATCCAGGGTGTCGTCGATCAGCTGGGCAGCCTGTTCGGAGGTCATGGCAGAACGGCACGGTGGCGCCGTTGTAGGGACGTCGCCGCGGCGGAGCTGTCGCCAGAGACACCCGGGGCCCATGTGTGGGCGGATGCGAACGACCGGGGTGCTCAGGAGCCGATGCCGGTGCGGGCGATGTCGAGCACATCCGCCATCGAGCGGATCTGGTCCATGGTGCTGCGCAGCTGGGAGGCGCTCTGCAGCTCCACCCGCAGGTCGATCCGCGCCGGTTTGCCGGGGTTGGTGCGCACCCGCGCATCGCTCACGTTGATGCGGTGATCGGAAAGGCGGGTGAGGATGTCCTTGAGCACACCGACGCGATCGAGCACCTGGATGCGCAGCTGCACGGGATAGCGGCGGCGCTGCTCCTCGGCCGCCAGCGGATTCCAGCGCACCGGCAGGCGGCGCTCAACCGGCACGTTGGCCAGGTTGCCGCAATCCTGGCGGTGGATCGTGATGCCGTGGTTGCCGAGGGCCACGGTGCCCACGATCGCTTCACCCGGCAGGGGGCTGCAGCAGCCGCCCAGGCGGTATTCCAGGCCTTCCAACCCCACGATCGGACTGGCATCGCCGTGGGCCGCAGGCGCAGCTGGGGCGACCGCCGCGGCCTGCTCCCCCTGCACCGACACACTGCGGGCCAGCTCCTCGTTGCTGAGCACCGGCGCCGCCGCTTCGGAGGCCAGGCGCAGCTCCTCGCGCAGGCGGTTGAGCACCTGGTGCAGGGTGACGCCGCCGAAACCGATCGCCGCCAGCAGATCCTCGGTCGCCACCAGGTTGCAGCGGCGGGCCACCCGGGCCATCGCCTCGCCGTGGAGCAGGGCATCGAAGCCATCGCGGCCTAGCTCGCGCTCCAGCATCGCCGTGCCGCGCTGGATGTTCTCCTCACGGTGGCTCTTCTTGTACCACTGGCGAATGCGATTGCGCGCCGTGGGCGTGGCGACGAAATTCAGCCAGTCGAGGCTGGGATGGGCCGACTTGGCGGTGACAATCTGCACGAAATCACCGTTCTGCAGCGGCGTGGCCAGCGGGCAGAGGCGGTCATTGATGCGCACGCCCTGGCAGTGATTGCCCACCTCGGAGTGGATGCGATAGGCGAAATCCACGGCCGTGGAGCCCTTGCGCAGACCCACCACATCGCCGCTGGGGGTGAAGACATACACCTCCTCGTCGAACAGGTCCTCCTTGATCGAACGCAGGAAGTCGTTGCTGTCCTCCCCCACGCCATCCTTCTGCCAGTCCACCAGCTGGCGCAGCCAGTTGAAGCGCTCGGCATCGTTGCCGGTGGCCGCCGGTGAACCGCCCTCCTTGTACTTCCAGTGGGCGGCGATGCCGAACTCCGCCACCTGATGCATCTCGGCGGTGCGGATCTGCACCTCAATCGGCCGATGGCGACCGATCACCGCCGTGTGCAGCGACTGGTAACCGTTGGGCTTGGGCAGGCCGATGTAGTCCTTGAAGCGGCCGGGGATCGGGCGGAACGTGTCGTGCACCACCGCCAGGGCGCGGTAGCAGCTCTCGAGGTTCGGGCAGATGATCCGCAGGGCCGCCACGTCGTAGATCTCGTGGAAGGCCTTCTGTTGGCGCTGCATCTTGCTCCAGATGCCGTAGAGGTGCTTGGGCCGGCCGCTCACCTCCACCCCCTCGAGCCCCGCGGCCAGCAGCCGCTCACGCAGCAAGCCGGCCGTCACCCCCAGCCGCTCCTCCCGCTCGGAGCGCTTGGTGGCCACCTGCTGCTGGATCTCGCGGAAGGCGTCAGGCTCGAGGATCTTGAAGGCCAGATCCTCCAGCTCCCACTTGAGGCGGCCGATGCCGAGGCGATTGGCCAGGGGCCCGTAGATCTCCCGGGTTTCGCGGGCGATCCGCTGCTGCTTCTCGGGCTTCAGCGCGCCGAGCGTGCGCATGTTGTGCAGCCGGTCGGCCAGCTTCACCAGCACCACGCGGATGTCGCTGGCCATCGCCAGGAACATGCGGCGCAGGTTCTCGGCCTGGGCTTCGGTTTTGTTGGTGAAGTGGATGCCACCCAGCTTGGTGACGCCCTCCACCAGACCGCGCACCTCGGCACCGAAGTGCTGCTCGATCTCCTCGGGAGTGACGTCGGTGTCTTCCACCACGTCGTGCAGGAAGCCGGCGGCGATGACGCTGGCGCTGGCGCCGATGTCGCGCAGCAGGTCGGCCACCGCCACCGGGTGGCAGATGTAGGGCTCGCCGCTGGCCCGCACCTGGCCGTCGTGCAGCTGGAAGGCAAAGTGAAAGGCCGCCGAGAGCAGACCCTCGGTGTCGGTGGGGCAGCTGTCACCCTCGCCGGGGGGCACGTGCTCGATGCAGCGCCGCAGCCAGTCGGGCAGGGCGATGCCGTAGTCGTCGGCGCTGCGGATCGGCCGCTGCAGCGCGGGGGCGGGCGGCGGCG
>JBEGQE010000078.1:0-15633 GCA_041181145.1 Cyanobacteriota bacterium
AGAACCGGCCGGCGAATGAAGGTATCGGAGAGGCTCATCGCAGCGGAATCACCATGCCACTGCGCAGCTGGGCCAGGTTGCCCAGCACCACCCGATCCGAGGCGCTCAAGCCCTGGATCACGGCAAAGCGGCCGTTCTGCAGGGCGCCGAGCGTCACCGGGGTCTGCACGGCCACCAGGGCATCGGCCGCCGGTGCTGGCGTGATCGCCTGGCCGGTGAGGCGCCGGGCCTCCGCCGCACTCACGGCCCGGAACACGAACGTCTGCCCCGCCTGCAGCAGCATCGCCGCCTCGGGAACCGCCAGCGTGCTGCCGCTGCCGAACCGCAGCGTGGCCCGCACCCGTTGCTGATCCCGCAGCGCCCCATCGGGGTTGTCGAAGGTGGCCTTCACCAGCAGCGTCTGCGTGCGGGCATCCAACGACGGAGCAATGAAGCTGACCTTGCCCATCACCTTCAGCGGCGTGCGATCGGGCGCCTCGAGTTCCACCGGCAGGCCAGGCCGCAGCCGATAGGCCTGCTCACCGGGCACATCCAGGCGCACCCACAGGCGGCTGTTGTCGACGATGTTGACAATTGCCTCACCCTGACGCACCACCGATCCCAGCTTGTGCTGGATGCTGCCCACCATGCCGGCGATCGGCGCGGTCACATCCTTGTAGGCAAGGGTGGCGGAGCTGGAGCGCACCTTCTCAGCGCTGGCGATCGCCTTGGTGACGACTTCATCGCGGTGCTTGGTGGAAACGGCTCCCTGCTGGTTGAGGAAGATGTAGCGCTCAGCGTTGAGGCGATCCTTGCGGGCCTCGGCCACATCGGTGGCCACCGTGGCCTGCTGCTGAACCTGATCGAGGCGGAACAGCGGATCGCCCTTGCGCACGATCTGCCCCTCCTGCATCGGCATCACCACGATGCGGCCGTCGATCTCCGCCGCCAGGGGCACGTTCTGGATCGACTCCAGCGTGCTCTGGTACACCGCCTGATCGAAGAAAGTCTGCGCGCTGGGGCTCACCAGGGTGAAGGTGGCCTGGCGGGGCGGCGGCGGCCCCTTGATGCAACCCAGCAGCGGCGTGAGCAGGGCGGCCGTCGCCCCAGCGCGGATCAGTGCGGCACAGCGCCGGGTGTGCATCACAGCGGCCACTGCCTGGTCTCAGCAGGCCTGACCCTAAGGAGAGCGATCGGCACGGTCAATGGCAGAGGTGCAGACCGACACCGGCGGCGCAGGACCGGCGCTCAGCCGGTCTTCACCCCAGCCCAACGCTGCTCCAGCCGTTTGATCGCCACATAAAAGGGAGGCACCACACCCAGCGACAGGACGGTGGCCACCAGCAGGCCCCCGAAGATCACCGTGCCCAGCGATTGCTGGCTGTTGGCACCGGCGGTGGTGGCCACCACCAGGGGCAGGAAGCCCGCCAGGGAGGCGATGGCCGTCATCAGGATCGGGCGCATGCGCGATTCGGCGGCGGCGATGGCGGCCTGGCTCACCTCCATGCCCGCCTCCACATGCTGCTCGGCCACCTCCACGATCAGGATGCCGTTCTTGGCGGCCAGGCCGATCAACGTCACCAGGCCCACCTGGGCGTAGATGTTCAGATCGATCGAGCGCAGGCTCAGGAACACCAGGGCACCGAGCATCGCCAGCGGCACAGTCATCAGGATGATCGCCGGCGTGACGTAGCTCTCGTACTGGGCTGAGAGCACCAGGTAGACGATCAGCACCCCCAGGCCGAACACCAGCACGCTGGCGTTACCGGCCGAGAGCTGCAGGGCGGCGATGCCGGTGAAGGCGTAGCCGACATTATTGAAATCGAGCTTGTTGAAGATCTGCTGGATCGCGTTGAGCGCCTGGCCCGAGCTCTTGCCGATCGCCTCAGCCCCCTGCACCAGAATCGTGCGATAGAGGTTGTAGTGGCTGATCACCGGTGGGGCGCTGGTGAGCTCGGTGGAGGCGAACTCCGACACCTGCACCAGTTTGCCGTCGTTGCTGCGCACGTAGTAACTGAGCACATCCTCCAGGTTGCTGCGGCCCTGGGGCTCGGCCTGCACGTAGATGTTGCGCACCTGACCGCTCTCATAGGTGAGGCCGGAGTAGTTGCCTCCGGCCAGCACGGCAATCGTCTGCATCGCCTGCTGGAAGTCGACGTTGAGAGTGCCGAGGATGGCGCGATCGATCGTCAGGCCAAAGGCCGGTGCACTGGGCACGAACTGCGTGTAGAGGGTCGAGAACTGCCCGCTGCTCTGGCCGGTCGCCACCAGCTTCTGGGCCAGTCCGTTCAGCTGGTTGAAGGTGTAGGCGCCGTTGCTGAGATCGTTGAACTGGAAGTAGAAGCCACCCTGGGCGGAGAAGCCGGGAATCGCGGGTGGCTGACCCGCCACCGCCAGACCGGTGTTGAGTTGCGAGAGCTTGGCGTTCAAGCGCGCCACGATCGCCGGCGCCTTGTGCTCGGCTCCTTGGCGCTCCTCCAGCGGCTTGAGGCCGAAGAAGAACAACCCCTGATCGGGGCTGTTGCCATTGAAGCCAGCGCCACTGTTGAAGGAGGCGGCGGTGATGTCCTCTTCCTCCTTCACGATCGCGGCGATCTGATCGGCCACCTTGCGGGTCTGGGTGAGGGAGGCGCCGTTCTGCAGCTGGAAGATGCCCACGCCGTAGCCCTGGTCCTCCTCGGGGATGAAGGCCGTGGGCAGGGCGTTGAAGGCGATCGCCGTGAGCACGATGCCACCGAGCAGGCCGGCCAGGATCAGGCGCCGTTTGCCGATCAGCACGGCCACGAGGCGCGCGTAGCTCTGCTCAAGGCGCTGGAACAGGATGTTGAACTGCTCGAAGATCCAGCCCAGCCGGCTGCCGGCGAAGCCGAACAGCAGCACGCCGAACACATAGGCGCCCACACCAAAGGAGGCCGCACTGAAGCGTCCGAAGGCCAGACCCACCACCACGCCGGCCACGGTCCAGCTCCAGCCCTCGGGCCGCGGTGGCTTCTCGCTCTTGAGAATCAGGCCCGCCATCATCGGCGAGAAGGTGAGGGCGTTGAAGGTGGAGATGGCGATCGAGAAGGCGATCGTGAGGGCGAACTGGCGGTAGATGATGCCGATGCCGCCGGGATAGAAGGCCACTGGCACGAACACGGCCATCAGCACCAATGAGGTGGCGATCAGGGCACCGATCAACTCGCCCATGCATTCCAGTGCCGCCTCGCGCGGCTTCATGCCGCGCTCCAGGTTCTTGGCGACGGCCTCGATCACCACGATCGCGTCGTCCACCACCAGGCCAGTGGCCAGCACCAGGCCCAGAAGGGTGAGCTGGTTGATCGAAAAACCGAAGGCCTTGATGAAGGCGAAGGTGCCCACCAGCGAGATCGGAATCGCCAGGCTGGGCACCACGGTGGCTCGCCAGTCCTGCAGGAACAGGAACAAGATCACCAGCACCAGCACGATCGCCAGGCCAAGGGCATCGGTGACGCCATCGACAGCCGATTCGATGAACTGACCCACGTTGTAGATCTGCTGCACCGTCACCCCCGTCGGCACCTGGGCGGTGAACTGGTCGATCAGCTCAACCACCGCCTCGCTCACCTGCAGGGCATTGCTCTCCGGCGTCTGATAGACGCCGATCGTGATGGCGGGATAGCCGTGGATATCCGAGCCCTGAGTGGCGAAGGTGTTGAAGCCGTAGGAGGCCTCTCCCACGTCCTGCAGGCGCAGCAGGTTGCCCTGCGGCGTGCGGCCCACGATCAGCTTGTTGAGTTCCTCAACCGAAACCAGGTTGCCGTTGTTCTTAACGAGAATCGGGTAGGTGAACAGCTGGTTGCCACCCGCCGGCGGACCGCCCACCAGACCACCCACGGCCACGGAGTTCTGGCTCTTCACCGCCGTCACCACCTGATCGGCGGTGAGCTGGTTGGCGCTGAGTTTGTCGGGGTCGACAAACAGCCAGAAGGCCGGATTGCTGCCGCCGAACAGCGTGGCCTGGGCCACCCCGGGAATCCGCTCCAATTGGTAGTAGAGCTGCTCGTAGATCAGTCCGTTGAGATAGGGCGCATCGAACTGGCCTTCGGTGGACGACACCTGGTAAGCAAGCAGGATCGAGGGCGTCGTCTGAATCACCGACACACCGGTGCTGCTCACCTGCTGCGGCAACTGCGGCATCGCCAGGGAAACGCGGTTCTGAACGTTCACCTGGTCGATATTGATATCGGTTCCCTTATCGAAAAACACATTCACCGTGCTCGAACCGGTGTTGGTAGTGAGCGAGGAGATATAGGCCGCGCCCGGCACCCCGTTGATCTGCTGCTCGAGCACGTTGGTGACAGCCTGCTCGGTCACCAACGAGTTGGCACCGCCATAGGTGGCCGTGACCTGAATCTGCGGCGGCGCGATGTTGGGCAGGTTCTCGATCGGCAGCGTAGGGATGGCGATCAACCCCACCAGCACGATCAGGATGCTGCAGACGGTGGTGAGAACCGGCCGCTTGATGAAATTATCGGAGAGTGACATCGCGGGGCCTCAGTTCTGATCGGCGCCCTCGGCGCCAGATGCCACCTTCACCGGCAGGCCGGTTCGCAGCAGGGCGGTGTTGCTCACCACCACCGTGTCGCCCGCCTGCAGGCCACCGAGCAGCGGATAGCGGTTGTTCTGCAACGGGCCCAGCTGCACCGGCGTTTGCACCACGATCGTGGTGGATGGTGGCAGCGCCTCAAGCTTCTGCTTGGCCTCAGGGGTGATCTGCTTGGAAGCACGGATCTTGCCAATCACCTGGCTGATCGGGAACACCCGATACACGAACGGCTGCTGGGCCTGCATCATCACGGCCTGCACCGGCACCGACAGCTGGGTGGAACTGCCGGTGATGATCCGGTTGCGCACGTACTGACCGGTCTTGAGCTTGCCGCTGAGGTTGGGGAAACTGGCCTTCACCAGCACCGTGTTCGGCGACGACGTGCTGCCGCTCACGCCGAAATAGGGCGAGATGAACACCACCTTTCCCATGCCGCTCACCGGGGGATTGCCCTGCGTCAGCAGCTCCACCGGCTGACCCAGGGCCAGGCGCGAGGCCTGGGTGGCCGGCACATCCATCAGCGTCCAGAGGTTGCTGTTGTCGACGATGCCGCTGATCGCCTGACCCTTGCGCACGTAGTCGCCCAGCTTGACGGTGTCGAGATCGCCGATCTGGCCACTGATCGGTGCCGTGACGTACTTGTAGCCCAGGGTTGCGGCCGTGGCCTTGACCTGATCACTGCTCTGCAGGGCCTTGGTCACGTAGGCGTCGCGGTCCTTGGTGGACACCGCACCCAGCTCGTTGAGGAAGACGTAGCGCTCGGCATTGAGGCGATCCTTGCGTGCCTCCGCCTGGCTGGCACTGAGGGCCGCCGTTTCCTGCTCGTTGTCGAGCACCAGGATCGGCTGCCCAGCCTTCACCTGATCCCCCTGCTGCACCAGGATCTTCACCACCCGGCCGTCGATCTCCGGGCGCAGGGCCACATCGGTGGTGGAGCTCAGCTGGCTCACCACCTCGATGCCGGGCTTGAAGGACGCCTCAGTGATCCGCGCCACCTGCACGTTCAGCGGCGCCCGGGCCTGAGGTTCGGCGCCACCGCAGGCCGTGAGCGGCAGCAGAAGCAGGGGCAGGGATGCCAGGCGGCGCCGCACGGCTCGGGATCAGCAGCCCGCAAGTTACTGACAACGCCCATCAATTTCCATCGGATGATGGATGGGTTTGCAGGCAACGGTGGGGCGAGCGGCGTGAGCGATCTGTTCAGCCACCACGGCGAGCAACTGCGCCGGCGGCTGGCCCCGCTGGCCGATCGCCTCAGGCCGCGCAGCCTCGAGGAGTTCCAAGGGCAGGAGGAGATCCTGGGGCCGGGCCGGCTGCTGCGCCGCGCCATCACCGCCGATCGGGTCGGCAATCTGATCCTGCACGGGCCGCCGGGGGTGGGCAAGACCACCCTGGCGCGCATCATTGCCGCCACCACCCGCGCCCACTTCAGCAGCCTCAATGCCGTGCTTGCCGGCGTGAAGGACCTGCGCGCCGAAGTGGAGGCCGCCCAGCGACGGCTCGAACAGCACGGCCTGCGCAGCCTGCTGTTCATCGACGAGGTGCACCGCTTCAACACCGCCCAGCAGGACGCCCTGCTGCCCTGGGTGGAGAACGGCACCGTGACCCTGATCGGTGCCACCACCGAGAACCCGTTCTTCGAGGTGAACAAGGCGCTGCTGAGCCGATCGCGCCTGTTTCGCCTGCAGCCGCTGCAGCCCCATCACCTGCGCGAGCTGCTGCAGCGGGCCCTGCGCGATCCGGAGCTGGGCTACGGCGATCGACGGGTCACGATCAGCGAGGAGGCGATCGCCCACCTGGTGGACGTGGCCGGCGGCGATGCCCGCAGCCTGCTGAACGCCCTCGAGCTGGCCGTGGAGACAACCGAAGCCGATGGCGACGGTGTGATCGCCATCGACCTGGCGATCGCCGAGGAATCGATCCAGCAGCGCGCCGTGCTCTACGACAAGCAAGGCGATGCCCACTTCGACACGATCAGCGCCTTCATCAAGTCGCTGCGGGGCAGCGATCCCGATGCCGCCCTGTTCTGGCTGGCACGGATGGTGGAGGCCGGCGAGAACCCACGCTTCATCTTTCGGCGCATGTTGATCAGCGCCGGCGAGGACATCGGCCTGGCCGACCCCCAGGCGATCGTGGTGGTGCAGGCCTGCGCCGCCGCCTTCGACCGGGTGGGACTGCCCGAAGGGCTCTACCCCCTGGCCCAGGCGGCCCTCTATCTGGCCGGCACCGAGAAGAGCAACAGCCTGCTGGGCCTGTTCGATGCCCTCAAGGCAGTGCGCGCCAGCAGCCGCCAGCAGGTACCCAGCCACCTGCGTGATGCCAACCGCGATGGCAAGGCCTTCGGCGATGGGGTGGGCTACCGCTACCCCCACGCCTACGCCGAACACTGGGTGGCGCAGCAGTACCTGCCCACGGCGCTGCAGGGCCAGCTGTTCTGGCAACCCGGAACGCTGGGCTGGGAGGGGCAGCGGCGCCGCACGCTGCAGCAGCGCCGCGCCGCCCAGCTGGCCGCCGCCGCCGAACATGAGGCTGAGCTGGGGGAAACCCTCAGCAGCGCCCCGGAGGATCCAGCCCTGGAGCGCTGGCTGCAGCGTCAGCTGAGCGCCGAGGGGGAACGGCTCGACCAACTGCGCCGCCAGCTCTGGCAGGGTGCCGGCTGGCAACGGCACGAGCGGGTGCTGGTGCTCCAGGCCCGCTCCCTGCTTTGGGCCCTTGATCCCCTGCAGCACACCCCGGAAGGTGGCGTGGTGATCCAGGCGGCCGGCGCAGAGGATCGCCAACGGCTCGAAGCCCAGCTGCAGGTGCTCGACGACCTGCAGCGGCCGCATCTGCTCCATGCCCCGCTCACGGAGCTGGCCAGCCAGCTGGAGCCCGGCCTGCGCTTTGAGTGGATCGCCGCCCGCCAGCCCTGGCGGGGCAGCTCCGCCGCCCGACTGAAGCGCGAGCTCAAGGCCCTCACGGCACTGGCGGCCCCCGGGGCCCAGCTGCGCCTGTTGTTCACCACGCCGCTGCTCGGCCCCGCCGCCGCTGCCCTGCACCTGCTGAGCCGCCAGAGCGGCAGCCAGCCGGCGCTGGCGGCCGAGCAACGGGACACCCTGACCACCCTGGCCGCCCAGGAACCGGGATGGTTGGCGAGCGATCAGGAGCCGATGGCGCTGGCATCACTCCTGGAACAGCAGGCGTGGCAGATCGACAGCGACAGCTGGGAGGAGGAGCTGGAACTGGCGCTCAGCCCGGCCCTGCTGCAGCGCTGGTTCGCAGCGGGGGCCGCCTACCGGCACCAGCTGGAGCAGCGACTCGGCGCCGGGGCCACCAGCAGCGTGGAGCGGCTGCTGCAGAGCCTGGAGGGCCAGCGGCTGCCCCAGCGCCTGCAGCATCGGCTGCTGCGGGGGCGACGGCGCAGCGGCCATGACAAAGCCCCGGACATGCCGGGGCCAGGGGCCTGAACCCGCGGTTCAGGCCGGATCGCTCAACGCGATCTCACCAGAGACCGCGCACCGGCCCTGCGGCCGGAGCCGGGGCAGACGCGGGGGCCTCAGCGGTGTAGGCCTGGATGCAGGCGGGGGTGTTCATGTACCAGCTCAGCAGGGATGTGGCCTGCTGGCTGTTATTCACATCGCTCACATCGCACACCTTCATCGCACCCTGAAGGCGCTGATCGGTGGGCAGGTTGGCCATCATCCCGTAGCTGGAGAGCTTGCCATCCGCCGAGTCGAGGATGATGGCGCTACGCACGGCCTGCAGGCTGTTCTGCTGGCTGTAGTACGGGGTGTAGTTGTTCTGGCGAATGCTTTCCGAGAGGAACGCTTCACCCTTCTCGGAATACAGGTAGAGAGCCACAGCGGCCACATCCACGTCGTATTCCTTGGTGAGACCGGCCTGCAGCTGGTCGGGCGACCAACCGGAGAGATCCGAGAGGTTGTGGGGCACCGGGTTATCGATCACCTCGGTGCCGCCCAGGGGCAGCAGGGTGTTCGAGCGCACGAAGCTGGTGCTCACCGTACGGGCGGTCTGGGTGGGCAGACCCTCCTGAATGAAGGTGGGCGAGCCGTAGCGAACGCCGGCCTGGTCGGAGTTGATGGTGGTGGGTCCCTGGGGAATGGCCTGGGCCGAAAGGCCGGCCATCAGGAAGCCGACACCAGCCAAGGGGAGAAGTGCCTTGCGCATGGAGAGGGTGGCAGAGGACGACATTCCCGGTATGACGATGGACGGGCCGGGCGTGCCAGGGCCGCCAGCTTTTCTTCCGATTGGCGACCGCCACCTGCAACCTGGGCGCAAAAAAGCCCCGGCAGTGCCGGGGCGGAAGGCCCCTGGAGCGGAGCCTGGATTCAGCGCGAGCGGCTCACCACAGACCGCGGATCGGCTCCTGCTGGGCCGGGGCGGACACCGGTGCGGCGGCCATCGGATCGGCCTGCTGGTTGGCCTGGATGCAGGCGGGCAGGAACACGTACCAGGACAGCAGAGAGGTGCACTGGGCGTCGGTGGTGCACTTGCCCTCGGCGCAGACGTTCTGCTTGCCGTCGTAGGTGTTGCAGGTGTCCGCCAGGCGGTAATCGGTGGGCAGGTTGGTCATGATCCCCGCCGCCGAGATCGAACCATCCACCGCATCGGCGATGATCGCCGAGCGCAGACCTTCCACCGCGTAGGTGCTCATGGTCCAGTACGGGAAATAGCTGCGCGACTGGTTCTTGAGGAACTTGACGCCGCTGTCGGAATAGAGGAAGCGGGAGACACCCACCAGATCGACGCTGTAGGTCTTGGCCAGGCCGGCCTTGAGCTCAGCGGCGGTCCAGCCGGAGCGGGAAATGCCGCTGGCGAGGCCACGGTCGGTGATCTCACCGCTGTTGATGAAGGTGTTGAAGGCGTCCTGATTGGTGGACCAGACGGCCCCACCGCTGTTCCAACGCACCGGCAGGTCGTTGTCGACAGCCGCGGAGGCGGGCAGACAGGAGAGGGAGAGAGCCGCACCGGCGCAGAGGCCGGCAGCGAGACGTGACAGCACGGGAGTGAACAGAACGTGTCAAATAAAACCTAGTAATCAAAAACTCGGACGACAACATCCACAACGCCCAATCGCCGCCATCTCTTCAGGATCAGCGCTCGCTGTGGTGGCGGGGCCCCTGCAGCGGCAGCTCCTGCCAGCCCACCGGGCAGCGCAGGCTGTCGCCGCGCCAGGTGAATACACCGGGCTCGCCCTGCCCCTGGCAGGCCACCCCGCGGGGCACATTGTCCTGGGCCGCCACCCGGGCCACGTAGCGCTCCTGCCCCTCGCGCGGAACCAGCAGCAACTGCACCGCCTCGGGCTGCTCGCGGATGCTCACCCGCATGTCCTCCGGCGCTTCCAGGCCCAGCACATCGAGATAGCCGCTGAAGCCACCCCAGAAGTAGCGGGTGATCTCGGCCCCCACGAAGCGACTGAGCAGCTGGGTGGCCCGCTCCTGCGCCTCCTGCGACGCCTCCTGGCTGGCCAGATTCGCCAGCACGCGCTCGGTGGCCGCGCCGGGCCGACTGGCCAGGGGCGGGGCGAGGGGGAGCTGCACCAGACCGGCCAACCCCAGCAGGCTGAGCAGGGTCACCGCACTCCAGCGCAGGGCGATCGGCATGGCGGCAACGCAGTGGGCGCGCGGACGTTAGCCCCAGATTCCGGCGTCGGCAGCATCGCCGACCGCCCCGCACAGCCAGCCATCCCACTCGCGGCAGAGCGCTGGTGGCGCCCAGCCCCTGAGCAGGTGTCGCAGCTGCCCGCCATCCGCATCCCAGAGCCAGTGGCGCAGATCGGCCGCCAGGCTCGACCCCTGCCATTTGATCGCCGCCTCCTTGCGCACCCAGCTCTCCAGCAGGGCCCTGGGCTGGTCCGCGGCCGGCAGAGCCAGCAGCCGGGCGGCCTCCTGGGGCGGATAGAAGCGCCTCGCCAGGGCAGCCGCCGCCACCGGGCGCTGCGCCCACTCCAGATCCACCCCGATCGGAGCCGGCGACCAGGCGAGCAGCAGCTGGCCGCCGCTGTGGCTGAGGCTGACGTGGCCATGGCCGTGTGCCAGCCGCGGGGCCTCCCCCGGGGGACTGTGCAAGGGCAGGGCATCCGCAGCCAGCCCCAGCAGCGGCGCCACGCACTGGCGCAGCAGGCAGCGGCTGGCCCTGTAGCGCGCCTGCAGCGCCAGCGGCAGCCTCTCGGCCCAGGCCTGCTCCTGACGCGACAGCCCGACCACGCCCTCGCCCGGGGCGGTCAGGGGCCGCAACCAGTAGTGCGTGGATGGGTGCAGCAAGCGGCTCAGCGCTCCCCCTAGGCTCCACCATTCCTATTCCCCCCACGAGCCATGGCCCCTGAGGTCGGCGATGTCGCCCCCGCCTTCAGCCTTCCCGATCAGGACGGCAAGACCGTGTCGCTCAGCCAGTTCCAGGGCCAGCGCGTGGTGATTTATTTCTACCCGAAGGACGACACCACCGGCTGCACCAAGGAAGCCTGCAACTTCCGCGATCAGTGGGCACAGTTCGAGAAGCACGCCATCGCCGTGCTGGGCATCAGCAAGGACGACGCCAGCAGCCACACCAAGTTCATCAGCAAGTACACGCTGCCCTTCACCCTGCTCACCGACGCCGAGCCCTGCCCGGTGGCCGAGAGCTACGGCAGCTACGGCCTGAAGAAGTTCATGGGCAAGGAGTACATGGGCATGATGCGCCACACCTTCGTGGTGGATGCGGAAGGCCGCATCGAGAAGGCCTATCTGAAGGTGAAAGCGGAATCGATGGCCGACGACATCCTGCGCGACCTCGGCCTCAGCTGAGCTGCGCCAGGGCCGCCAGGCCCTCCAGCGCCAGATCCGGGGCGAGCGCCGGCGTCAGCCCAGCCTGCCCCAGCACCGCCGCCAGCCGCTCGCCATCCCCACCGCTGAGCCAGAGCTGGCTGGCTTCACCGCTGGCCTGCAGGTCGCGCCAGCCCTGCAGCACCGCCGCCGCACAGGCCGTCAGGCATCCCACCTCCAGCGCCGAGGCCGTGGCGCGTGGCCAGGGATCGGCACAATCGCCCAGCTCCGCACCGGCCGTGAGCGTGGGCAGCTGGGCCGTGGCCGCACCGAGGCTGCGCAGCTGCAGCGCCAGCCCGGCGCTGAGCCGCCCCCCGCGGAAGCGTCCCGCCGCATCGATCCAGGTGAGGCTGAGGCAGGTGCCCGCATCCGCCACCAGCACCCCGGCCCCCTGGCGCCGCCAGGCCTGCCAGCCGGCCAGGGCCCGGTCGATGCCCAGCCAGGGGGGCAGGTCCGCCAGGGGCACCCGCTCCAGGCCAAGGCGGCGCTCGGGCGGCGGCGGCCGATCCTGTGGCAACGCCCCCACAGCGGCCCAGGCCTCCAGATCGGCCCAGGGCTCCCCTGGGTCACTACAGGCCCCCTGCGGCGGACCTGGCTCATGCCACACGTGCAGCCCATCGGCCTGGCGCCGGGCCCAGTGCCAGCGGCTGTTGCCCACCAGCAACAGCCGCCCCACCTAGATGCCCTCGCCCGCCAGTCCGGGGAGATGGATGCCGCACTCCTGCTTGAGTCCGCCGAAGCGGGTGGAGCGGCCGCTGCTGCTGCCGTCGTCCGGACCACTGGAATGCCAGTCGCCCACCGTGGAATAGCCCTGGGCGAACAGCGGGTGCTGGGGCAGGTCGTGCTCCTGCATGTAGTAGTACACGTCGCGGCTGGTCCAATCCAGCAGGGGCCTCAGGGCCCAGCGGCCGCGCACCAGCTCGAGGGGCTGCATCGCCCGGCGGTGGTCGGTCTGGCGGCCGCGCACTCCGCTGGCCCAGCAGGTCACGTTGCGCTCGGCCATGGCCCGATCGAGCGGCTCCACCTTGCGGATGCGGTGGTACGTCTCAAGATCCTCGACCCGACCGGTTTCCCACAGGCGGCCGTGCAGGGCCTCCATCCGCGCCGGGCTGATGGTGGACTGGGCCACATGCACCCGCAGGCCGAGGCGCTCCATCAGCTGCTCGGCGTAGGTATAGGTCTCGGGAGGCAGGTAACCGGTATCCACCCAGATCACCGTCGCCGGGTGCTCCAGCCGGCTGATCAGGTGCAGCGAAACCGCGGCCTGGATGCCGAAGCTCGTGGTGAGGGCAAAGCCCTCGCCGAAGGTGTCGAGGCCCCACTGCAGGCGACCGAGGGCATCGCGCTGCTCCAGTTCGGGGCAGGCCCGCTGGGGATCAACGGCAGCGGCGGAGATCGTCATCCCACCATCTTCTCCTGCCGGGGCGGCTGGTTAGGGTTCGGGCCACACCCTTTGGTTGGCCGCGGCCGTGCCTGACGCCCCCCCCGCCGCGGCCACGCCGGCCCCCGTGATCGTGGTGGGCGGTGGCTTCGGCGGCCTGAGCACCGCCCTGATCCTGGCCAGCAGCGGCGGGCCGCCGGTGCTGCTGATCGAACCGCAGGAGCGCTTCCTGTTCCTGCCACTGCTCTATGAACTGCTCAGCGGCGAGCTGCAGCGCTGGGAGATCGCGCCCCGCTACGCCGAGCTGCTGGCGGGCCGCGGCCTGGCCTGGCTGCAGGAGCGGGTTGTGGCGATCGACCATGCCGGTCGGACCCTGCGCACCGACAGTGGCCGCGAGCTCAACTGGAGCGCCCTGGTGATCGCCACCGGCGGCCGCCCCCAGACCTACGGCATCCCCGGGGTGGCCGAGCACGCCATGGGCTTCCGCAGCCTGGCCGATGTGGAACGGCTGCAGGCCCTGGTGCGCCGCCTGCGGCTGCGCCTCCACCCGCTGCAGCGGCTGGCGGTGGTGGGCGCCGGGGCCAGCGGCGTGGAGCTGGCCTGCAAGCTGGCCGATCTGCTCGAGGGCGCCGCCGTGATCGAGCTGATCGAACAGGGGCCGGATCTGCTGCCCGGCTCCAAGGCCTTCAACCGCGAGCAGGCCCAGCTGGCCCTGCAGCGGCGCGACATCCGGTTGCGCAACCACACCCGCGTCACCGCGGTGCATGCCGATGGACTGGATCTGCAGCCCGGCTCCGCTGAAACCATGACCCTGCGCTGCGATGGGGTGATCTGGACCGGCGGTGTCGCCGCCTGCGTGCCGCCCCTCACCCCACCCTTGCCGCTCGATCCCGGCGGCCGCCTGCCCTGCGACAGCAGCCTGAAGGTGACCGGCGCCGAGGGCCTCTACGCCTTGGGGGATGCCGCCCGCTGCCCGCTGCAGGGGGAAGCCCCCCTGCCGGCCACCGCCCAGGTGGCCTACCAGCAGGCGGCCTGCGTGGCCGCCAACCTGCTGAAGGAGCGCCAGGGGGAGCCCCTGCAGACGTTCCAGTGGTCCGACCTGGGCGAGATGCTCGGCCTGGGCATCGGCCAGGCCACGCTCACCGGCATGGGCGTCACCCTGGCCGGGCCGGCCGCTTTTCAGCTGCGGCGCCTGGCCTATCTGGCACGGCTGCCGGGGCCGCAGCACCGGCTGCGCGTGGCCGGCAGCTGGCTGAGCCGCTGGTGACCCCCCGCGGCCTGCTGCTCGATGCCATGGGCACCCTGATCGGCCTGCGCCGCTCGGTGGGGGACACCTACGCCGAACTGGCGGCGGCCCACGGGGTGGTGGTGGATGCAGCGGCCGTGAACGCCGCCTTCCCGCGCCTGTTCCGCCAGGCGGCCCCCCTCGCCTTCCCCGGCCTGACGGGCGCCGCGCTGTTGGAGGCCGAGGAAGGGTGGTGGGGCGAGCTGATCACCGCCACCCTGCAGGCCTGCGGCCATGCCGGTGCGCTGCCGCCCGCCCTGGCGCCGGCGCTGTTCCGGCACTACGCCGACCCCGAGCCGTGGCAGGTGTACGCCGATGTGGTCGAACCTCTGCAGCGCTGGCGGGAGCGCGGCATCCGCCTGGCGGTGGTGAGCAACTTCGACCAACGCCTGCCCCGCCTGCTGGAGGCCCTCGGCCTGGCCGAGCTGTTCGAGGCCGTGGTGGTGTCGTCGCTGGTGGGGGCGGCCAAGCCGGATCCCCTGCCGTTCCACCAGGCCCTCACCCAGCTGCAGCTGCCGGCCGAGGCGGTGTGGCACATCGGCGACAGCCCCGAGGATGAGGCCGGCGCCAGGGCCGCCGGCCTGCGCTGCCTGCTGATCCGCCGGCCCAAACCGGGCGGAACGCCCTGAACCCCCACCAGCGCACCCCCTTCCCCCTGCACCGCCTCTTCGCTTGAAGCAGACCGCCCTGCTGGGCCGCACCGCCGGCCTGCGTCCGGCCCAGAGCCGGCGGCTCGAGCGCCTTAGCCACCGGCGCCACCCGGAGGGCAGCGGCCTGGATCTGCTGACGCTCCAGCGCCTGGCGGCGGAGAGCAACGAACTGGAACTGCCCCTGAGCCTGGTGATCGACGGCCGCGGCCTCTGCCGGCTGCTGTGGGTGGGTCCCCTGGCCCAGTCGGGCCGGCTGCTGGAGCGCTTGCCCGGCGGGCCGCGCCGCCAGGGGGGCGAGCTGCGGCTCGTCACCTGCGTGGGGCGGGCCCGCCAGCTGGAACCCCACGGCAGCGAAGCGGTGGTGGGGCTGGACCTGCAGCCGCAGCTGTGGCTGCGCTACCCAGCCAACCCGGAAGCGGGCGGTCGCTGGCCGGCCGAGGCCTGGGTCGCCCTGGGCGATCCGGCTGAACCCTGGCGCCTGCTCGAGCGGGGCGAGCTGGCGGAGCTCAGCGACCTGGAGCCCCCCACCAGCGGGGCCCAGGGGGATGCCGGCGTGGCGGCCCGGCCCACGGGCGCCGGACAACGGGAGCGGGTGCTGCTGCTGGCCCTGAGCCCTGGCGATGCGGAGGCGGCCCGCCGCGAGATCGCCGAGCTGGAGGGCCTGGTGCGCAGCGCCGGCGCCGAACCGGTGGGCCTCGTGGTGCAGCGCGGTGGCCACAGCCGCCGCCAGGGGCTGTGGGGGGAAGGCAAGCTGCGCGAAGCCGCCTTGGAGGCCCGCCGGCTCGGGGCCTCACTGGTGGTGACCGACCGCGAACTCACCCCAGCCCAGGCCCGCGACCTGGAGCAGGTGCTCGATCTGCCCGTGAGCGACCGCAGCGAGCTGATTCTCGACATCTTTGCCCAGCGGGCCGCCAGCGCCGCCGGCCGCCTGCAGGTGGAGCTGGCCCAGTTGCGCTACCGCCTGCCACGGCTCA
>JBEGQE010000079.1:0-5345 GCA_041181145.1 Cyanobacteriota bacterium
ACTGAGATTGCCCCGCTGGAGCAAACCAACGCCCCCCAGGCCACCCACACCGGCCGCGACGGCAAGGGCATCCAGATCACCGAGAGCGCGATGCGGCAGCTGGCGATGCTGCTGCCGCAGCAGGGCCAGGGCAAGGTGCTGCGCGTGGGGGTGCGCTCCGGCGGCTGCAGCGGCATGAGTTACACGATGGACTTCATCGACGCCGCCGAGATCCAGGCCGACGACGAGCGCTACGAGTACGAACCGGCTGATGCGCCGGCCTTCAGCGTCGTCAGCGACCCCAAGAGCCTGTTGTACATCTACGGCATGCAGCTGGACTTCTCCAGTGCCCTGATCGGCGGCGGTTTCAACTTCACCAACCCCAACGCCACCCAGACCTGCGGCTGCGGCAGCTCGTTTGCGGTGTGAGTGGCCCTGGCCGCCCGGGTGCGAACCTGAGGGCACGACCAGGCCCGCTGCCAACCCATGACCGACGCCGTTGCCGAAGCCCCCTCGCTGTTTGAGCAGGCCCTGCAGCGCTACCAGGAGGGTGCACCGCTTGAGGAGGTGATCGCCAGCTTCCTGCAGATCACCCGCCAGGAGCCGCGGCTGTCGGCCGGCTGGACCTGCCTGGCCTGGCTGCAGCTGCTCGACAACCAGCCCCAGACGGCCCTGCGCGCGGCCCGCAATGCCGTGAAGCTCAACCCGCAGGACCCCCAGGCCCGCATCAACCTCTGCCTGGCGATGCTGGAGACGAACGCCAAGGGCGTGCGTGAGCACATCGATCTGGTGCGGCGGCTGCGGGCCCTGGCACCGGAGCTGGCCAGCGAACTCGACGATGCGATCGCCGATGGCCTGGCCCGCCGTCCCGACTGGCAGGCCCTGCAGAAGGTGAAGGCTTGGCTGGAGGCTTGAACGGCAACCGGCCGCGGGCTGCAGCGCGGATCCTGCTGCTCAGCAACGGCCACGGCGAAGACATCAGCGGCGCCCGGATCGGCCGCGAGCTGCAGGCGCTGGGGCACCGGGTGGAGGCCCTGCCCCTGGTGGGCCACGGCCGCGCCTATGCCCAGGCCGAGATTGCGGTGCTGGGCCGCACGCGTGAATACAGCACCGGCGGCCTGGGCTACACCAGCCTGCTGGGGCGGATCACAGAGGTGGTGCAGGGCCAGGTGCTCTATGTGCTCTCGCGCCTGGGCCGGCTGCTGCGCACGGCCCACCGCTTCGATCTGATCCTGGTGGTGGGCGATGTGATCCCGTTGGCGGCCGCCTGGCTCAGCCGCCGGCCCTTCGCCACCTACCTGGTGGCCTACTCCAGCCATTACGAGGGCCGCCTGCGGCTGCCGTGGCCCTGTGGGTCCGTGCTGCGCAGCCGGCGCAGCCTGCGGCTCTACAGCCGCGATCAACTCACGGCCGACGACCTCAGAGCGCAGCTGCAGCGGCCGGTGCAGTTCTTCGGCAACCCCTTCCTCGACAGCGCCCTGGGGCCGGTGGAGCCGCTGGCGGGGGCACCGCTGCAACGGCTGGGGCTGCTGCCCGGCAGCCGCCTGCCGGAGGCCACCGCCAACCTGGAGCTGATGCTGCGGGTGCTGGAGCGCCTGCCGCAGGAGCTGCACCAACCGGCGCGGCTGGGGCTGCACGCCGCCCTGGTGGGCAAGCTCACCCCGCAGGAGGTGGCGCCCGTGGCCAGTCGCCTCGGCTGGCGATTGCACCTCGATGACGAGCAGCGCTGCTCCCTGCAGCGGGGACCCTTGCAGCTGCAGCTGGAGTGGGGCCGCTTCGCCGCGGTGGTGCAGCAGTGCGATCTGCTGCTCTCGATGACCGGCACCGCCGCCGAGCAGGCCGTGGGACTGGGCAAGCCGGTGCTGCAGCTCACCGGCAACGGGCCGCAGTTCACCGATGGCTTCGCCGAGGCCCAGCGGCGGCTGCTGGGGCCTGGCCTGGCCTGCGCCGCCGGAGCACCGGGCAGCGAGGGTCAGCTGCGCGAGACGGCGCGCCTGGTGGAGAGCCAGCTGCAGCGGCTGCTGGACGACCCCGGCTGGCGCAACACGCTGCGAACGATCGGGATCGAGCGCATCGGCAGTGGCGGCGGCGGCGCCAGGATGGCCGCCGACCTGCACGCCCTGCTCGAGAGCCGCCGCCATGGCTGAATCCGCCCCCGCCAGCCGCAGCCTGGCGCAGCAACTGAAGGGCTGGATCGACACCCTGCTGGTGATCGATGTGTTCGTGGTGATCGCCGGGGCGATCTGGTTCGGGCTGGCGGTGCTGTGCCACAGCCGCGGCATCGAAGCGCCGCTGGATTGGTTTCAGCGGTTGTGGGAGCCGCTGTTCACCCCGGCGATCGGCCTGCTGATGGGGGCGGCCCTGCTCAGCGGGGTGCTGGGCTGGGTGCTGCGCTGGTGGCAGCGTCAAGCGCAGCGCTGAGCTCCGCATCCTCGAAGCGGAAGCCCTGCTCCTGCAGGCGGCGCGGCAGCACCTGCTGCCCCTCCAGCACCACGCGGGCGCCGTCGCCGAGCAGCAGCTCCAGCATCGGCCCGGGCACCGGCAGCAGGCTGGGGCGCCCGAGACAGCGGCCCAGGGCCTGCGAGAAGGCCGCCATCGTGCAGGGCGCCGGACCCACGGCGTTGTAGGTGCCGCGGTAAGCCGGATCGGCCAGGGCGCTGGCGATCAGGCGACAGAGGTCTCGGCGGGAGATCCAGCTCATCCACTGACGGCCACTGCCGATCGGGCCGCCGAAGCCGAGGCGGAACACCGGCAGCATCTTGCCCAGGGCACCACCGTCGGCAGCTAGCACGATGCCGGTGCGCAGGATCACCAGCCGGCAGAGGGAGTCCGCCGCCCGGGCCGCCGCCTCCCAATCGGCGCAGAGGTGGCCGAGCACATCGGTGCCGGCGGGGCTGGCCTCATCGAAGCAGGCCTCGGCGCTGGTGCCGTAGTAACCCACGGCCGAGCCATTGATCAGCACGGCCGGCCGCTGGCCCGCGGGCAACGCCCCCAGAGCCGCCACCAGGGCGGCGGTGGTGAGGATGCGGCTGTCGCGCAGGCGCTGCAGGTGCTGGGGGGTCCAGCGCTGTTCGGCGATCGGTTCACCGGCGAGGTTCACCACGGCCTCGGCCGCCGCCAGCGCGGCCTGCAGATCGGCGCGCTGCCAGCTGGCGGCCAGGGCCGGATCGGCCTGCAGGCGCTGCAGCTGCGGATGCTGGAGCTGCGGCAGGGGATTGGAGGCGCGGCTCACCAGGGTGAGGCTGTGGCCCTGCTCCAGCAGCAGCGGCACCAGGGCCCGGCCCACAAAGCCACTGCAGCCCACCAGCAGAATCCGCACGCGCACACTCCAAGCGATCGGTCCAGGCTAAGGAGCCCGGCGGCGGCCTTAGCCTGAGTCCACGCTCCCCGCATCCGTCCACGGCATGGCCGAAACGCCCGCAGCACCCGCCGCAACCGCGATCAAGAAGGGGAGCCTGGTGAAGGTGAACCGCGCGGCCTACCTGAAGAGCCTCGAGGCCGCCGCCAGCGATGGCGAGCCGCCGGCCTACCTGTTCGAAGGCCCGGGTGAAGTGCTGGCCACCAAGGGCGACTACGCCCAGCTGCGCTTCCGCCGGCCGGTGCCGGACATCTGGCTACGCCTCGATCAGCTGCAGGCCTACTGAGGCGGCCTCAGAGCTCCAGCCGGCGACGCTCCTGCTGCAGGCGGCTGCGCCGCTGCTTGGCCTCGCGCAGCATCTCGCGGCCATCGCGCAGATAGCTGTCCACATAGCCGAGCGTGTAGCGCTCCAACTCGGTGAGCGCGTCCTGCACCTGCGAGAGGCAGTGGTAGAGGCTGAGGCTGAAGCCGCGCGCTGAGGCCGGTGCGGGCAGGGAGCGGTACAGCGCCTCCACCTTCTCGAGCTTGGCCTGGCTCTGCGCGAGGAAGGCGCAGAAGGCCTCCATCAGCGTGTCGTCGTAGGGGTCGGCCGAAAGCTCGCGCAGCTGGGCGGGGAAGGGATTGATCACCTGGCCCAGCAGCCGATCGATCGGCGCATACACCTGCTGCAGCCAGGCCAGCAGCTCGGCATCGCCGCGGGCAGCCTGATCGCTGGCGGCGCGGGCGGCCCGGGCCGTCTGGCGCACGGCCGGTGCCGGAGCGGCGTGCTGCCGGTCGTGGGCGGCGCGGCGCTCGCCATCACCGAGCACCTCCCAGGCGGCATTGAGGGCCAGGATCGTCTGGTCGTCGCCACCGGCATCGGGGTGGTGCTGCTTCACCAGGGCGCGGTAGGCGGCCTTGATCTCAGCGGCTGAGGCCGTGACGGCCACACCAAGCACCGCGTAGGGGTCGCGCGCGAGCGGAGGCATCGGAAGGCAACCAACGGCGCGGCAACCCCCATCATCTGAGATCGGGGCGTACGCACAAAAAAGCCCCCCGCAGACGCGGGAGGCTGAGGGGTGTGATGTGTGAGTGTGTGCGCGTGAGGAGTGCAGTGGCGCCTGGGGGTCAGAACTTGAAGGTGGTCTGGATCAGGTAGCCGAAGCTGTCGAAGCTGTTGCCATTGCCGGTGAACTGGCCCTGGGGACGGGACACATAGAAGATCGCCGGGGTGACAGCGATGTTGTCGCTGACCTGGAACTTGTAGAACCATTCCCAGGCATAGTTACCATCCCAGGGGCCCAGCTCATCGCTGTCGTACGTGGCAGTCACGAAGGGAGCCTGACCCACGGCCATGCCAAGCACGTTGCCCTTCATGAAGGCATCCTTCCAGTTCAGGCCCACCATCCAGGACTGGGTTGTGATGCTGTCGCCGGTGTAGGGATCAGCCTTGGTGGAACCGATGTCGTTCGACACGTTGATGCCCCAGCCGGCACTGATCGACGGAACCCAGCCGCTCTGCAGGGGCTGCCAGTAGCCAGCCAGACCAAACGAATTGGTGCCTTGGTTACCTTGGGTCTTGGTGCCGAAGGCAGCGCTGGCGAACGGCGTGCCACGCATGCTCACACCATAGTTGTTGAGGGTGTAAAGAGCGGAGATATTCCAGTTCTTGCCGGTGTAAGCCAGCTGCGCCGAACCGGAAGCCTTGGAGTTGCCGTTGCCGATGCCGCCGATGCTGGGATCCCCCACATCGCCTTCACCGGCCACGTAGTTCAGACCAAAGCTCCAGCCA
This sequence comes from Cyanobacteriota bacterium, assembly GCA_041181145.1. Taxonomy (GTDB): domain Bacteria; phylum Cyanobacteriota; class Cyanobacteriia; order PCC-6307; family Cyanobiaceae; genus Vulcanococcus. The sequence goes on from JBEGQE010000079.1 coordinate 5,109, forward strand.
CCCTTCTTGCCTTCCTTCCAGTAGGCACCGGCACCGGCACCCAGCACCTGGGTGTTGGCACCAGGAGCACCGGCAAACTGGAACAGCTTCAGGATCTTGTCACCGGTGTAGACCGAAGGCCACACGGCAAACATGTCGTCCTGACGGACGCGGGCACCCGCCACCACGGTGACGTTGCTACCCACCGGGAACTTGTAGTAGAGGCGGTTGATCGCCACCACATCGCCGCAGTCGGTA
>JBEGQE010000080.1:0-3892 GCA_041181145.1 Cyanobacteriota bacterium
AGCTGCCGCTCTGGGGATCGGCGGCGGCACCGGCGAACAACTGGGTGGGGCCATCGGGCAGCACGCCCGCCACCGGATCAACCCCCTGGTTGAAGGCCTGCACCTGCTGCAGCAGGCGCACCGATTCCAGCTCATTCACCGGCCGGGCGCCGGGCTGATCGCCCGCCCGCACCGGATCCCCCGTGAGACAGAGCAGGTTGCGGATGCCGAGGGCATGGGCGCCGAGCAGGTCGGCCTGCAGGCCGATGCGGTTGCGATCGCGGCAGGCCAGCTGCCACACCGGTTCGATGCCGGCCTCCAGCAGCAGGCGGCACACCGCCAGGCTGCTCATCCGCATCACGGCACGGCTGCCGTCGGTGACGTTGACCGCATGCACCAACCCCTGCAGGGCGCGGGCGTGCTCAAGCGTGCGGCTCACATCGCCACCACGGGGCGGCATCACCTCGGCGGTGATCGCCAGGGAACCCACCTCCAGCGCCCGTTGCAGCCGCAAATCCGCCCTTCCAGATGGGGTCAGTATCGACCACGGGCGCCGGCCCCCTTGGCGCGGCCTGCCTACAGTGAAGTCCAGCAATCACGCCGTGCTGCATCCGCGGCGGAGGGGCCTCGATGTCGGACCTGGGGGATCTCAGCCAGCAGCGCCTGGAGCTCTCGGAGCGGGAGGTGGAGATCATCGAGCTGGTGGCCCAGGGGCTGACCAACCAGGAGATCGGCGAAACGCTGATGATCAGCAAGCGCACGGTGGATAACCACGTGAGCAACGTGTTCAACAAGACTGGCGCCAAGAACCGCGTGGCCCTGCTCAACTGGGCGATGGACCACGGCAAGATCTGCCGCGACGGCTTCAACTGCTGCAGCCTGCCTCAGGGGGAGCCTCCGCAGCAGGCGGGCTGAGCGCCTGGGCGGCCCCTAGCAGGGGGTCGAGCAGCGGCTCGAGCGAGAAACTGTCCTCCGTCAGGCCGAACAGTTCGGCGTACGCCAGGCACTCCGCCTGGCCGGCTCCGGCATAGCGGAGCATGCCGCGCTGGTCGTAGAGCCCGAACACCGGCCCGTCCCGGAAATCTCAAGAGAATCTTAAGAGGCCCCGCTGGCGGCTGGCAGGCCCATGGCCTGCAGCCATGGGGCGCGCTCCTCGGCGCTCCAGCGGGCAAAGGGATGGCGCGCCAGGGCGGCGTTGCTGAAACGGCCATCGCCGCTGATCTCCACGGCGCACCAGGGCGGAATCACCACCGCCTGATCGGCTTGCTCCAGCTCCACCTCGGCGATCCGCAGCGGCGCATTGCCGCCCTCGAACACGTCCAGCACCCAGTCGCCACCGGGCAGATCCAGGCCATGGCGGTTCTTCTCCAGCGCCTCGGGGCACTGCAGCAGCAGCGCCTCGGCATCGGCCGGGGGGATGGCGTACTCGAACTCCTGGCGGGCGATGCCGGCGGCGGGGAACTTCAGGGTCAGCCAGGCGCTTCCCTCACCATCGCTGCGCACCCGCAGGGTGGGGCCGGTCGCGCCGGACACCAGGTAGCCCTGGCGCAGGGCCGCGCTCCAGCGCACATGGGCTTTCCAGGCCTCGCCGCACACCAGGAAGCGCCGTTCGATCTCCAGGGCCATGGCGGGGGTGCGGGGAGGGACAGCGTCCGAGTCTCAGTTGGCGGAGGGCTCCGCGGCGGTGAGGCTGCCGGCCCAGTGCAACTTGTGGCTGAGGGTGCGGTAGTAGGAGGGGTTCTGCTCGAGCTGCACCATCAGCGCCTGGTGGGGCGCGCGGCGCACATCGCAGCGGTCGCCGGGCTCCAGCACCGTGGCATGGGCCCCATCCATCCACAGGCGTACGCGGCGGCTGGCTTCGCCGAGGGGCCACACCGCCAGCTGCGAGCGGGGCGGCACCACCACCGGCCGGCTGGAGAGACTCATCGGGCAGATCGGATTCACCACGATCGCCTCCACGCCGGGATGGAGGATCGGTCCGCCGGCGGCCATCGAATAGCCGGTGGAGCCGGTGGCGGTGGAGATGATCAGGCCGTCGCCGCGGTACTGATCCACCACCTCCCCATCGATCTCCAGCTCCAGCACACAGGTGGGGGCCACCTCATCGAGCCCCGGGCGCAGGTAGAAGTCGTTGAGGGCCAGGTGGCACTGGTCGCTGCTGTCGGTGCGCGCCTCAAGCATCATGCGCCGCTCGAGGGCGAAGCGGTCCTCGCGCAGGCGCTGCCAGAGATCCGGGTCCGCATCCGCACCGGCCCCCTGGCGCAGCAGCTTGCGCTCATGGGTGAGGAAGCCGAAATGCCCGCCCACGTTGAAGCTGAGGATCGGCACCTCCAGTGCCGCCAGATGGCGGGCGGCGCCGAGCACGGTGCCATCACCACCCAACACCACCGCCAGGTCCGGCGGGCCGCCCTGATCGGCCAGCAGCCCGGGGAAGGGGTTGGCGTGGGGACCGCTCATCGCCACGCACACACTCACGCCCTGGGCGCGCAGGGCCTCGGCACTGCGACGGGCCTGGCGCAGCGCCGCCTGACTGGCGGCGCGGTGGATCAACCAGACACTCTCAAGACGCACGGGAGGGAGGCAGGGGGTGAGCCGCGCCAGCCGGCGCCTGCCGCCCCAGCCTGGCTACCAGCGCAGCAGGTTGAAACGTTCCATATCGACCGTTTCACGGTTCCGATACAGAGACAGCAGGATCGCCAGGCCCACGGCCGCTTCAGCGGCCGCCACGGTGATCACAAAGATCGCGAACACCTGGCCGCGGATCAGCTGACCATCCACATAGCTGGAGAAGGCCATCAGGTTGATGTTCACGGCGTTGAGCATCAGCTCGATGCTCATCAGCACCCGCACGGCGTTGCGGCTGTTGATCAGACCCCAGACGCCCGTGCAGAACAGGATCGCCGCGAGGGCCAGGTAGGCCTGCAGGGGAACGGTGGTGGGCAGTTCGAGGTTCATCAGTTGCTCTTCTCCAGCAGCAGAGGGGTGCGGGACTTCTCGATCAAGCCCTGATCGGCGGGCTCACCGGTGACGATGTCGGAGGCGAACACATCGCGGCGGGCCAGCACGATCGCGCCAATCATCGCCATCAGCAGCAGCACCGACGCCAGCTCAAACGGCAGCAGATAGTCGCTGAACAGGTGTTCGCCGATGCGGATCGTGGCCTCTTCGCCCACCGGCTCCGGGCCGGGGGTGGCCCAGGGGGTGGCGAAGGCCACCCGCAGCAGCAGGGCGAACAGGCCGGCGCACACGGCACCGGAGAGCAGGCGGCGCAGGGCGAGGCCCGGAATCGCAGCCAGGTTCTCCTTCTTGTTCACGAGCATGATCGCGAACAGGATCAGCACGTTCACGGCGCCCACGTACACCAGGATCTGGGCGGCGGCCACGAAGCTGGCGTTGAGCAGCAGGTAGAGCCCTGCCACCGAGAGGAACACCCCGCCCAGCAGGAAGGCCGAGTACACGATGTTGGGAAGCAGCACCACGCCCAAGGCGCCGATGGCCACGGCGGCCGAGAGGGCCACGAAGCAGATGAACTGAGTGGAGGAGGCGATGGTCATGGGTTGGTCTCCGCGGGGGCGGCCTTGGGCAGGGTGTCGAGCACCTGGGCCGGCAGCTGACCGGCCCGCGGGCGACGGGGGTCGACCCCATGGGGATCCATCTCACCCTTGGGCAGGTAGGCCAGCTCCCGCAGGGGAATCACGGCCGGATCACTGGTCACGCTGGTGGGCAGGCGACCCAGGGCGATGTTGTCGTAATTGAGGCTGTGGCGGTCGAAGGCCGCCAGCTCGTACTCCTCGGTCATCGACAGGCAGTTGGTGGGGCAGTACTCCACGCAGTTGCCGCAGAAGATGCACACCCCGAAATCGATCGAGTAGTTGCGCAGCTCCTTCTTCTTGGTGGCCTTGTTCATCACCCA
>JBEGQE010000081.1:0-15193 GCA_041181145.1 Cyanobacteriota bacterium
TCATTCCATCCAACTCAAGGATCCCCATGCCCTTCAAGAGCACCGTGGGTGACTACCAAACAGTCGCCACCCTGGAGACGTTCGGCTTCCTGCCGCCCTTCACCCAGGACGAGATCTACGATCAGATCGCTTACATCATTGCCCAGGGTTGGAGCCCGCTCGTTGAGCACGTCCACCCCAGCAATTCCATGGCCACCTACTGGTCCTACTGGAAGCTGCCCTTCTTCGGTGAGAAGGATCTCAGCGTGATCGTGAGCGAGCTCGAGGCTTGCCACCGCGCCTACCCCGACCACCACGTGCGCCTGGTCGGCTACGACGCCTACACCCAGAGCCAGGGTGCCTGCTTCGTGGTGTTTGAAGGCCGCTGATCAGCGGTCATGAACGGTCATGGCCTCCCTTCGGGGGGTCATGGCCAACCCGAGAACCTGTCAGCGACCCCGTCGCTGCGCCGGTTCCCGATTACGCGTTCAGCCCTTCTTCCCTACCTCGCCGCTGAGACGGTGCGGTTCTGGAGTCGCGCAGCTGTCGCCCCTTACTCAGTCATTCCATTCGCCGGGCGGACATGGCCAGCACATCGAGTCGTGAAGCAGCTCTGGAGCGCCGTAAAGCGCTGACCAACGGCGGCAAGAAAGCCGCAGGCCGCTACACCTCCTCGCCCAGCCGTGTGCGCTCCGCCACGGACGCCCGCCCCACGCGGACGAACACCCCGGCACCGGCCAGCAGCGCCCCCGCTGCTGCCACACCGTCCCCGGCACCCCGCGCCGCCACCCGCCCGAGCGTTGAGCTGAGCTCCGCTCCGGCCACGGCCCACCGCAGTGCCGCCAAGCCGGTGGCCAACCCCAGCCGTGAGCTGGTGCTGGCCCGCCGCGAAGCCCTGAGTCGCTCCGGCAAGCGCGCCGACCGCTCCAAGGACCGCAGTCGCACCGAGGCCGCCAAGGAAGCCAAGAGCGCCGTACCCGCCGCCGCCGCTGAGCACAAGTGCAAGTGCCAGGAGAAGAAGGCGTCCGAATCCGCCAGCAGCTCCCGCACTGCCTCCCTGTCGCTCGAGACCAGCCGTCCCGCGGCCAGCGCCAGCAAGCCCGCCGCCCGCAACGCCAATAAGAAAGGCACCGCCCAGCACAACCCCAGCCGCGCGCTGGTGCTGGCCCGGCGCGACGCCCTGGCCAAGAAGGGCAAGAGTGCGAACACCAGCTCCAGCGGCGGTGCAGCCGCCGTGGTGCGCCAGGGCAACCCCGACCTCAGCACCCGCGAGCTGTCCCAGAAGCTGCGTGAACTGAAGAACAAGAGCGGCTCCGCCGGCCTGGTGCGCACCGGCAGCGGCAGCGGCACCACCCGCCCCAGCGGCCCGAACCGCAAGGGCGCCCAGCTGGCCGCCGCTGCTGATGCCTCCTGGAAGGTGGGGGTGAGCGAAACCCTCTCCGGCCAGACCGTCACCGGCACCCAGGCCAACCGTTCGGTGAAGACCACCGGCAACGAGGCCGCCACCTGCCGCACGATCACCGGCACCGAGTACCTCGGCGCCGAGGTGTTCCAGACCTTCTGTGGCACCCAGCCCGCAGGCCCCACCCAGCCCGCCAAGGTGCGCGTCAGCGCCACCAGCCACGGCAATCGGGTCACCGGCAACGAAGTGGGCCGCAGCGAGAAGGTCACCGGCGATGAGCCCGGCACCTGCAAGACCGTGACCGGCACGGAGTACATCTCCGCCAACCAGTCAGCCTCCTACTGCGGTGGCACCACCCCCTCGGTGCGCAAGGTGGGTCGCAGCCAGACCCTCGGCGGCCAGGCCGTCAGCGGCGTGATGGTGGGCCGCAGCGAAAAGGTGACCGGCGACGAACCCGGCTCGGGCCGTCAGCTCACCGGCGACCAGTACCTGGGCGCCGAAGCTCCCGCCCCGGGCCGCGCCCCCGCCAAGGTCAGCACCCTCAACACGCTGCGGGGCACCGGCATCACCGGCACCCATGTGGGCCGCAGCCAGAACGTGACCGGCGATGAGCCCGGCAGCTGCCGCAACATCACCGGCGACGAGTACATCGGCAGCCAGCAGTTCGATGGCTTCTGCGGCGCCAAGCCCGCCGCCGAAGCCGCCAAGGTGGGCTTCAGCATCACCAACCGCAACCTGGTGGTGAGCGGCACCCGCACCGGCCGTTCCAGCAAGGTCACCGGTGATGAGCCGGGAACCTGCAAGGTGGTGACCGGCACCCCCTACGCCGGCCTCGAGCAGGCGGGCGACTTCTGCAACGCCGCCGCCGTGCGCGCCAGCCGCGAACGCACCCCCGTGCGCGGCACCAACCGCATGACCGGCATCCAGCCCGGGATCGGCGGCAGCCTCACCGGCGCCGAGAAAGGGGCCTGTGAGGATGTAACCGGCACCCCCTACGTGGGCGCCGATCAGCAGGCGGCCGCCTGCGGCGCTGCCCCCTCCCGCGATGCCGACTTTCCCCAGGCCCTGAACCAAGCCGCCTGGCAGCAGTTCAGCGTTCAGTCCCCGGCCCGTGCCGCCCAGGTGGAGCGTGAGAGCACCGGTCAGGTGACCGGCAGCACCTACGAGCAGGGTGGCCGCATCACCGGTCCCTTCGACATGGCCAGTGGCAAGGTGACCGGCACCGAGGCGTTCCGCTTCGACAACCGCGCCGCCCAGCGTCTGGCCAGCGCCGCTGCCCCGGCGATGCAGGCCGGCCAGCCGGCAGCGTCCCGCGTCACCGGCGAGGGTTCCGGCCACAAGATCACCGGCGACGACTGGGATCGTGGTGAGCGCGTCACCGGCACCGAAGGCAGTTCCGCCCGCCGCCGCAACCCCACCCGTGTGGGTCCGATGAGTGCCATGCCCGGCCAGCAGAACAAGCGCAACGAGGACGTGCCGGCACCCAACAACAAAATCACTGGTTCCAGCGGCAGCACCGATCAGGGTTCCCTGATCACGGTGTCCGGTGGAGCCCGCGGCTGAGGACTGAGTCATGTCCCGCCGTCCCGCCAGAACCGAACGGCCCCTGGCGCCGACGGCCCCCCGCCGTCGTCCCTCGGTCGATGCCAGTCCAGACCCAAGCGCCGCGGCCCCATCGGCCGCGGACGCCCTGACCCCGGTTTCCAGTCTCAGCAAAGTGCTGCGCCAGCGTGAGCTGGCCTACGCCGCCCGCAGCAGCGGTCGCAGCGTCAGCAGCAGCCGTCGGCGCAGCAACAGCGCCCCGGCCCAGGCCAGCGCTCCCATCAGCGGCACCAGCAACACGGTCGCCCCCCAGGGGCGGCGCGTCCGTCCCGTGGCCGCCCAGGTGATCCGCACCCAGACCCGCCCCAGCGGCAGCGGTCTCCATCCCCTCAGCGATGGGGTCGCCAACGCCACGCTGCGGGCCTACGAGGAGCGCACCCTCGGCTCCTTTGATCGCATCGTGCCGGTGTTGAAGCGCCTGTCGGCCCTGCAGCACGAGCCCGATTTCGTGGCCCAGGCCCAGCGCCTGGCCCAGGCCGAACTCGGCCATGAGCTGCCCCTGCCGGTGCTGGAAACCGCCTGGACCAGCCAGCTGGACATGCGCACCCTGTTTGCCTGGTGCGTGTTCGAGGCCTACGAACAGACCAGCCTCGGATTTTTCAACAGCGATCCCCTGGCCGGACAGGCCGGCAGTGTGGACGCCGAGGCCTTTGATGCCTTCCTGCTCGAGTGTGGCTTCCACCTGCTCGACATCACCCCCTGCGCCGACGGCCGCCTGGCCCACGCCATCGCCTACGCCCTGCGTCTGCCCTTCAGCTCCGTGCGCCGCCGCTCCCACGCCGGCGCCATGTTCGATGTGGAGAACACGGTGGACCGCTGGGTGAAGACCGAGCACCGCCGCTACCGCGAGGCCCTGCCCAACCCGGCCCACGCCGACACCCGCTACCTGAAGGTGGTGGTCTATCACTTCAGCTCGAAGGATCCCTGCCACGAGGGCTGCGCCGCCCACGGCAGCGACGACACCGCCGCCGCCAGCCAGGGGCTGCAGCGCCTCCAGGACTTCCAGCAGGCGGTGGAGAACAGCTTCTGCTGCGGCGCCTCCGTCGATCTGCTGCTGATCGGCATGGACACCGACACCGATGCCATCCGGGTGCACGTGCCCGGCCGCGACGGCAGCACCAACCTGGAGAGCTGGCTCGACGCCCGCGACGTGTACGAGGACACCCGCAGCCTCAACGCCGCGGATGCCCGCGAACGCATCGCCGCGCTGGTGCAGGAGGCCTCCGCCTCAGCCCCCGACGCCGGCATGGTGAAGCTGGTGGCCCGACTGATCGAGCACAACCTCTCCCAGATCGACTACGTCCGCCAGTACCACGGCGGCAGCTACAGCGATTTCGGTCACGCCGAGCGTTTCATCGGTGTGGGCATCGGCTTCAAGGAGATCCACCTGCGCAACCTCACCTACTTCGCCTACATGGACACGGTGGAGGAAGGCGCACCCGACCTCGACGTGGGCGTGAAGATCTTCAAGGGTCTGAACGTGTCGCGCGGGCTGCCGATCCCGGTGGTGCTGCGCTTCGATTACCACGGTGCCGTCCCCGGCGCGCGCGAGCGGGCGATCGTCCACTGCGAGCGCGTCAAGGGGGCGATCGAGGCCCGCTACAGCGAGCTCTGCCAGCAGGGGCTGCTGCACACCCTGCTCACCGTGCGCGATCGCGACCGGCATGTGCCGGCCGAGACCGTAAGTTCCTCAATCACGTTCAACACCGGAGGGGGGCACTGAGATGTTGATCTGCAAGGTGATCAAGCCGTTGGTGTCCACCAACCGCATCGCCGATTTCCAACACAAGCACCTGCAGGTGGTGCTCGATGGCAGCACCCAGAAGGTGGCGGTCGATGCCGTTGGTGCCATCCCCGGCGACTGGGTGATCTGCGTGGGCAGCTCGGCGGCCCGCGAGGCCGCCGGCAGCAAGTCGTACCCCAGCGATCTGACGATCGTCGGCATCATCGACCACTGGGATCCCGATGCCGCCAAGGAGATGGCCGCTGGCAAGCCCGCCTCCAGCACACCGCCATCCGGAGGGGCCAAGTAATGGAGATCATGCAGGTGGTGGGTTCTCTGGTCTGCACCAACCGGGTGGAGGGTTTCGCCCACCAGAACCTGCGCATCCTGCGCACCTCCAAGGGCAAGCTGAGCGTGGGCTGTGATCCCGTGGGCGCTTCACCCGGCAACTGGGTGTTCACCGCCAGCGGTTCAGCCGCCCGCCACGCCACCGGCAACGCCGACCTCTACACCGATCTGACGATCGGCGGAATCATCGACAACTGGTCGCCGGACGGCTGACGGTCGGATCTCGACCTCCCAGTTTTCCCCAGCGCACCACTCACCGGGCACCGTCCCCTCCCGCCATGGCCACTTCGAGATCCCGAGCCAACGCCAGCAAGGCCGCTGCCAGCAAGGTCCAGGCCACCAAGGCCGAAACCAGCAAGCCGGCCGTCAGCCCTGCGGCAGACAGCTCGGCCGCCGCGAAGGCCGCCCCCACCACCCCGGTGACGGCGATCCCGGCGGCCGCCGCCACTCCGGCGTCGGCCAGCCCGGCCAGCACCAACCCAGCCGCCGCGGCCGTCACCGTGGCCGCCACCACGGTGTCCTCCAGCCCGGCTGCCCCGGCCCGCACGGCCGCCACCGCCAAGCCCCGCGCCAGCACCCCCAGCCGCAGCGCCTCCGGCTCCGGCTCCGGCGGGCGCGCCGGCAACCCTCCCACCACCCGAACCAGCAACCCCATGGCTTCCACCGTTCAGGGCATCGCCCTCGGCATGATCGAAACCCGCGGCCTGGTGCCTGCCATCGAAGCGGCTGACGCCATGACCAAGGCGGCTGAGGTCAGCCTGGTGGCCCGTGAGTTCGTGGGTGGCGGCTACGTCACCGTGATGGTGCGCGGCGAAACCGGCGCCGTGAACGCCGCCGTGCGTGCCGGCGCCGATGCCTGCGAGCGCGTGGGCGACGGCCTGGTGGCCGCCCACATCATTGCCCGCCCCCACAGCGAAGTGGAGCCTGCCCTGGCCGGCACAACCGACGTCACCCGTCGTCTCTGATGCAGACGGACGCCGTCCATCCGCGCGTCCTGGGCTACCTGGGACGCGCCCTCAGCCTGGAACTCACCGCCGTTCAGCAGTACATGACCCAGGCCTCCCTGGTGGGGCTTTGGGGTGATCAGGCATCCTCCGACCGGTTCCGCGAGGAAACGGTGGAAGAGATGCAGCACGCCGAACGGATCGTGCAGCAGATGCTGGCCCTGGGGGTGGCTCCGGCCGCCTCGCAGCTGCAGCCGGTGACCCATGCCCCCGATCTGGTGGGTCTGCTGGAGCAGAACGCCGACCTCGAACAGCAGCTGATCAGCCATTACGACGAAGCCACCCGCTTCTGTCAGCTGATCGGCGACGAGGCCAACGGCAGCTTCTTCGCGGCCCTGCTCGAGGACGAACAGCACCACGGTCGCGATCTCGAGGCCTGGCTGCAGGAGCTCGGCGGGCGACGCCGGCGCGGCTATGCCCGCTATGGCGCTCCCCAGCGCCGCGATCTCAATCAGCGCGCCAGCTTCTGAGCTCCATGGGCGGCTCCGCCGCCTAGATTCCGCCGCCAACGGTCCCGCGTCGCTGCCCCCTCGGCAGCCGGCGTGGGGCACACCCTCCCCAGCCCCGCTTGAGCGACGCCCTCCCCCTACCGCTGCAGCTCACCTGGCTGATTCCGGTGTACGGGTTCAGCGGCATGGCGCTGTCGCTCCCCTGGGCCACGGGCTGGATCAAGCGCAATGGACCACGGCCGGCGGCCTACCTGAACCTGCTGGTCACGCTGCTGGCCGTGGTTCACGGCAGCCTGCTGATCAGCGAGGTGGCCGCGATCGGTCCGCAGCGGCTGGATTTCCCCTGGTTCCAGGCGGCCGATCTCAACCTGCGCATCGGCTTCGACCTCTCGCTCACCAACCTGGCGGCCCTGGAGCTGGTGACGACGATGAGCCTGGTGTGCCAGGTGTTCGCCCTCGGCTACCTCGACAAGGAGTGGTCGCTGGCCCGCTTCTACGCCCTGGTGGGTTTCTTCGAAGGGGCCATGAGCGGCGTGGTGCTCAGCAGCAACCTGTTCATGAGCTATTTCCTGCTGGAAATGCTCACCCTGTCCACCTACCTGCTGGTGGGCTTCTGGTATGCCCAGCCCCTGGTGGTGACGGCCGCCCGCGACGCCTTCCTCACCAAGCGGGTGGGCGATGTGCTGCTGCTGATGGGCGTGGTGGCCCTCTCGGCGATGGCGGGCTCGATGGAGTTCACCGACCTCTACGCCTGGGCGGGTTCGGCCCGGGAGCAGCAGCTGATCAGCCCCCTGGCCGGCACGCTGCTGGGTCTGGCTCTGATCGCCGGCCCGATGGGCAAGTGCGCCCAGTTCCCGATGCACCTGTGGCTGGATGAGGCGATGGAGGGTCCGAACCCCGCCTCAATCCTGCGCAACTCGGTGGTGGTCACCTGCGGCGCCATCGTGCTGCTCAAACTGATGCCGGTGGTGGCCCTCTCGCCCCTGGCCACCAGCGTGCTGCTGGCGGTGGGTTCGATCAGCGCCATCGGCGGCGCCCTGGTGGCCCTGGCCCAGGTGGACCTCAAGCGGGCCTTCAGCTACTCCACCACCTCCTATCTGGGCCTGGTGTTCATCGCCATCGCCCTGCAGAAGCCGGGCATCGCGCTGCTGTTCCTGTTCGCCCACGGCCTGGCCCGGGCGCTGCAGTTCATGAGCGTGGGGAGCATCATCGCCACCACCACCTGCCAGGACCTCACCGAACTGGGGGGCCTGGGCAGCCGCATGCCGGCCACCGCCCTGGCTTTCCTGGTGGGCAGTGCGGGGCTGGTGGGCCTGCTGCCGCTGGGCTGCTTCTGGTGCTACGGCCTGATGGTGCACAACCTGATCGATGGGGCACCGCTGTTCGCCGCGGTGTTCCTGCTCACCAACCTGCTCACGGCAGCCAATGTGGTGCGGGTGTTCCGAGCCGTGTTCCTGGGCCAGGCGATGCCCAAAACCCGCCGGGCACCCGAGGTGATTTTCTGGATGGCCCTGCCGATGGTGAGCCTCTCGGTGATCGTGCTGCTGCTGCCCCTGATCATGCAGCGCATCGATCCCGTACCCGGCATCTCCGCCTTCCCGCTGCCCGTGGCCCTGGCCGTGGCCGGCAGCGGCCTGGCCGGTGCGCTGCTGGGCTGCCTGCTTCCCCAGGATCGGTTCTGGTCCCGTTCGCGCCAGCCCACCCTGCGGGTGCTGCAGGACCTGCTGGCCTACGACTTCTACACACCGGTGATCTACAGGGCCACGATCGTGCGGCTGGTGGCGGGCCTGGCCCAGGCCACCCGCTGGTTCGACCTCAACGTGGTGAAGGGGCTGGTGGACGGGATGGGCCGCCTGTCCCTGGCCACTGCCGAAGGCCTGAAATTCAGCGTCAGCGGCCAGCTGCAGAGCTATGTGCTCACCCTGATCCTGGCGATCGTGCTGCTGCTCGGGGCGCTGCAGTGGTTCCGGCTGGGCTTCTGAGGAGGATCTGACCCATGTTGCTCTCCTCCCTCCTGCTGGTTCCCTTCCTGGGAACGCTCGCCCTGCTGCTCTGGCCCGGTTCCCCCAGCCCCCAACGCCTGCGCCTGCTCAGCATCGCGATCCTCGGCCTGCAGCTGCTGCTCTCCGTGCTCACCCTGGCCCGCTTCGACGGGCAGGTGGGCGGCATGCAGCTGGTGGAGCAGCACAGCTGGCTGCCGCTGATCGGCCTCGATTACAGCCTCGGCATCGATGGCCTATCGCTGCCGCTGGTGCTGATCAACGCGGCCCTCAGCCTGGTGGCGGCGGTGATCACCCGCGACATCGACAAGCGGCCGCGCATCTACTTCGCGATGTTGCTGCTGATCAGCGGAGCCGTAAACGGTGCTTTTCTGGCCCAGAACCTGCTGCTGTTCTTCCTCTTCTATGAGCTGGAGCTGATCCCGCTCTGGCTGCTGATCTCGGTGTGGGGCGGCGTGAACCGCACCTACGCAGCCACCAAGTTTCTGATCTTCACGGCCGTGTCCGGCATGTTGATCCTGGGGGCCTTCCTCGGCCTGGCCCTGCTCACCGGCAGCGTGGATTTCAGCCTCACGCCGGTGCTCAGCGAGCGGCTGTCGATGGGCTCGCAGCTGCTGCTGCTCGGGGCGCTCCTGATCGGCTTCGGCATCAAGATTCCCCTGGTGCCGCTGCACAACTGGCTGCCCGATGCCCACACCCAGGCCTCCACACCGGTGTCGGTGCTGCTGGCGGGGGTGCTGCTCAAGCTCGGCACCTACGGCCTGCTGCGCTTCGGCCTGGGCCTGTTCCCCGAGGCCTGGGCCAAGCTCGCCCCGGCCCTGGCGATCTGGGCCGCGATCTCCGTGCTCTATGGCTCACTGGCGGCCATCGCCCAGACGGACATGAAGCGGATGGTGGCCTACAGCTCCGTGGGCCACATGGGCTACGTGCTGCTGGCCGCCGCGGCCGCCACACCGGTGGCGCTGCTGGGCGCAGTGTTCCAGATGGTGAGCCACGGCCTGATCTCCGCCCTCCTGTTCCTGCTGGTGGGGATCGTGTACCGCAAGACGGGCACCCGCGATCTGGAGGTGCTGCGCGGTCTGCTCAACCCGGAGAAGGGTCTGCCGTTCACCGGCTCCCTGATGATCGTGGGCGTGATGGCGAGCGCCGGCCTGCCCGGCATGGCCGGCTTCATCTCCGAATTCCTGGTGTTCCGCGGCGCCATCACCACCTTCCCGCTCGCCACACTGCTCTCGATGGTGGGGTCAGGTCTCACCGCCGTGTACTTCCTGCTGCTGGTGAACCGGGCCTTCTTCGGCCGGCTGGCGATCACCCAGCCCAGCGGTGACCCCCTGGTGGACAACCGCCTCGATGTGCGCCTGGCCCCGGTGGCCCCACGCGAGACGATTCCGGCCATCGCCCTGGTGGCCGCTGTGGTGGGCCTCGGCCTGCTGCCCTCCGGCCTGAGCCACATCAGCGAGATGGCCACCACCGCCATGGCCCTGGGCAGCGGGGGGGTGGGCTGAGATGCCGATCGTTTCCGCCGACCTCGTCAACGCCGCGCCCTCCCTCAGTCGCGAGCAGGTGCAGGCACGGCTGCTGGCCGGCCAGACCCTGCTCAACGAGAGCACCGATCACCTGCTCGAGGTGGTGGGCGTGCTGGAGAGCTATGGCGAAGTGCTCGATGCCTACAGCAAGAACCTGATCTATCAGGCCGAACACCAGTTCCTCAATCCGGTCCCGCTGTTCAAGTACCTCGATGGTGATCTGAGCCCGGCCAAGATCTGGCGCCACCTCAACCACGACCGCATCAACTTCGAGTACGCCGAGTACTGCATGAAGGGCATGCTGTGGCATGGCACCGGCGGGATGGATGCCTACCTCGACGGCGAGGCCTTCGCCGCCGGTTGCGCAGCGATCATCGCCGCCAAGCGGCGCCGTGATCCCCTGCTGGCCGTGCTGCATGCCCTGGCCCCGGCCTTCCTGCCGGAGCTGATCCGCACGGCCGCCACCACCCACGCCCTGGGCCAGTTCTGGCGCGTGATGAGCGATCTATTCCTGGATCTTGCCGCGGCGGAGCGCGACGGCCGTGTGCGCTCGATCGCCGATGTGGTGGAGTTCATCAAGCAGGGTCTGGTGGCCGCCGCCGGCAACCCGATCACCTACGCCGTGCGCATCGGCGGCCAGCAACACTGGGTGCTGCCGCCCGAGGCCGGCCTCACCTTCCTCGGGGATGTGGCCGTGCCCTACGTGGAGGCGGTGTTCCTGCGCGGCATGCCGTTCCTGGGCACGGTGAGCTTCAATGCCCAGGCCCAGCAGATCTCGCCCGATCAGGCCCAGTTCGCCTACGGCGCCCTCTATGCCGACCCGCTGCCGAGCATGGGTGCAGGCATTCCGCCCAGCCTGCTGATGCAGGACATGTACCGCCACCTGCCTGAGGCCCTGCACCACTGGTATCAGCAGCAGGGCCGGGGCGAAGGCGATGTGCGCGTGAAGATCTGCATGAGCTTCCAGAAGGCGATGTTCTGCGTCACCAACGCCGCCATCAATGGCACGATGCCCCATCCCCTCAACAGTGCCGAGCCGGCCGAGCAGGCGGCCAACGCCGCCTATGCCCTGGCCTGGGCCACCCGCCTGGCGGCCGGCCGCACCGACTGCCTGGGGGGCTGAAGCGGGAGCCGGGCCGGCGGGCGCTTGAGCCAGGAACAGGGAGGGCGTCGATCTAGCCTGGGCGGATGGAGCACCAGTGGAATCCCCGCCCCAAGCCCGATCGCATTGAGTGGCTGGAGCGGCGCGTTGAATTCGAGGATTACGCCAGCAACCGGGCCTTCCTGGATCGGCTCAACGACTTCTGCGAGCAGCAGGGCCGCTATCCGGACATCAGCTTCGGCCGCACCTACGTGAACATCACCCTGCGGGCTGAGGCTGAGGAGGCGCCGATCAGCGAGGCTGATCACGCCTTCGCCGCGGCGATCGATGGCCTCGTCTGAGCCCGTCAACCATCCCGACCATGCACCGGTGAATCTGCAGGCCGCCTATGAGGGGGCCGACGTGCAACAGGTGCTGGATCAGCTCGATCAGGAGCTGATCGGCCTGCAGCCGGTGAAGACACGCATCCGCGAAATCGCCGCCCTGCTGGTGGTGGATCGGGCCCGCAAGCAGGTGGGACTGGCCACCACGGCCCCGAGCCTGCACATGTCGTTCACCGGGCGGCCGGGAACGGGCAAAACCACGGTGGCGGCACGGATGTCGCAGATCCTGCATCGCCTCGGCTACGTGCGCAAAGGCCATGTGGTGACGGCCACCCGCGACGACCTGGTGGGCCAGTACATCGGCCACACCGCGCCCAAGACGCGCGAGATGCTCAAGAAGGCGATGGGCGGCGTGCTGTTCATCGACGAGGCCTACTACCTGTATCGCCCGGAGAACGAACGCGACTACGGCGCCGAGGCGATCGAGATCCTGCTGCAGGTGATGGAGAACAACCGCGACGATCTCGTGGTGATCTTCGCCGGTTACAAGGAACGCATGGATGTGTTCTACCAGAGCAATCCAGGCCTCTCCTCGCGGGTGGCCAACCACATCGACTTCCCCGATTACAGCGCCGAGGAATTGCTGGCGATCGCCAAGCTGATCCTGGCGGAGGAGAACTACCGCTTCAGCCCCGAAGCCGATGCCGCCTTCGCCGACTACATCGAGCGGCGCATCCAGCTGCCCTTCTTCGCCAACGCCCGCTCGATCCGCAACGCCATCGATCGGGCTCGCATGCGCCAGGCCAACCGGCTGTTCAAACGCATGAGCGGTGGCGGCATGACCAAGCTGGATCTGATGACGATCGAAGCGGAGGACATCACCGCCAGCCGCGTGTTCTCCGGCGAGGTGGAGGGTCTCGACCCCAGCCAGCCGATCACCGGCTGAGCCCCTCGCCGCGCCTCAGCGCACCCGCCGGCGTGAAGCGATCTGCAGCAGATCGCGCACCTGCTGCACCTGCCGGCCCAGCTGTGGATCGTTGCCCAGCTTCTTATCGATCTGCTCCACGGCATACATCACGGTGGAATGGTCCTTGCCGCCGAAGGCTTCACCGATCCGCGGCAGCGACAGGTTGGTGCTCTGGCGCATCAGGTACATGCCCACCTGCCGCGCCTGACTCACGGCGCGCTTGCGGCTGGGGCTCTTCATCTCCTCCACGGACACGGCGAAGACCTCCGCCACCTTGCTGAGCACCTGATCGGGGGTCACCTCCACCTCGGTGCCGGCCGGGTCGAGCATCGGTGCCACCGATTCCACCGTCATCGGCAGGCCGGTGATCGAGGCGAAGGCCACGGCACGGGTGAGGGCCCCCTCCAGTTCGCGGATGTTGGAGGTGAAGCGCCCGGCCAGGTACTGGATCAGGTCGCGCGGCAGCCGCACCCGCTCCTGCTCGGCCTTCTTGTGCAGGATCGCCATGCGCGTCTCGAGATCGGGCGCCTGGATGTCGGCGATCAGCCCCATCGAGAAGCGGGAGATCAGGCGCTCCTGCAGCCGCGGAATCTGGGAGGGGGGACGATCGCTGGCGATCACGATCTGGCGGCCCGCCTCGTGCAGGGCATTGAAGGTGTGGAAGAACTCCTCCTGGGTGTATTCCTTGCCCTCGATGAACTGGATGTCGTCCACGAGGATCAGATCAGCCGCGCGGTAGCGGTCGCGGAACTTCTGCATGCCGTCCTTGCGGATGGCCTGGATCAGATCGTTGGTGAAGGTCTCGGTGCTCACGTAGGCCACGCGCGCGTCCGGATCGATCTCCAGGCGGTAGTGGCCGATGGCCTGCATCAGGTGGGTCTTGCCCAGACCCACACCGCCGCAGATGAACAGGGGATTGAACTCCCGGCCCGGGGCCTCGGCCACCGCCAGGGCCGCCGCATGGGCCATGCGGCTGTTGGGACCCACCACGAAGCGGTTGAACACATAGCGGGCGTTGAGCCCGGGGGCCAGGCGACGCGGCGCCTCACCGGTGGCGGGGGCGCGGCCGGGCAGGGGAGCGCCACCCCCGGCCGGTTCACCCCCCGGCAGGCCGGGGTCGCCACGGCGCGACTCCCCCACCGGAGAGGCCTCCAACGCCGCGGTGGCCTGCAGGCCGCCGCTTCCCGCCACGGCCGCAGCCTCCTCGCCGGCCGCCTCCACCGCCACCTGGATCGTGCGGCCGGCGATCTCGCTGGCCACCGCCGCGATCATGGCCAGGTAGTTCTTGCGCAGCCAGGTGCAGGCAAAGGCATTCGGGGCCTGCAGCTGCAGCTGATCCGCCTGCAGGGCCGTGCAGATCGCCGGGCGGATCCAGGTCTCGAAGGTGGGTTTGGAGAGGTTGCCCTGCAGCGCCTCCTGAACCTGACGCCACAGCTGCTCCCCCTGCTGCACCGCCAGATCCGAACCACGGGACCCGGATCCTAGGGGCGAGGAGCCGTTCGGTCCGCCTTTAATGAACCGCACCACACCCGGCGTTCCAGGACCCCGCATGACCCCTCCGATGCCCGCGCGCCGCAGGGCCGCGCTGCTGGCCTCGCTGCTCGGCATCAGCCTCGGCGCCACGGTGCTCACGGGGTGTCGCAACGGCCTGCCCGGCAGCGGCGGCGGCGGTGATCCGGCCCGCGTCAGCGATGCCATGCCCAGTGCACCGCTGCAGCCGGGCAACAATTTCATCGTCAGTGCCGTGGCCAAGGTGGGCCCGGCGGTGGTGCGGATCGACACGGTGCGCCGGGTGATCAATCCGCTGGGCGGCCTGTTCGGCAGCGGGCCGTCGATCCAGCAGCAGCAGGGCCAGGGCTCGGGCTTCATCACCCGCTCCGACGGGGTGATCCTCACCAACGCCCACGTGGTGGAGGGGGCCAGCGAGGTGGATGTGACCCTCCCCGATGGCCGCAGCTACAGCGGCAAGGTGCTGGGTGCCGATCCGGTCACCGACGTGGCGGTGGTGAAGGTGGCGGCCACCGGCCTGCCGGTGGCGCCGCTGGGGGATTCCGCCAAGGTGCGCCCGGGCGAGTGGGCGATCGCGATCGGTAACCCGCTCGGCCTGGACAACACCGTGACGGCGGGGATCATCAGCGCCGTGCAGCGCACCAACGCCATCGGCGAAGGCCAGCGGGTGCCCTACATCCAGACCGACGCCGCCGTGAACCCCGGCAACAGCGGCGGTCCGCTGATCAACGACCGCGGCCAGGTGATCGGCATCAACACCGCCATCCGCAAGGCGCCAGGCGCCGGCCTGAGTTTCGCGATCCCGATCAACCTCGGCCGCCAGATCGCCGCCCAGATCCTGGAGCGCGGCCGCGCCTCGCACCCCTACATCGGCGTGCGACTGCAGGCGCTCACCCCCCAGCTGGCCCGCGAGGTGAATGCCACCAACGCCGAGTGCCGCCTGCCGGAAACCAATGGCGTGGTGGTGGTGGAGGTGATGCCGGGCAGCCCGGCCGAGCGTGGCGGCATGCGCCCCTGCGACCTGATCGAGCGCGTTGGCGACACGGTGGTCGACAACCCCTCCGAGGTGCAGGTGGCCGTGGACCAGGGCCAGGTGGGACAGGGCCTGAAGGTGCAGGTGCAGCGGGGCCCCCGCGAGCTGGTGCTCGACCTGCGCCCGGCAGAACTGCCCCGCCAGAACTGAGCCATGCAGCACCCGCGGCGAAGGCTGGTGCTGCTGGCCCGCTGGCCGGCCGCTGGACGCTGCAAGCGCCGCCTGG
>JBEGQE010000082.1:0-5445 GCA_041181145.1 Cyanobacteriota bacterium
TCACAGGACGGCCACCAGGGCCAGCAGGGTGAACGCCACCAGCAGCACCACGGCGGTGCCGATGCCGCCGATGCGGCGCTGGTTGGCGGCCAGATCGCGGCGACGCTCCGCCTGCTTGAGCTGCTGTTCGGCCTGGTCGAGCTGGCGGTTCATGAAGGCCTGAGCCGCCTTTTGCTTGTCGGCATCCGAGGCGGTGGCGGGGATCTGGCCGGCCTGCTCGCCCTGGGCGATCACCTGCTCGAGCACCTGGGGGTTCTGCAGCTGGGCGCGGGCCATCTCCAGCTGGCCCTTCTGGGCCATCAGCGCCTGATCGGCCTGGTCGGACACGGCGCGATCGCCGCTGATCGTGATCGGCACGCTGACCAGCAGAGCCAGGGCGAGCACCCCGCTGAGCACGGCCACCAGCCAGTGCAGCGGTGTGCGGCTGGCGCGGGGATCCTCGAGGCGAGCGGCGACCAACATCAGCAACAGGCCCACGAAGGCCATCGGCGACTGGTTGACCAGGGTGGTGCTCACCAGCTGGCGGAAGCTCTCCTCGCCCCAGCCGTTCACGGCCAGCACCGACAGCAGCTGCAGGCCCAGCAGCAGCACCAGGGTGAGGCCCAACCAGCGGAACAGGTTGCCGAGGCGGCCGGGGGCTGCTGTGCTCACAGTGGATCTGACGCAATCGCGCAATCGTAGGGGGGGTGGCCGGATGGGGCATCCAGCGCTGGCCGGCGCGCTCAAGGCCGAGGCCCGGCGCCTGGGCTTCGAGCCGGTGGGGATCGCGGCGGTGCCGGGCAGCCCGCGCCTGCGGCTGCGCACTGCGGCTCTGGAGCGCTGGCTGGCGGCCGGGCACCAGGCCGACATGGCCTGGATGGCCGATCCACGCCGCCGCGCGGTGGAGCAGCTGCTGCCAGGGGTGCGCAGCCTGGTGGCGGTGGGCCTGAACCATCACGTGGCCGCCGAGCGGGCCCCGGGCAGCCTGAAGGTGGCCCGCTACGGCTGGGGGCGCGATTACCACCGGGTGATCGATGGCCGCCTGCGGGCCCTGGGGCGCTGGCTGGAGGTGCAGGTGCCAGGCGTGCGCTGGCGCGCCTGCGTCGACAGCGCCCCGCTGCTCGACAAGGCCTGGGCCGAGGAGGCGGGCCTGGGCTGGATCGGCAAGCACGGCAACCTGATCGCCGGGCGGCGGGGCTCCTGGCTGCTGCTGGGCCATCTGCTCACCGATCTCGCCCTGCCCGCCGACGCCCCGGCCGCGCCGGCCTGCGGCGCCTGCACCGCCTGCCTGGAGGCCTGCCCCACCGGCGCCATCGTGGAGCCCTTCGTGGTGGATGCCCGCCGCTGCATCGCCTTCCACACGATCGAGAACCGCGCCGAAGCTCTGCCAACCGCCATCGCCGGCGCCCTGCAGGGCTGGGTGGCCGGCTGCGACATCTGCCAGGAGGTGTGCCCCTGGAACCGCGCCCCCCTGCCGGCCAGCGCCGATGCCGATCTGCAACCGCGCCCCTGGTGGCTGGATCTGCGCGCCGAGCAGGCCCTGGCCTGGAGCGATGCCGAGTGGGACGAGAAGCTGCGCGCCTCAGCCCTGCGCCGGATCAAACCGGCGATGTGGCGCCGCAACATCCAGGCGGCGCTGGCGGCAGGCCAGATCGGCTGAGCGGGCAGCGTCGCCATCCACACAGCCGCGGGCAACAGCGCCGTCTCTGCCTACGCTGCGCCTCAGTTGGTGCCCATCGATGGCGGCGCGCTGGTTGAGGTCCCTGGCGGCGGCGCCCCTGATGCTCGGCAGCCTGCTGGCGGGGGTGGGATCCACCGCCCTGAGCCTGACGGCCCCCACACCGGCCCGGGCCCTGGTGCCCTACGTGCTGGTACCGAGCGAGGTCAGTCTGGAAGGTGCCGGTCTGGGCATTGCCCAGGCGGCCGCAAGGCTGCTGCGGCTGGGCCAGGCCGAGGATGCGGCACGGCTGGCCGCGCTGGTGGTGCAGCTGATCCCGGCCGATCCGCGCGGCTGGGTGCTGCTGGCGGAGGCGCAGCTGCGCAGCGGCCAGGAGAAGAAGGCCGGCGTGGCCCTGGCACGGGCGCGGGAGCTGGATCCCAGCAACGCCGGCATCCTGTTCGCCCAGGGTTCTCTGGCCCTGAAGGACAACAACCCCACCCAGGCCGCCGAACTGATCCGGCAGGGCCTGAAGCTGGACGGGCGCAATGCCGGCGCCTACTTCGACCTGGGCAACGCCCAGATCCTGATGGGCCGCAACCGTGAAGCGCTTACGGCGTTCGAGAAGGCCGCCGACCTGCGCAAGAACTTCTGGGAGGCGATCAACAACCAGGCCCTGGTGCTCTACGAGCAGAAAAAGGATGGCGAAGCCATCAAGCGCTGGCGGCGGGTGCTCGGCATCAAGCCCACCGCCGCCGAACCGATGCTGGCCCTGGCGGCGGCTCTGAACAGCCAGAAACCGGGCAACGCCGAAAGCCTGGAGCTGGCCCACAGGGCCCTGGCCGGCGAACCCAACTACGTGCTCGAGAGCTATCAGAAGGAACAGCTCTGGGGCAACCGCCTGCGGGGCTCCACCGCCCGGCTGCTGGCGGAGGCCCCGCTGAAGGCCGATGTGGAGCGGGCCCACGCCAACGCCGGCACCAGCAACGGCGACGACGAACCGTGACGCCATCGGTAGGCTGACGCGCACGTTCGGCCCCCGGCTCAGGTAACGGATGCCCATCGGCGACGGCCGCATCGAGCCCGTGGACCTGCATCAGGAGATGCAGCGCTCCTATCTCGAATACGCCATGAGCGTGATCGTGGGCCGGGCCCTGCCCGACGCCCGCGACGGCCTCAAGCCGGTGCAACGGCGCATCCTCTACGCCATGCACGAGCTGGGGCTCACCCCGGATCGGCCCTACCGCAAGTGCGCCCGCGTGGTGGGCGACGTGCTCGGCAAGTACCACCCCCACGGCGACCAGGCGGTGTACGACGCCCTGGTGCGGCTGGTGCAGACCTTCGCCAGCCGCAACCCCCTGCTGGATGGCCATGGCAACTTCGGCTCGGTGGACGACGACCCGCCGGCCGCCATGCGCTACACGGAAACGCGCCTGGCCCCCATCGCCAACGAGGCGATGCTCGATGAAATCGGCGACGACACCGTTGATTTCGCCCCCAACTTCGATGGCTCCCAGCAGGAGCCCACGGTGCTGCCGGCCCAACTGCCCTTCCTGCTGCTGAACGGCTGCACGGGCATCGCCGTGGGCATGGCCACCAACATCCCTCCCCACAACCTGGGGGAGGTGGTGGATGCACTCATCGCCCTGCTGCGCAAACCGGACCTCAGCGACGACAAACTGCTGGAGCTGGTGCCAGGCCCCGACTTCCCCACCGGCGGTGAAGTGCTCACCGGCAGCGGCGTGCGCGACACCTATCTCTATGGGCGCGGCAGCATCCCGATGCGGGGCGTGGCCCACATCGAAGAGATCCAACCGGGCAAGGGCCGCCACAAGCGCGGTGCCGTGGTGATCACCGAGCTGCCCTATCAGCTGAGCAAAGCCGGCTGGATCGAGAAGCTGGCGGAGCAGGTGAACGAGGGCAAGGTCATCGGCATCGCCGACATCCGCGATGAATCCGACCGCGAAGGGATGCGCGTGGTGGTGGAACTGCGCCGCGACGCCAACCCCGAAACCGTGCTCGCGGAGCTGCAGCGCCGCACCGCCCTGCAGAGCAACTACGGGGCCATCCTGCTGGCGCTGGTGCACGGCAAACCGATCCAGCTCACCCTGCGCCAGCTGCTGCAGGAATTCCTCGACTACCGCGAGCTGACGCTGATTCGCCGCACGCGCCATGCGCTGAAGCGGGCGGAAGACCGACTGGAGGTGGTGGAGGGCTTGATCACGGCCCTCAATGCCCTCGCCCGCGTGATCGAGATGATCACCGCGGCCCCCGACGCCGCCAGCGCCAAGGCCAGCCTGCAGGTGCACCTCGACCTCAACGAACGGCAGGCGGACGCCGTGCTGGCCATGCCCCTGCGGCGGCTCACCGGGCTGGAGCAGAGCAGCCTGCGCAAGGAGGCGGAGGA
This sequence comes from Cyanobacteriota bacterium, assembly GCA_041181145.1. Taxonomy (GTDB): domain Bacteria; phylum Cyanobacteriota; class Cyanobacteriia; order PCC-6307; family Cyanobiaceae; genus Vulcanococcus. The sequence goes on from JBEGQE010000082.1 coordinate 4,044, forward strand.
CCTGCGCCAGGAACGGGCCCGGCTGCGGCACCTGCTGGATGAACGGCCCGCCCTGCTCGACACCATGGTGGCCGAGTTCAAGGCCCTCAAGAAACGCTTCGCCACGCCGCGGCGCACACGGCTGGTGGAGGGGGGCGACGAACTGGTGGCCCAGCGCACAGCGGCTCAGCGCCCCAACAGTGAACTGCTGCGCCAACGGGCCCTGGACGGCCTCGCCAGCGACGGCCGACTGCTGATCCAGGCCGATGGCCAGGTGAAGGTGGTGGGGCCGCAACTGCTGGGGCGCCTGCACCTCGACGAACCGGCGCCGCTTGGGGAACACCCCGCTCCGGCACGGCTGATCCTGCCGGTGGCGCAGCAGCCGGCGGTGTTGGCCTTCACCGACGCAGGCCGCGTGGCGCTGCTGCGCTGGGAGTTCGCTGGCCAGCAGCCCGGACCCCTGGAGACATTCCTGCCGGAGGGAATGAAAGGGGAACGGGTGGTGCAGCTGCTGGTGATGCCTCAAGACCCCGCTGGCGCCAGCGTGGGGCTGCTCAGCAGCGACGGCCGCTTCAAGCGGCTGCCCATTGAGGAATTCCAAGACCTCTCCGGCCGTGCCACCTCGGTGCTCAAGCTCAAGGAAGGGGTGACCTTGCAACGGGCGGTGCTCTGCCGCGAGGGGCAAGAACTGGTGGTGGCCAGCAGCACCGGCCGCCTGCTGCGCCTCACGGTGAATGAGGCCAACCTGCCGGTGATGGGTCGCAACGCCCAGGGACCGGTGCTGCTGCGGTTGCTGCCCGGCGAGCAGGTGGTGGGAGCGGTGCCCGTCGCCAGCGACACCAGCGTGGTGCTGGCCAGCGCCCAGGGCCAGCTCAAGCGACTGGCTGTGGACAGCCTGCGCCGCTGCCAACGGGGCGACATCGGCCAGATCGGCCTGCGCTTCTCCCAGCGCGGTGATCAGCTGGTGGATCTCTGCTCCGGCCAGCCATCGCTGCTCGCCGGCCTGTTGCAGGACGGCCGCAGCCTGCGCCTGGATACCGCCGAGCTTCAGGCCGAGGATGAAAGCGGCAGCGGCCAAGTGCTGAAGCTGGGCAGCAACGAGCGGCTCAGCGAACTGGTGCCCCTGCTGGGCTGAGCACGGCGCAGGCGAAGCAAGAACCCGAATGCACGCTCCCCAGCTGATTCAACGACTCGTACCGCTGGCGATGGTGATCCTTTTGCCTCCAACAGCTGCCGCCCCGCTGCTGCTGGATGACCCCCAGCGTCCGGTCCATCAAATCAGCCACGATCTCGGTGTTTCAACAGAAGCCTTTCGAACCTGTTTTGCAGGAGTTCAGCCGGCAGAACAAGGGGATCGGCCCACGCAAGATCGCGTCCACAGCAACAAGGTGGTGCTCCTGAACTGTTTACGGCGAAGCAATCC
>JBEGQE010000083.1:0-7691 GCA_041181145.1 Cyanobacteriota bacterium
GAAATGGGCGTGTACTTCGACTACATCAGCTCCGGCCTGGGTAACTGATCCCCTGCCTTCGGCACACCCCTCGGATCCCTCCCATGCGCCTGTTCAAAATCACGGCCTGCATCCCCTGCCCGGAGAAGACCCGTTCCCAGCGCGAGCTGCAGAACACCTTCTTCACCAAGTGGGTGCCCTTCGAGAGCTGGTTCGCTGAACAGCAGCGGATCATGAAGCAGGGCGGCAAGATCCTCAAGGTGGAACTGGTCACCGGTCGCCGTCAGGTGAACGTCGGCAACTGACCGGCGCCATCCCTCGGATCAGCCAACCGCTGCAGCCAAGATCTGCACAAGCCCGGCCTCGGCCGGGCTTTTCTGTTGGCCGCCCTTGCGTTTGCCCGCACCCCGCAAATAGGGGATAGTCGGGCACCCCGTCTTCCGTCGCTCCGCGTGGTGTCCCGCCGCCACGCCCCTCCCGATCCCATGCCCAACCGCCACCCCAGCACCGAGGGACCAGCGCCCCGCAGCGGCTTCCTGCCGGTGCCGTTCAGCCACTGGCCCGCGGAGGCACGCCTGCTGCTGGGCATGGTGGCCCTCTGGAGCCTGCTGGGCCTGGTGGTGCTGGGTTCCGCCAGCTGGTGGGTGGCGGCCCGGGAGATGGGGGATCCGGCCTACTACCTCAAGCGCCAGGCCCTGTGGCTGCTGGCCAGCTGGGGGCTGCTGTACCTCGGCCTGCGCATCAACCTGCGACGCTGGCTGCGCCTGGCCGGACCTGCGCTGCTGGTGGGCATGGTGCTGGTGGGCCTCACCCTGGTGATCGGCAGCACGGTGAACGGCGCCAGCCGCTGGCTGGTGATCGGCCCGATCCAGCTCCAGCCCACCGAATTGATCAAGCCCTTCCTGGTGCTTCAGGGGGCGGCGATCTTCTCCCACTGGAGCCGCATCGCCGGCGATCAGAAGGTGATCTGGCTCGGGGTGTTCGCCGTGACCCTCGGCCTGATCCTCAAGCAGCCCAACCTCAGCACGGCGGCCCTGTGCGGCATCCTGCTCTGGCTGATGGCCCTGGCCTCCGGCCTGCCCCTCTGGGCGATGTTCGGCACGGCGGGGGCGGGCCTGGCGGTGGCCGTGGGCAGCATCGCCATCAACGAGTACCAGCGCATCCGCGTCACCTCCTTCCTCAACCCCTGGAAGGACGCCCAGGGCGATGGCTACCAGCTGGTGCAGAGCCTGCTGGCCATCGGCTCCGGCGGCCTGTGGGGGGAGGGCTACGGCCTCTCCACGCAGAAATTGCAGTACCTGCCGATCCAGAGCACCGACTTCATCTTCGCCGTGTTTGCCGAGGAGTTCGGCTATGTGGGCTCGGTGGCCCTGCTGCTGTTCCTGCTGCTGTTCGGATTCGTAGGTCTGCGGGTGGCCCTGAGCTGCCGCAGCAACCAGCAGCGCCTGGTGGCGATCGGCTGCACGGCCCTGCTGGTGGGCCAGTCGATCCTGAACATCGCTGTGGCCAGCGGTGCGATGCCCACCACGGGGCTACCCCTGCCGATGATCAGCTACGGCGGCAACTCCCTGCTGGCCAGCCTGCTCACGGCCGGCCTGCTGCTGCGCTGCTCCCTGGAGGGGGCCGGGCTGGAGCCGGTGCGACCCCGCCGCCAGCGCAGCCGCGCCCCGAGGCCCGCAAGCGCCCCGATAGGCTGAGCCCTCCGCGCGGCTGAATCCCTGCATGCCCGCTCTGGCCCTGGCGGATTGGGCCCGCACCGCTGAGGACCTGCTGCAGAGCTCCCTGGCCCAGCCTGGCCCCCTGACCGTGGCCCTGGTGTTCGCCGGCGGACTGCTCACCAGCCTCGGTCCCTGCTCCCTGTCGCTGCTGCCGGTGACCCTGGCTTACCTGGCCGGCTTCGATGGCGGCCCAGCGGCCGAGGGTGGCCGGCCGTGGCGGCGCAGCCTCAGCTTCTGCGCCGGAATCGTGGGCTCGCTGGTGCTGCTGGGGCTCGCCAGCGGGGTGCTCGGGCGGATCTACGGGCAGGTGCCCGGCGTGATTCCCAGCCTGGTGGCCGTGCTGGCGGTGCTGATGGGCCTGAACCTGCTCGGCCTGCTGCCGCTGCGGCTGCCGAGCGGTCCCGACCCGGAACAATGGCGGCAGCGGGTACCCGCCGCCCTGGCACCACTGGCGGCGGGCCTGGCCTTCGGCCTGGCGGCCTCCCCCTGCACCACGCCGGTGCTGGCGGTGCTGCTGGCCTGGATTGCCCAGGCCGGCGCCCCCCTGGCCGGGGTGGTGCTGCTCACCGCCTTCGCCGCCGGCCAGGTGCTGCCACTGCTGCTGGCGGGCACCGCCGCCGCCTGGCTGCCCCGGCTGCTCGCCCTGCGGGCCCTGGGGCAGTGGGTACCGCCGATCAGCGGCGCCGTGCTGCTGGTGAGCGGCGCCCTCACCCTGCTGGCCGAATGGAGCTGATGCTCCCCCCGTTCACCCGCCCGAGCTGACCCTCCCTGTGCAAGCGCTGAAGCGACTGATCGCCTGGATCTCCGATCTGCGGGTGGCCATCGGCCTGCTGGTCGTGATCGCCATCGCCAGCGGCCTTGGCACCCTGGTGCCGCAGAAGGAGAGCGAAGCGCTCTACCACCGCGTCTTCGACGCCGAACCCTGGCTGGGCCTGTTCAACGGCGATCGGATCCTGGCCCTGCAGCTCGACCATGTGTATTCGAGCAGCTGGTTCCTGGCGCTGCTCGCCTGGCTGGGCCTTGCCCTGATCCTCTGCAGCTGGCGCCGCCAATGGCCCGCCCTGCAGGCGGCCCTGCGCTGGATCGACTACCGCACCCCGCGCCAACTCAGCAAACTCACCCTGGCCGAAACCCTGGCCTGCGCCGATGCCGAAGGCAGCCTCAGCGCGCTGGAGCAGCTGCTCGGCAGCCGCGGCTGGCAGCTGCAGCGCCAGCCCGATCGCCTGGCCGCCCGGCGGGGCATCAGTGGCCGCGTGGGTCCGCTGCTGGTGCACGCCGGCCTGGTGGTGCTGATGGTGGGTGCCGCCTGGGGGTCCCTGGCCGGCCAGCGCCTGGAGCGCTTCCTGGCACCGGGCAACGTGCTCGAGCTGATGAACAGCCGCGGGCAGACCCAGGTGAGCGTCACCCTTGAGGACTTCGGCATCGCCCGCGACCCCGCCGGCCGCCCCGAGCAGTTTCACTCCCGCCTGCGGCTCGAGCCCGATGGCGGCGCCAGCGAGGCCGCCATCCGCGAGATCAGCGTCAACCATCCCCTGCGCTACCAGGGCATGACCGTGTACCAGGCGGACTGGGCCCTGGCGGCCCTGCAGGTGCAGCTGGGACGCAGCCCCGTGCTGGAACTGCCGCTGCAGAGCTTCCCCCAGCTGGGGGAGCAGGTGTGGGGCATCGTGCTGCCCACCCGACCCGATGGCAGCAATCCGGTGCTGCTGGCCCTCTCCAGCGAGCAGGGACCGGTGACCGCCTATTCCGCCGAGGCCGAGGAGCTTGGGGCCCTGATCCCCGGTGGTGAGCCCGTGGAGATCGAAGGCATCCCGCTGCGCATCGCCGGGGTGGTGCCGGCCAGCGGCCTGCTGCTCAAACGCGACCCCGGCGTGCCCCTGGTGTACGCCGGCTTCGCCATCGCCCTGACGGGCGGCGGCCTGAGCCTGATCGCCACCCGCCAGCTCTGGGCCATCGCCGAAGCGGGCCAGGGCAAGCTGCATGTGGGCGGCCTGTGCAACCGCAACCTCAGCGCCTTTGCCCGGGAGCTGCCGGCGCTGCTCGCAGACCTGCCGCAGGGCTGACTCCGGCCCTCAGCAGGGCTGACGTGTGCCGTGACTGGCGCGGATCACGGTATGCACGTTGCCGCGGGGGTTGAAGTCGGCCTCCAGCTGCATCCACACCGGCTCACAGGCCGCGACGAAGTCGTCGAGGATGCGGTTCGTGACCTCCTCATGGGAGATCGAGCGGTCGCGGTAGCTGTTCACGTAGAGCTTGATCGCCTTGAGTTCGATCACCCGCGGCCCCGGCTGATACAGCAGGCGCAGGGTGGCGAAATCGGGATAGCCGGAGAACGGGCACTTGCAGGTGAATTCCGGCAGGGTGATCGCGATTTCGTAGGCCCGGCCCGGGCGGGGGTTGTCGAAGCAGATCAGCTCGGCCTCGGCGATGGCGCGCTCGCCGTAGAGGGGGGTGCGGGTCTGCTCGGAGCTCATGGCAACGCAGGGGCTGAACGCGGATGCTACGCAGCGCGGCAGCGGTAGCAACGGCCACATCGACCCCGCCGGAGCTGTTGCTGAATGGAACCTGCCGGGACCCACGGACGCGTTCCCTCCCGGCCCTTTTCCTGAGAGACTCTCTCCAGACCGAGCTCCCGCAGCCATGAAAAAAGTCGAGGCCATCATTCGCCCGTTCAAGCTCGAAGACGTGAAGCTGGCGCTGGTCAACGCCGGCATCGTGGGCATGACCGTGAGCGAGGTGCGGGGCTTCGGCCGCCAGAAGGGCCAGGTGGAGCGCTACCGCGGCTCGGAGTTCACGGTGGAGTTCCTGCAGAAGCTCAAGCTGGAGATCGTCGTCGATGACGACCGCGTCGACACGGTGGTGAGCGCCATCCAGGACGCCGCCCGCACCGGCGAGATCGGCGACGGCAAGATCTTCATCAGCCCGATCGATTCGGTGATCCGCATCCGCACCGGCGACCGCGACAGCAGCGCCATCTGATCCGGCTCAGCCGCCCAGGGTGGCCGCCACCAGCCGCCGGATCGCCTCCCCATCGAGGGGGGCGCCGGCGGCTTTCTGCTGGTCCACAGCCTCCGGCTCCTCCCAGGTCCCGCTGCGCAGCCACAGCAGATATTCATGGTTACCGGCCGGGCCGGTGATCGGCGAGGCCACCAGGCCACAGGCCCGCCACCCCTCGGCTTCCGCCGCCGCGATCACACCGGCGATGGCATCGGCATGGGCCACCGGGTCGCGCACCACACCGCCCTTGCCCACCCGCTCCTTGCCCACCTCGAACTGGGGCTTCACCAGCAGCAGCGCCTCGCGCGGCTCCGGGCGCAGCAAACGGCCCAGGGCCGGCAGCACCAGGGCCAGCCGGATGAACGACACATCGGCCACAGCCAGATCGGGCCGGGGATCCTCCGGGGCATAGAGATCCTCGGGCTGCAGGTGGCGCAGGTTGGTGCGCTCCTTGAGCACCAGGCGCGGATCGGTGCGCAGGCTCCAGGCGGTCTGGCCGTAGCCCACATCCACGCCATAGACCCGGGCCGCCCCGTGCTGCAGCAGGCAATCGCTGAAGCCGCCGGTGGAGATGCCGCCATCGAGGCAGATGCGTCCCGCCAGGGCGATCGGGAAGGCCTCCAGGGCCCCCAGCAGCTTCTCGCCGCCGCGCGACACGAATCGGGGCGGCTGCTCCACCTGCAGCTCCACCTCCGGCGCCAGCTCCAGGCCGGGCTTGTCGAGCACCCGGTCGCCACTGCGCACCTTGCCGGCCCGGATCAGCTGCTGCGCCTGCTGGCGGCTGGCCGCCAGACCGCGCTCCACCAGCTGCAGATCCAGGCGTTGCTTGCGGGCCATGCAGGCATCGTGCCCCAGCGCCAGCCGGCCCCCATCACAAAACCACACGTGAAACGGAACAAAAACCGGCCCTGCAGCCGGAAAGCAGGGAATGTTCCAGAAGATGACCTTCAGCTCAGGGCTCCCCACCCATGGCGCACGCCTCCCGTTCGTCCAACCGACCCGCGAACCGCCGGCTGGCCAGCAACGTGGTGGAACTGCTCCAACCGGGCAGTTTCGTGAAACTGCGCAACCAACCCGACGACCTGCCCCCGTTTCAGCTGATCCACTGCCGCGGCGGCCGCTGCTGGGTGCGGCAGCAGGCCTGGGGGCCGCTGGTGCACTGGGAGGTGGCGCACCGCCAGCTGACGGCGGGCTGAAGGCCATTCCATACATTGGTCTCGATGTGAGCCCACGGCGGCCTTGATCGAGCGTTACACCCTGCCCGAGATGGGCGCGATCTGGAGCGAGGAAGCGAAGTTCCAGAGCTGGCTGGATGTGGAGATCGCCGCCACGGAGGCCAACTGCGAGCTGGGCCGGGTGCCCGCCGAGGCCGTGGCCACGATCAAGGCGAAGGCCGCCTTCTCGGTGGAGCGGATCCTGGAGATCGAGGCCGAGGTGCGTCACGACGTGATCGCCTTCCTCACCAACGTGAACGAGCACGTGGGCGATGCGGGCCGCTACATCCACGTGGGCATGACCAGCTCCGACGTGCTGGACACGGGCGTGGCCCTGCAGATGAAGGCCTCGGTGCAGCTCCTGCGCACCGAACTGGACAAGCTGGCCGAGGCACTCAGGGCTTTAGCCCGCGCCCACAAGGGCACCGTGATGATCGGCCGCTCCCACGCCATCCACGGCGAACCGATCACCTTCGGTTTCAAGGTGGCCGGCTGGCTAGCGGAGGTGGTGCGCAACCAGGAGCGCCTCGAGCGCCTGGAAACCGCCGTGAGCGTGGGTCAGATCTCCGGCGCCATGGGCACCTACGCCAACACCGATCCCCAGGTGGAGGCGATCGCCTGCGCCAGGCTCGGCCTCGTGCCCGACACCGCCAGCACCCAGGTGATCTCCCGCGATCGCCACGCCGAATACATCCAAACGCTGGCCCTGGTGGGTGCGGCCCTGGAGCGGTTCTCCACCGAGATCCGCAACCTGCAGCGCACCGATGTGCTCGAGGTGGAGGAGAACTTTGCCAAGGGCCAGAAGGGCAGCTCGGCCATGCCCCACAAGCGCAACCCGATCCGCAGCGAGCGCATCAGCGGCCTGGCCCGCGTGCTGCGCAGCTACGTGGTGGCGGCGCTCGAGAACTGCGCCCTCTGGCACGAGCGCGACATCAGCCACAGCTCCGTGGAGCGGATGATGCTGCCCGACTGCTCCGCCACCCTGCATTTCATGCTGCGGGAGATGACCTCCGTGGTGCAGGGCCTGGGGGTGTATCCGGAGAACATGGCCCGCAACATGAATGTGTACGGCGGCGTGGTGTTCAGCCAGCGGGTGCTGCTGGCCCTGGTGGAGGCCGGCATCAGCCGCGAGGACGCCTACCGGATCGTGCAGCGCAACGCCCACACCGCCTGGAACACCGAGGGCGGCAACTTCCGCGCCAACCTCGAGGCCGACGGCGACGTGACCGCCCGCCTCAGCCCCGAGCAGCTGGCCGCCTGCTTCTCCACCGATCTGCACCAGGCCAACCTGGGCGTGATCTGGGAGCGGCTGGGGATCTGATTCTTTCGATCCGACTGAGCGATTGAACAAGCGGCCTGCCTCAACCGAGGGGCAGTGCTTGCACGGATGCAGGCTACGGCCACTTCGGGGAAGCCTGGATCAGGGATGGTTCAGGCGGCCGCATGAAGATCCGGGACGTGATCAAGCGCCTGGAACAGCACGGCTGGCGGCTGGTGGCCACCCGCGGCAGCCACCGCCAGTTCAAGCACCCCTTGCGTCCCGGTCGCGTTACGGTTGCGGGAAAGCCCAGCGACGACCTCGCCCCGGGGACTCTCCGCAGCATCGCCCGTCAGTCCGGCATTCCCCTGCCATGAGCCAGTCGTACGCCGTTGTGATCGAACAAGCCGAGGGCAATTTCTCAGCCCACGTTCCCGACCTTCCGGGCTGCGTTGCCACGGGAGAAACACGGGATGAGGTGCTGAAGGAGATCCGCGAAGCCATCGCCTTCCATCTGGAGGGCCT
>JBEGQE010000084.1:0-5171 GCA_041181145.1 Cyanobacteriota bacterium
GGCAGCACGCCCACCACGCCGCCTTCGGCGCAGGAGGGCACCATGCCCGGCGGCGGCGGCTCGGGGAACAGGTCGCGGTAGTTGGGGCTTTCGGCATCCAGGTTGAACACCGTGGCCTGGCCCTCAAACCGGAAGATCGAGCCGTACACGTTGGGTTTACCCAGCAGCACGCAGGCGTCGTTCACCAGGTAGCGGGTGGGGAAGTTGTCCGTGCCGTCGCAGACGATGTCGTACGGGCGGATGATCTCCAGGGCGTTCTCACTGGTGAGCGCCGTTTCGTAGAGATCCACCTGGCAGTGGGGGTTGATCTCGAGGATGCGCGCCTTGGCGGATTCGATCTTGGGCTTACCCACCCAGCTGGTGCCGTGGATCACCTGCCGCTGCAGGTTGGAGTGATCCACCACATCGAAATCGACGATGCCGATCCGGCCCACGCCGGCGGCGGCCAGGTAGAGCAGCAGGGGTGAGCCCAGGCCGCCGGTGCCCACGCACAGCACCGAGGCGGCCTTGAGGCGCTTCTGCCCCTCCATGCCCACTTCCGGCAGGATCAGGTGGCGCGCAAAGCGGGCCACCTCATCGGGGCTGAGCTCGATGCCGGTGGTGTCGGGGGGAAGCATGAAGGGGGCGCGGACGCTTTCCAGCTCCCTACTCTCCCAAATGCCCGGCCCCCTCGGCGAGCCGCAGCGGCAGCTCCCTGGCCGGTTGGTCGGCAGCGTCCGGCAGCCACCAGGCCCGCCAGGGCTCCAGGGCACCCGCCCCGCCACTGGCGCCGCCGGTCGTCAGGCCTGAGCGGATCAGCATCAGTGTGGGGCCCAGGCAGAGCTGCCGGTCGGTGGCGGAGGGCACGGCCGGACCCGTGGGGTGGCTGTGGGCGGCGCCCAGCACCAGCAGATCCCGCTGCCGCCCCCAGCGCTGGGCCTGCAGCTGCTCCCGCGGGTCGAGCAGAAATCGCTGGCGGCGCTGCTCCGCTGGCAGCCAGCGGTTGCAGCAGGGCCAGATCCGCCGCAGCTCCAGGTCGGTGCCGTGGCGCCGTCCAAGCAGCAGGGCGCAGCCCTCCAGCGGTGCGGCGGCCAGCAGCACCCGCTCGAGAACGATCAGGCAATGCCGACCTGAACGGAGACGCTCTGGCGTTGCTGCAGCCACCCAGATACCTTATGGCGAGAAAAAAAGGCCGATGACTCTCCTGATGAGCGACGAAACCACAGAACTGCAGGAGCAGGCCACCGCTCCCGCCGAGGAGGCTGGCGCCAGCTTCAGCGAGCGCTACAGCGAGATCCTCGGCAAGGTGAACACCACCCTCGACCAGGTGGATTGGAGCCAGATGGGCCGCATCGGTAAGGGTGTCGGCGTGCTGGTGGTCGTGATCGTGGCCCAGGTGCTGATCAAGGGCGTGCTCGACACGATCAACCTGTTGCCCGTCGTTCCCGGCCTGCTTGAGCTGCTTGGTCTGGTGGTGGTGGGCCAGTGGAGCTGGCAGAACCTCACCACCAGCGAGAAGCGCTCCGCCGTGGTGAGCAAGGTGCAGAGCCTGCGCAAGGAATACCTGGGCTGAGCAGCGCCGCAGCTCCAGCCACCGATCCGGCTCGGCCGGTTCCACCCAGCCCGATCCGGAGCCTTCCGGGTCGGGCTTTCCGCTGGGGCACCGCGACTGTTCCGTGCGCGGGGAGGGGGTCAGCCCAGGCTCTGCAGCAGGGCGTTGATGCTGTGTTCGGCCTGTTGCCAGTAGCTGCCCCCGAACAGGTTGGCGTGGTTGAGCAGGTGGTACAGGTTGTAGAGATCCCGGCGCTGCCGGTGGCCAGCTAGGCGCGGCCAGGTGGCGTCGTAACCGGCGAAGAAGGCCGCGGGAAAGCCGCCGAACAGCTGCGCCATCGCCAGATCCACCTCCCGGTCCCCCCGGTACACCGCCGGATCGAACAGGGCACCCGGGGCCGCGCCGCCGCGCAGCAGTCCCGCGTTGCCGCTCCAGAGGTCGCCGTGCACCAGGCAGGGCTCCACCGCATGCTGGGCCAGCCATGGGGGCACGCGTTCCAGCAGGGCCTCGGTTCCGCGCAGCCGCCGGCCCGAACGGGCCGCCCAGGCCAGCTGGGCCCCGAGGCGCCGCTCGGTGAAAAAGCGCGGCCAGCTCGTTTCCCAGCCGTTGCTCTGCGGGCCGGAGCCGATGAAGTTGTCGTGCCCCCAGCCGAAGCGCCCGTCCTGGTCCACCAGGCTGGCCCGGTGCAGGCCCGCCAGGGCGGCCCCCAGCTGCCGCCAGGCCTGCTCGGGGTTGGTGGGATGGCTGTCCAGCTCCAGCCAGGGCAGCAGCAGCAGGCTGTCCGTGCCGAGGGTCACCAGCGCCAGGGGCTGCGGCACCTGCAGCGTGGGGCCGTCGCTGGCCGCCAGCGCCGCGGCCTGGCCTAGGGCGTTCAGTCCGTCCGCTTCGGCGGCGAGCACCGGCTCCAGGGCCCGGCGGTTGCTTTTGGCGAACAGGCGCCGGCCATCCGCCAGCTCCAGGCGCCAGGCCCGGTGGATGCAGCCGCCCGCCACCGGCGCCAGGGCCCGCAGTGTTTCGCCCCGCTCCCGTTGCAGCCAGGCGGCCAGCTGGGCCTGCTCCATGCTCGCGGCGCGGATCGGGGCCCTGCCAGCATGCACGCATTCGCCGCCGCCATGAGCAGCCGTTGTGATGTGGCGGTGGTGGGCGCCGGCATCGCCGGCCTCACCGCCGCAGCCCTGCTGGCGGGCGAGGGCCTCGAGGTCGTGCTGCTGGAGGCCCATAGCCAGAGCGGCGGCTGCGCGGGCACCTTCCGCCGCGGGCCCTACACCTTCGATGTGGGTGCCACCCAGGTGGCCGGCTTCGAGCCGGGCGGCAGCCATGCGCGCCTGTTCGGCCATTTCGGCCTGCCCCTGCCGGCGGCCCGCCCGCTCGATCCCGGGTGCAGCGTGCGCCTGGCCGGTGAGCCTGAGCCGATCCGGCTCTGGCGTGATCCCGGGCGCTGGCGGCAGGAGCGGCAGCGTCAGTTTCCGGGCAGCGAGCCCTTCTGGCGGCTCTGCGAGCGCCTGCACCGCAGCAGCTGGGGCTTCGCCGCCCGCGATCCGGTGCTGCCGCCGCGCAGCCCCTGGGACCTGGCGCAGCTGCTCACTGCCCTCGATCCAGCGGTGCTCGCCAGTGGCCTGTTCACCGCCGCCAGCGTGGCCGACCTGCTGCGGCTGTGCGGCTGCGGCGGCGATGCCCGCCTGCGCCGCTTCCTTGATCTGCAGCTGCGCCTCTACTCCCAGGAGCCCGCCGACCGCACCGCTGCCCTCTACGGCGCCACGGTGCTGGCGATGGCCCAGGCACCGCTTGGGCTCTGGCATCTGCAGGGCTCGATGCAGCAGCTGAGCGCCGCCCTCGAGCAGGCGCTGGCCGCGGCCGGCGGGCAGCTGCGGCTGCGCCATCGGCTCACGGCGCTGCGGCCCCGCGCGACGGGTGATGCAGCCGCTGGCTGGTGCCTGGAGGGCGAAGGACCGGCGGGGCGCCCCTTCCGGCTTGAGGCTGCCGAGGTGGTGTGCAGCCTGCCGCCGCAGGCTCTGCCCGATCTGCTCGGCCCGGCGCTCCCCGGCGGCTATCGGCGTCGCCTCGCCGGCTTCCCTGATCCCTCGGGCGCCCTGGTGCTCTACGGGGCGGTGCCCCGTCAGCGCCTGCCGGAGCATCTCGGCCTGCACGCTCAGCTGGAGTGGGCTGATCCGGGCAACCTGTTCGTGTCGCTCAGCGCCGAGGGGGATGGGCGGGCGCCGGCGGGGCAGGCCACCGTGATCGCCAGTGTGTTCACGCCGGCCCGGCCCTGGTTCGCGCTGGAGGAGCCGCTCTACCAGGAGCGCAAGCACCAGGCGATGGCGGGCATCCAGGCGGGTTTGCGGGAGCTGCTGGGCCTTGGGCCGGCCGACTGGCTCCATGCCGAGCTGGCCACGCCGCGTGGCTTCGCCGGCTGGACCGGTCGGCCGTTCGGGTTCGTGGGTGGGCTGGGGCAGCACCCCAGCCGCTTCGGGCCGTTCGGCCTGGCCAGCCGCACACCCCTGGCCGGCCTGTGGCTCTGCGGTGATGCGATCCACCCCGGCGAGGGCACGGCCGGGGTGACCCTCTCGGCCCTGATGGCCAGCCGCCAGCTGCTGGCCGGCCGCGGCCGGGCGCTGCGGCTCAGAGAAACTCCGGTCGCAGCGCCTGGCAGCTGCTGAGGGCAGCGTGCAGGGGCCCCCAGTCCTCGCCCTGCACCAGCGCCTCCAGGGCGTCCAACTGCTGGCGGTAGGCCGCCAGGGCCTGCAGCACCGCCGGCCGGTTGCAGCGGGCCATCAGCGTGCCCAGCTCCGGGTTGCCGCCACCGATGCGGCTGGTGTCGGCAAAGCCGCTCGAGGCCAGCCGCCGCACCAGCTGGGCTGCCCCCGCGGCAGCGCCCCCCTGATCGGCGCTCTGCAGCAGGGCGGCGCTCACCAGCACCGGCATGTGCGAGATCAGGGCCACCGCCTGGTCGTGGGCATCGGCATCGCACTCCAGCCAGTCGGCCCCCAGCGCTTCGGCCAGTTCCCGCACCGCCGCCAGGGCCTCGGGATCGGTGGCGACCCCGGGTGTACCCACCCAGGGCCGTGCGCTGAACAGCCCCTCCACCCCGGCCTCCACCCCGGCCTGGGCCGTGCCGGCCATCGGGTGGCTGGCCACGAAGCGCGGATGCCACCGCTGCCAGCGCTCCAGCACCGGTCGCTTCACCGAGCCCACATCCGTGACCACCGCCTCCGCCGGCAGTGCCGCCCGCAGGGCCTCACCGGGGTCGAGCAGCCGATCGAGGGGCAACGCCAGCACGATCAGGCCGCAGCCCTGCAGCACGTGGGCGTCGGTGCTCACCGCATCGGCCAGGCCCCGTTGGCGAGCGCGCTCCGCCGTGGCCTCCCGATGCACCAGGGCCCGTACCTCGCTGCCGCGGGCCCGCAGATCGAGCCCGAGTGAGCCACCGATCAGCCCCAGACCCACGATCCCCACCGGCTGCTCGCGCCAGAGGCTTGTCATCGCTGAACAGTCCGCTGCGGCCAGCTTCCTACGATTTGTCGATGTTGGAAGCCCAGGCCCACCAGCAACTCAAGGCGCTGTTGCGGCTCGAGGGGGAGACGCGCTGGCCGCATCACCTCACCCTCAGCCGTCTGGTGGCCCGCAGCCTGCGCCGCGCCGA
>JBEGQE010000085.1:0-5045 GCA_041181145.1 Cyanobacteriota bacterium
GAGGAACCCTCGCCGCTGGTGCGCTTCCACTGCGTCACGCAGCGCCGCGACCCGATCTACTTCACCACCTTCAGCGGCCGTCCCCCCAAGGAGGACGCGATGCTGGCGATCGCCCTGAACCGCATCTACACGCCGATCCTGCGCCAGCAGATCCCGGAGATCGTGGATTTCTTCCTGCCGATGGAGGGCCTCAGCTACAAGCTGGCGGTGATCGCCATCGACAAGGCCTACCCGGGCCAGGCCAAACGGGCGGCGATGGCCTTCTGGAGCGCGCTGCCGCAGTTCACCTACACGAAGTTCGTGGTGGTGGTGGACAAGAGCATCAACATTCGCGACCCGCGCCAGGTGATCTGGGCGATCAGCGCCCTGGTGGACCCCCAGCGCGATCTGTTCGTGCTGGAGAACACCCCGTTCGACACGCTCGATTTCGCCAGCGAGCAGCTCGGCCTGGGCGGACGCCTGGCGATCGATGCCACCACCAAGGTGGGGCCCGAGCGCAATCACCCCTGGGGGGAACCCCTGAGCCGGCCGGCCGAGCTGGAGCAGCGCCTCGACGGGCGCTGGGCGGAGCTGGGCCTGGCGGACATCGGCAGCAGCCCGGCCGATCCCTCCCTGTTCGGCTACACGCTGGAGAACGTGCTGGAACGCCTGGCGGCCCGCGCCCGCTGACGATGCTGCGCCGCGCTGGAGTGCAGGCCCTGCGCGCCCTGCTGGAGCTGGCCCGGGACCCGGCCGCCTGGCGGTCGGTGAACGAGATCGCCGCCGCCCAGCAGCTGCCGGCGCCGATGCTCGAGCAGCTGCTGCTGCAGCTGCGCCGGGCCGATCTGGTGGAGGCGCGGCGGGGGCGCCTGGGGGGCTACCGCCTGCGCCATCCGCCGGCGTCGATTGCGGTGGCACGGGTGCTGGAGGCCGTGGGTGCCGCGATCGACCTCCGCGCCGACCTGGCGGAGGATTCGGGCGCAGCGGCCTGCGCGGCCGAGCAGCGGGTGCTGGCGGAGATGGCGCGGCGCCTGCAGAGCGCCCTGGATCGGGAGCTGGCCAGCCTCAC
The DNA here is from genome assembly GCA_041181145.1 of Cyanobacteriota bacterium. Lineage (GTDB taxonomy): Bacteria > Cyanobacteriota > Cyanobacteriia > PCC-6307 > Cyanobiaceae > Vulcanococcus. The sequence goes on from JBEGQE010000085.1 coordinate 1,049, forward strand.
GCTCGAGGAACTGCTGTTCGATCTGAGCAGCTGGCAGGAATCCCTGGGCAACGCCGGTGGCGTGATGCTGGGCTGAGCGGAGCGCAGCCGCCCCTGGCCCTCAGCCCTGCAGCAGCGACTCCCGCCGCAGGTACACACGGATCAGCTTCTCGTCCATCAGGCCGGAGCGGGCGATCGGGGCCTCGTTGCAGCGCTCGAACAGCTCGAGCAGGGTGGCCGGCTGGAAGCAGTACCCCCGGTCGGAGGCGATGGCACTCACCTCATCGGCGGTGCACACCTCATTGAGGGCGCCGCGCAGCTCGGCATCGCTCTGGATGTGAGCCAGGAAATCGAACACGGCCTGGAGATGCTCAGCCACGGCGGAGGCAGGAAGCTGATCGAGTCTTACCCGGGTTCGCTGCCGCCGGCCACTGCCTACGCTCGCCGCAACGAAATTGCCCCCCATGCCCCTCACCCTGGGAACCACCGCCGGCCGCAGCCTGCGGGGCACGGTGCGGGTGCCGGGCGATAAATCGATCTCCCACCGCGCCCTGCTGTTCGGTGCCATCGCCGAGGGCACCACCCGCATCGAGGGTCTGCTGCCGGCGGAGGATCCGCTCAGCACCGCCGCCTGCCTGCGGGCGATGGGCGTGGAGGTGTCGCCGATCGAGGCCGGTCAGCCCGTGCTGGTGCAGGGCGTGGGTCTGGATGGCTTCCGTGAACCGGAGGACGTGCTCGATTGCGGCAACTCCGGCACCACCATGCGCCTGATGCTCGGCCTGCTGGCCGGGCGCGACGGCCGCCACTTCGTGCTCAACGGTGACGGGTCGCTGCGGCGCCGGCCGATGAAGCGGGTGGGCGGACCGCTGGCGGAGATGGGCGCCACGATCGCCGGCCGCGCCGGCGGCAACCTGGCCCCGCTGGCCATCCAGGGCCAGCCGCTGCGGGGGGCCACGATCCGCACACCGGTGGCTTCGGCCCAGGTCAAGAGCGCCATCCTGCTGGCGGCCCTCACCGCCGCCGGCCCCACCACCGTGATCGAACCGGTGCAGAGCCGCGACCACAGCGAGCGCATGCTGCGGGCCTTCGGCGCCACGCTCACGGTGGGCGGTCCGGGCAACACGGAGGTGAGCGTCACCCCCGGCGCCAGCCTGCACGGCCAGGCGGTGGTGGTGCCCGGCGACATCAGCTCCGCCGCCTTCTGGCTGGTGGCCGGCGCCATCACCCCCGGCGCCGATCTCACCGTGGAGAACGTGGGCCTCAACCCCAGCCGCACCGGCATCCTCGATGTGCTCGAGCAGATGGGGGCCAACATCACGGTGCTCAACGCCCGCGATGTGGCCGGTGAACCCGTGGGTGACCTGCGGGTGACCCATGGACCGCTGCAGGCCTTCACCATCGGCGCCGCGTTGATCCCACGCCTGGTGGATGAGATCCCAGTGCTGGCGGTGGCGGCCTGCTGCGCCGAGGGGGTGAGCCGGGTCACGGGCGCCGAGGAGCTGCGCGTCAAGGAGACCGACCGCCTGGCGGTGATGGCCCGCCAGCTGGGGGCCATGGGCGCCCGCATCGAGGAGTTCGCCGATGGCATGGCGATCCAGGGCGGGGTGAACCTGCACGGCGCCGCGGTGGACAGCGAAACCGACCACCGCGTGGCGATGAGCCTGGCAGTGGCGGCCCAGATCGCCGCCGGGGCCACCACCGTGCACCGGCCCGAGGCGGCGGCGGTGTCGTACCCCGGCTTCTGGGACGACCTTGAGCGACTGCAGGCCTGAGCAAGCGGCCGCTGCGGACGCGCTGCAACGCCGCCCCACCGCCGATGGCAGTCCCACCCTCTGGAGCGAGCGCTTCGGGGAGGCGTTCCACAGCGGCCTGGGGGCCCATGCCGAGGCGATCGGCAAGTTCGTGGCCCCGGCCCAGCTGGAGCGCTTTGCGCCCGGCAGCCGCCTGCGGGTGCTCGATGTCTGTGTGGGCCTCGGCTACAACAGCGCCGCCCTGCTGGAGGCGGCCGAGGCACGCCAGCTCCAGATCGACTGGATCGGCCTGGAACTCGATCCGCGGCCGCTCGCCCTGGCCCTGACGGACCCCGGCTTCCGGCGGCTGTGGCAGCCCGCGACCCTCACCGTGCTCGAGCAGCTGCAGCGCCAGGGGCACTGGCGCAGCGCCGATGGCCGCAGCGGCGGCGCCTGGCGGCTCGGCGATGCCCGCTCCCAGCTGGGGCCTGTGGGGCAGCGCTGGCACGGCCGCTGCGATCTGGTGCTGCACGATGCCTTCTCACCGGGCCATTGCCCTGAGCTCTGGACCGTGGAGTTCCTCGGCGCCCTGGCCAGCCTGCTGGCCCCGCAGGGCCGGCTGCTGACCTACTGCTCCGCCGCCGCCGTGCGGCGGGCCCTGCAGCTGGCCGGGCTGGAGCTGGCGAGCATCGCAGCCATGGACGACCAGGACGACCAGACCAAGCAGACCAAGCAGAACGGCAGCGGCGGCCGACGCGCCTGGAGTGCCGGCACCGCCGCCAGTCCCAGCCCCTTCACGGATCAGGCCGGCGGTGGCGTGTTGCGGCCCCTCGGCGCCATGGAGCGCGACCACCTGCTCAGCCGTGCCGCCGAGCCCTATCGCGATCCCGATGGCAGGGCTGACGCCGTCACCATTCAGCGCCAACGGCAGGAGCGGCAGAGGCTCCGCGGCGGCGAGAGCAGCAGCGCCTGGCGGCGCCGCTGGGGGCTGGCGCGCTGAGCCGCTGGTGGGGCCAGGCCGTGCCACGTAGATTCCCGGCCAGTTGCCCGCCGCCGATGCTCGCCGTTGCCGTTCTGGCCGCCGGGAAGGGCACCCGCATGAAGAGCGATCTGCCCAAGGTGCTCCAGCCCCTGGCCGGAGCCACCCTGGTGGAGCGGGTGCTGGCCAGCTGCCGCCACCTGGGCCCCGATCGCCAGCTGCTGATCGTGGGTCACCAGGCGGAGCGGGTGGAGCGCTCGCTCTCGGGCTGGAGCGATCTGGAGTTCGTGCTGCAGCAACCCCAGAACGGCACCGGCCACGCCGTGCAGCAACTGCTCGCCCCCCTGGCCGGCTTCGAGGGCGACCTGCTGGTGCTCAACGGCGATGTGCCGCTGCTGCGCGAGCAGACGATCGCCGACCTGCTGGCCCGGCATCGCAGCAGCGGTGCCGCCGTGACGCTGCTCACGGCGCGGCTGGCCGATCCCACCGGCTACGGGCGGGTGTTCGCCGATGGCGATGGCCAGGTGTCGGCGATCATCGAGCACCGGGACTGCAGCGAGGCCCAGCGGCGCAACACGCTGATCAACGCCGGCATCTATTGCTTCAACTGGGGCCGGTTGGCGGAGGTGCTGCCGCAGCTGCGCAGCGACAACGACCAGGGGGAGCTCTACCTCACCGACACCGTGGCGATGCTCAGCCCGGCGATGCATGTGGAGGTGGCCGATGCCGATGAGATCAACGGCATCAACGATCGCCTGCAGCTGGCCCAGTGCGAAGCCGTGATCCAGGAGCGCCTGCGCCAGCACTGGATGCGTGAAGGCGTCACCTTCGTGGATCCCGCCAGCTGCACCCTGAGCGAAGGCACCCGCTTCGGCCGCGATGTGGTAGTGGAGCCCCAGTGCCACTTCCGGGGGGAGAGCGTGGTGGGCAACGGCTGCCGCATCGGCCCGGGCTCCCTGCTCGACAACGCCCGCCTCGGCGATCGGGTGGAGATCCTCTACTCGGTGGTGCGCGATGCCGCCGTGGCCGATGACTGCGCCATCGGTCCCTACGCCCAGCTGCGCCCCGGCACGGCCCTGGAGAACGGCTGCCGCGTGGGCAACTTCGTGGAGATCAAGAACAGCCACATCGGCAGCGGCAGCAAGGTGAACCACCTCAGCTACATCGGCGACGCCGACCTCGGTGCCAACGTCAATGTGGGGGCCGGCACGATCACCGCCAACTACGACGGCGTCCGCAAGCACCGCACCGTGATCGGGGCCAACAGCAAGACCGGCGCCAACAGCGTGCTGGTGGCACCGATCACCCT
>JBEGQE010000086.1:0-3086 GCA_041181145.1 Cyanobacteriota bacterium
GGCCGGCCAGCGGCACCCCCTGCTCCAGGCCCGCCTGCTCGAGCCGGCGGATCACCTCGAGCGGATGCAGCAGGCCGAGGTTGAGGTAGGGCGAGAGCAGGGCATGCCAGAGGGTGGGCTCACCGCTGACCATCGCGTCCTGGTAGGGCCCGAAGCCCGCCAGGCGGGTGGCAATGAAGTGCTCCAGCACCTGCAGGGCCTGGGCGCGGTTGACGCCCCAGCGGAACGGTGTGCGATCCCCGGGCAAGGGGGGCAGCCCCTCGGCCTGGCGCTGCAGATCCAGCCGTTCCACCTGATCGATCACCGCCAGGGTGATCGCATCCGCTTCGAACCAGAGCGGATCCGGGCCGCTCAACCCCTTCGGTGGTGCCTTGCGGTTCTCCTGGTCGAAATTCCAGCGGCCACCGAGCGGTGTGGCCTTGGCCCCTTCGCCCTCCATCAGCACGTCGAAGCGACGGCGGCCCTCCCGATAGAAGAACTCCAGCCGCAGTTGCCTGGAGCGACCCGCCCAGGCGGCAAAGGCCTCACGGCTCCACAGAAAGGCGTTGCTGGGCAGCCACACCAGCGGCACCCCAAGCTGCAGGCCCTCAATGGCGCCGCGGAAGCCACGGTCGGCCGGCTCCATCAGCCGCAGCTCCGTGATCCCGTGCCCGCTGATCCAGCTCCTCACCGCCTCCGCGAAGCTGGCGGAGTGCCGGTAGTCCACGGTCCAACCGAGGGCACGCAGCTCCTCGGCGAAATGGCGCATGGCGCTCCACACCAGCACCAGCTTCTGGCGGTGGTAGGCGCGGCGCTGCAGCACCGAGCTGCTCTCCACCAGCAGCACGCGGCTGCTGGCCGGATCGGCGCTGGCCAGGGCCGCCTGGGCAGCATTGAGCTGATCCCCCAGAACCCAGATCCCAACAGGCATGGCGCTGCGGGCCTCAGGCCAGACTCTCGCCGGCCAGGCGGCAGGCCCGCCGTGCCACGGCCCGGGCGTGGCCGCGTTCCACCGGCCCCAGGGCGGGGCTGATCTGGCCGTCGCGGCAGTCGACCAGGACCCGCTCGCGGTGCCCCTGCTGATCGCTCAGGCGCAGGCGCAACTGGAAATGGTGCTTGGCGCTGCGAGTGATCTCATCGCCGCAGACCGGTCCGATGCAGACGCCGGGGGCCGCCAGGGCCGGCGCCCCCGCCAGCAGCGTCAGCCCAACCAGCAAGCAGGCAGCCAGGAATGCGAACTGCCTCAACCGGCCAGCTCCAGGGGTTGTTCATTCTCCCGCGCCGCCTCCGGGTCCGCGTCGAGCGGTGGGTGGAAGTACTCCCACACCACCTTGGCCAGTCCGGGACCCAGGCCGGGTGCGGCCGCCAGGGCCTCGGGGCTGGCCAGCTGGATCGCATCGATCGAGCGGAAATGGGCCAGCAGATCGCGGATGCGCTTGGGACCCAGACCCGGAATGTCCGAGAGACGCGAGCGTTTCATGCGCTCGCCACGCTGCTGGCGGTGGAAGCTCACCGCAAAGCGGTGGGCCTCGTCGCGCAGGCGGCGCAACAGCTGCACCCCCAGCTGATCGGGTTCACTCTCCAGCGGATCGCCGGCGCCCGGGAGGAACACCTCCTCTCGCTGCTTGGCCAGGGAGCAGACCACCAGGTCCCCATCGAGGTTGAGCTCCCGCAGGGCCTCCATCACCGCCGACAGCTGGCCCTTGCCGCCGTCGATCATCACCACATCGGGCCAGTCGTTGAGGCCGCCGGTGTGCAGGGCGGTGCCAGCGGCCCGACGCAGCTCCCGCAGGTCGGCCCCCTCGGCCTTGGCCTGGGCCCAGCGGCGGAAGCGACGGCGGATCACCTCCGCCATGCTCATGAAGTCGTCCGAGTGGCCAGCGCGCACGCTGCTGCTGCGGATCTTGTACTTGCGGTAGTGCTGCTTGGCCGGCAGGCCGTCCACGAACACCACCTGAGAGGCCACCGCATCGCTGCCCTGGATGTGGCTGATGTCGTAGCCCTCGATCCGGCGCGGCGGACTGGGCAGATCGAGCAGCTGGGCCAGGTCCTCGGTGGCGAGCAGGTTCTGCTCACTGGCCCGCTGGGCGCGCTGCAGTTCGTAGCCGGCATTGCGGCACACCAGCTCGATTAGATCGGCCTTCTGAGCGCGCTGCGGCACCGCCAGGCGCACGCGGCGCCCCCGCAGTTCGCTCAGCCAGTCCTGGATCAGGGCCTGCTGGGGCAGGGGCACCTGCAGCAGCAGCTCGGGCGGAATCTCCACCCCCTCCACCTGGCTGTAGTGCTCCTCGATCACGGTCTGCAGGAGGCGGCCCAGGGCCGCCTGCCGCTGCGGCGATGGCGGCAGCTCACCGCCGGCCCCCTCTTCCGCCGCCGGCATGCCGAGGGCATCGGCCGTGAACCCCAACCGCCCCACGAGCTTGCCGGCCCGCATCTGGAACAGCTGCACCGCGGCCACCCGCTCATCCGCCGCCAGGGCGATCACATCGCGGCTCACCGAGCTGTCACCCAGGCTCATCTTCTGGTCGGCCGTGAGGGTGTCGAGGCCCTGGATCTGATCGCGCACCCGGGCCGCGCTCTCGAAATCCAACCGTTCGGCGTAGCGCTGCATCTGCTCCTGCAGCAGCTCCAGCAGCTCCTCATTGCGCCCCTGGAACACCATCGCCACCTGGCGCAGGGTGTGGTGGTAGTCCTCGGAGCGGATCTTTTCCTGGCACACCCCCGGGCAGCGACCAATGTCGTAGTTCAGGCAGGTGCGGTCGCGGTGCAGCGGCTGGGGGCGCTGGCGCAAGGGGAAGACACGCTTGACCAGGCCAAGGGTGCGCCGCAGCAGACCCACATCCACATAGGGGCCGTAGAAGCGATCCAGGGGCGAGCGGAAGCGGCGGCGCCGCGTGATGAAGATGCGCGGGTAGGCCTCGCTCCAGGTGATGCAGAGGTAGGGGTATTTCTTGTCGTCCTTCAGCAGCACATTGAAGTGCGGCTGATGGTTCTTGATCAGGTTCGCCTCCAGCGCCAGCGCTTCCGCTTCGCTGTCGGTGACGATGAACTCGATCTCGCACACCTGCCGCACCATCAGGGCGATGCGCGGCGAGTGGCCATGGCCA
>JBEGQE010000087.1:0-41010 GCA_041181145.1 Cyanobacteriota bacterium
AGGGCCGTTCCTTGAGGATCGGATCCACCCCGTTCCACAGGGCCAGCGAAAAACAGAGGCGGCACTGCTTGTCACAGATACCCAGCAGGCCATCCTCCCCCCAGCGGTAGACCCGCGAGCGGGCGTGGTCGTGCGGGAACGACGCCCAGGCGTTGCCATCAGCCGAATAGTCCTCGCGCACGGTGCCCCACTGGCGCTCCGGCAGGTAGCCACCCCAGAGATCCCACGGGATCTGCTGATGGTCGCGCTCCGCCATGCGGCGCAGCTCCGATTGCTGCAGGGAAGAGTCGGCAGCACTGGGGGAGCGGGTCATCACAGGAAGGTCTCAGGGACGGCGCGGGGCGCGCCACGCATCAGCGCGATCAATGAAGGGCGGCCAGCACCTGCTCGCCGATGCGCAGGGCATTGGCGATGACCGTCAGGCCGATCGGCACCGACGGGCAGCTGGGGAAGATGCTGGCGTCGGCGATCCAGAGGTTGGCCAGCTCGTGGCAGCGGCCCTGCAGGTCCACGACCGAGGTGGCGGGGTTGGAGCCCATGCGACAGGTGCCGCAGACGCTGCCCATCACCGTGAGCGGTGCCTCGCCTCTGGGGTGGGTGGGAGCTGGCTTCACCACCTGACAGAGGGGATCGGCCTCCACCTGCTTGAGCGTGTCGATCCAGCGGTAGACGAGGCGGTCGTGGGCCTCGCGGTTGTTGGAGAGGTAGTGGATCTGCAGATGGTTGCCGCGCAGGGTGAGGCGGTTATGGGGATCGGGACGCACGCCGCTGATGGCCCACCAGACCACCGAACGGGAGGCCAGCTGCTCGAGGCCGAAGTTGGGCAGCAGCTTGGTCACCAGCGACAGCACCGGCGGCGACTCCGCGAACAGCGGATCCTGCAGGACACCGCCCCCGTTCTGGATCGAACCGAGCGGAAAGCTCACGTTCCGATCGCCCCAGTAGTAGTCGTTGACGCCAAGGCTGCGGGAATAGCGGCCGGAATTGGCTGCCGCAGCCAGCTGGATGATCGATGTGAGCTGGGGCTTCATCAGATTGCGGCCCACCTGATCGGAGCCGTTGGCCAGGCCGCGGCTGTGGTGTTCGGTGGCGGAACGCAGCAGGATCTCGGGCGTATTGATCGCGCCGGCCGCTAGCACCACCTGGTGGGCACTGAACAACCAGGCGATGCCCTCGATCTCAGCCTCCACACCGCGAACCGCATTGCCGCTTGGATTGACGTGCAAGCGCCGCACCCGCGCCCGCTGACGCACCTGCACCGTGGCACTCTCCCTGGCGCGATCCACACCGAACAGCTCGGCATCACCGGTGGGATCCGCCACCGACTCCGACCAGCTCAGGGGCAGATCGAAGGGGTGGGTGCCGCAGCGCTCCAGGGCACCGCGCAACTCCTCCAGAAACGGCTCGATCGGGCGTGGGGCGTGGGGGTAAGAGCCGCTGCGCGGCGGTTCGGCGGGATCCGCGCCGGCCGTGCCGTGCACCCGGTAGAGGGCCTCCGCCCTGTCGTAGTAGGGGGCCAGGTCGGCATAGCTGAGCTCCCAATCCGGGGTTGGCCCCTCCTGCATGGCCAGCCCGGTGAACTCGCGCTCGCGCATGCGCTGCAGCACGCCACCCCAGATCTTGGTGTTGCCGCCGAGGGCGTAGATGGTCTGCGGTGAGAACGGATCGCCGTCTGTTCCGAACCACTGCTCGCCGGGGTGAAAGCGATCCTTGCGGAACAGATCGACATCCGCAACGTTCTGATCGGCGAGGGGCATCGCACCGCCACGCTCGAGCAGCAGCACCGCCTTGCCGGAGGCCGCCAGCTGACCCGCCAGGGTGCCGCCACCGGCACCACTGCCGATCACGATCACGTCGTAGTGCTGGTCGTCGATGATCATGGCGAAACTCCTATTGCCACACGTAGATCAGCAGGAAGAGGATGATCCAGATCACATCCACAAAGTGCCAGAACAACGATGTTGCCTGAACACCCTGTTCACCTCCTGCGTAATTACCAGGGATGAACGATTTAATCAGCATGATGGTCATCAGCAGCACACCCGTTGCCACGTGCAGGCCATGGAAGCCAGTGAGCAGATAGAAGGTGCCACCGAAGGTGCCCGAGCTGAAGCCAAAGGCCAGGCCTCGCCATTCCAGCGCTTGGCCCACCAGGAAATAGCTGCCCATGGCCATCGTGAGCAGCCAGAAGCCGCGGAACAACCACAGCTTCTCGCGGGCCTTGAAGTGCTCCGCCACCATGATCGTTCCCGAGCTGGAGAGCAGCACCACGGTGTTGAGCAGGGGTGTCCGCCACTCCAGGCCCTCCACGCCGGGGGGCAGCCAATCGAGGGCCGATGTTTTCAGGATGGCGTAGCCACTGAAGAACGCCAGGAAGATGACGCTCTCCGAGCAGAGAAAGATGATGAAGCCGGTGAGATTGTGGTTGGCGTGGGCGCCGCTGGGATGCCCCTCAACCTCAGGCGTGTTGATCGGCAGGGAGCTGCTCATGCGGCAACCTCCTGCAGCCGCAGGCGCTGCTCGATCTCCGCCTGGTGCTCCACCAGTGGCTCACCACTGCCGTAGCCATAGGGGCGACTGATCACCACCGGCACATCCTCACCGAAGTTGTCCTCCGGCGGTGGCGAGGGCAGCAGCCATTCCAGACCGATCGCGTTCCAGGGATTGTGCGTGGCCCGCGGACCGCGGATCCAGGAGCTGAGCATGTTCAGAAGGAAAGGGATGATCGACACGCCCAGCAGGAACGCACCCAGGCTGGCGATCACGTTCCAGAAGGCGAATTCAGGGTCGTAGCTCGACACCCGCCTCGGCATGCCCATCAGGCCGAGGGGGTGCATCGGCAGGAAGTTGAGGTTCGCCCCTACGAACGTGAGCAGGCAGTGCAACTTGCCCAGCCCCTCGTAGGGCATGCGGCCAGTGAACTTCGGGAACCAGTGGTAGATCGCCGCAAACACACCCATCACCGCTGCCCCGTAGATCACATAGTGAAAGTGGCCAACCACGAAGTAGGTGTTCGACACGTGGATGTCGACCGGCACCGTGGCCAGCATCACGCCGGTGATACCGGCAAACACAAAGTTCACCAGACCGCCGATGCAGAACAGCATCGGCGTGGTGAGGCGCAACTTGCCGCCCCAGAGCGTGCCGAGCCAGGCAAACACCTTCACGCCGGTTGGCACGGCGATCAGCATCGTGGTGGCCATGAACAGATCACGCATCCACTGGGCCACCCCGCTGGGGAACATGTGATGCACCCAGACGATCAAACCAAGCCCCACGATGATGAAGGAGGCGACCGCCACATAAACGTAGCCAAACAACGGCTTGCGGCTGTAAACGGGAAACACCTCCGAGAAGATCCCGAACACCGGCAGGATGATCACGTAGACCGCAGGATGCGAATAGAACCAGAAGAAGTGCTGATAGAGCACCGGATCACCACCTCCCTCCGGCCTGTAGAAGCTGGTGCCGAAGCTGAGATCCATCAGCAGCATCACCGCACCGCCGGTGAGGGCCGGCAGACCGATCAATTGCAGGCTCTGGGCGGCCAGGGCCGTCCAGCAGAACACAGGCATGCGGAAGAAGCCCAGACCCGGCGCCCGCATCCGCAGGATGGTGGTGACAAAATTCACCGCCCCCATGATGGACGAGACACCGGAGAGGGCCACCGCCAGGATCCAGAGGAATTGGCCGTTGATCAGGTGACCCAGCGGGTTCTGGAGACTCACCGGCGGATAGCTCCACCAACCGGCCGAGGCTGATCCTCCCGGCACGAAGAAGCTGGCGATCAGCAGCGTGCCAAACACAGGCACCAGCCAGAAGGCGGCGGTGTTGAGCCTTGGAAAGGCCATGTCCGGCGCACCGATCATCGTGGGGATCAGCAGGTTATTGAGCCCATTCAGAACTGGAAAGATGAACAGGAACAGCATGATTGTTCCGTGCATCGTATAGATGCCGTTGTAAACGCTGCGATCAACGAGATCGGAGGCAGGAGTGATCAGCTCACCCCGGATCACCATCGCCAGCAGCCCGCCAATCAGGAAGAAGAAGAAAGCGGTAACGATGTACTGAATACCAATCACCTTGGCATCGGTACTGAAGCCGAAATAGCGGCTCCAGCCGGCTGGGGGCTTCGGCTCGGGAGGGAAGGTGGCGATGGTCATGGCAGGCGAATCAGCCGTCGTGGGGGAGGGATGGGTTTCCAGGCACATTCACCTCAGGCGGCGGGGCCGGTGGCACCGTCGCCCAGCCAGGGTTGGAACGGCGCAGACGTTCGCCGTACTCCTGCACGGCCACACTGAGCCCCGGCTGCAACGGCATGGCGGCAGCCTGTTTCAGCCAGGAGTGGTAGTCGTCCAGGCTCTGCACGACAACGTCAGCCTGATTGGCCGCAAACCAGGTGCCGCTGAACTGGGAATCACGCAACCGATAGCGGCCCTCCCGGGTTGGGGTGAGGTTCACATCAATCGCCCGACCGGGAATCACATCCTGTTTGAGACGGAAGGCCGGAATGTAGAAGCCATGCAGCACGTCGTCCGACGTGAGCCGGAAGGTGACCGGCTGATCGACCGGCAGGTGCAGCTCGGTGGAGGCCACGTTGCTGCCGGGATAGCGGAACTCCCACGACCATTGGCGGGCGATCACCTCCACCTGCTCTGGCGGCAACCGGTCGCCGGCATAGCCGCCCTGCATCTCGATCGGACTGTGGGCGTGGATGTGCTCCATCGGGCCGAGAACACCGAGGCGATGGTTCACCTGCATCGCATAGGCCGCAATCGCCATCACCAGCACAAACGGGATGGCCGTCCACACCACCTCGAGGCGGGTATTTCCCTCGATCGGCATCGCATCGCTGTCGTCGTATTTCTCGGCGCGGTTGAACAGCAGCACCCACACCAACACCGACAACACAGCGCCGAACACGAAGGTCCCCAGCGCCGTTTCAAAGCTGAACAGCCCATCCACCAAGGGCGCAGCGTTGGACGCCTGTACAGGCAACCAGCGCTGGGATTGACCTGCCATCCAGTGGCTGAGCAGCACAAGCAGTCCCACCCAGAGGCTGACGCCCACCACCGCGGTGGTGTTCAACGGCGCCTTCGAGGAGCTGGTCATTGGCGAACGTCTCCTCAGGGAAGGGTGATGTGGAGATCGGCTCCGGCCTGGAGCAGCTGATCCGCGGCGATATGCACCCCGAATTCGGCCGCCAGCTGGGCACCGAGGGTGCCGTGCAGACCGAGCAGCGCGTACATCAGCACACCCGCCGCCAAATAGATCCACTGCACCTGACGACCCATGTCACGCCGCCAGACGAAGCGCTGAAAGCCGCGCCACACGGTCATCGCCGTGATGATCGCCAGCAGCAACACACCGCCGACTCCGTGCCAGAGCATGGTGGTCATGCTCCCCAGCCCGAAGGTGCTCGTGACGCCCGGCAAGGGCACGGCGGTGAACATCTCGTAGAAGCCAGCCGCCACCGTGAGGTAGGTGACCAGGCAGCAGGCCAGCAGGTTGTACCAACCCACATCGTGGAAGCCGCCGCGGGTAATCGGCAGGGCCAGGAAGCGGAACACCCGTTTCTCCAGCGGATAGAGAGCACCCACCAGATCGAAGGCAATGGCGATCACGAACAGGCCGATCGTGAGGTGCACCAGATTCGGGTGGATCGGCAACGCATAGGGCAGACCATTGGCTCCCAACTGGGAGGCGATCTGATCAATCGGCGACTGCTCGGGGGCGTAGGCGAGCGTCATCAGATCAGCCCCTCCCGCAGGGCAGCCACAACCTTCACCGTGTGCAGGCCATAGGTCCAGATCAGGCGATCGCCAAGCAGCACCTGCACCACGATCAGGGCACTCACCAGGGCGCCGGCACCCAGGAAGGAGACCGGCAGAGCCTCCGGATCACGGTTGCGCAGCACATAGCGCCAGCCGGTGAACAGCGACAGGATCCCCGCCAGCGACCAACCGATGGTGGTGTGAAGATCGAGGATGTTGCGGGCGGCACCGTAGGGAGCCGCCAGACCGGCTTCCACCTGGCCAAAGATGATCGCCACGAAGATGGCTCCGGTGGCGAACAGCAGGTTCCAGAAGCTCGCTTCAAACAGGGCCGGCCGTCGCCACAGCACACCGATCAGATCGAACACAAAGGCGATCAGCGCCATCGCGATCACGAAGTGCACGACGATCGGATGGATCGTGTCCATCCACGGCAAGTTGTGATCATTGAGCGGCGGCAGCAGCTCGAGCATTGCTGGAATGACGTAGGGGCCCAAGGGCCACAGGCTTCAAGCTGGCCATGGCCTGCGAAGGCGGCATCGAGCTGTCACGAATCGCCAACTCTCTGCTCACTGGCGTGGCGAACCTGGGTTACGGCGCCACAGGAGGCGACACACGCGAGATAGCGATGGCTGGTGCGCCATCCGACCGACCACGTGCTGTGTGTGGCGGGCGCCAGCGGCGACCCGAGGGGATGCGTTCCAGACAACAGCCGGCGGATACGAACCGCCGATCCAGGAATGGGAGCAGGGGGACTTGAACCCCCACAACGTTGCCGTCTGCGGATTTTAAGTCCGCTGCGTCTACCAATTCCGCCATGCTCCCGGCGACGGAAGGGGTGACCCCGGCTTCCGGCCCACCATCCTAGATTTCGCAGACGTTCGCGCCCAGCGCCGTGCCCCTGCCCGGCTTCCTCAGCAGCATCAGCACCGAAACCCTGCTGGTGATCGGCGCCTACCTCGCCCTCGCCGGCGCCTATCTGGTGGTGGTGCCCCTGGCCCTGATCGCCTGGATGTCCAAGCGCTGGACCGTGATGGGCAAGATCGAACGCACGGCCATCTACGGCCTGGTGTTCCTGTTCTTCCCGGGTTTGATCGTGTTCGCCCCCTTCATCAACCTGCGGCTGCAGGGCCAGGGTGAGGTGGCGTGAGCGAGCCCCTCAACGCCCCGCCATCGCCGCCAGCCCGCGGCGGGATCACCCGGGGCGGCGCCCTGCTCGCCGGCGGTGCCGTGTTCGCCATCGGCGGCCTCGGCTACTGGGTGTTCCAGGCGGCTGGCCTGGAGGGATTCAGTGCCGGCATTGCCGCCCAGGCCCTGCTCGTGGCGATCGTGCTCGTGTGGACAGGCTCCTACCTGTTCCGGGTCGTGAGCGGCAACATGACCTACATGGAGCAGCGACGCCGCTACCGCTCCAGCTACGACGCTGCCACCGAAGAGGAGCTGCAGAAGCGCTTTGATGCCCTGAGCCCGGCCGAACAGGAACAACTGCTGCGCGACCTCGGCCAGCTGCAGGACACGGCCGAGCTCTGAGCCGGGACCCCCTGACCCCATAGGCTCAGCGCAGATCCGCCGCTGCCGTGACCACCAGCACCCCGACCCGGCAGACGCCCATCCAGCAGCGCTTCCAGCGGCTCCAGGCCGAAGGGCGCTGCGCCCTGATGCCCTTTCTGATGGCCGGGGATCCGGATTTGGAGGGCACCCGTGCCGCCCTCCTGTCCCTGCAGGCCGGCGGAGCCGATCTGATCGAGTTGGGCATCCCCTACAGCGATCCGCTGGCGGATGGACCGGTGATCCAGGCCGCCGCCAGCCGGGCCCTGGCCTCCGCCACCACACCGGGGCGGGTGCTCGAGATGCTGCATGGGCTCAAAGGCGAACTCACAATCCCGCTGATCCTGTTCACCTACAGCAACCCCCTGCTCAACCGCGGCATGGAGGCCTTCTGCCGCGATGCCGCTGCCGCCGGAGCCGCAGGCCTGGTGGTGCCCGATCTGCCCCTGGAGGAAGCCGAGAAGCTTTCGGCGATCGCCGCCGACCATGGCCTTGATCTGGTGCTGCTGGTGGCCCCCACCACCCCGGCTGAACGGATGGGCCGCATCGCGGCCGCCAGCCGCGGCTTCACCTATCTGGTGAGCGTGACCGGCGTGACCGGCGTGCGCACCAGCATCGAAACGCGGGTGCAGGGCCTGGTGCAGCAGCTCAAGGGGCTGGGGCCCACGCCGGTGGCCGTTGGCTTCGGCATCTCGGGACCTGAGCAGGCCCGCCAGGTGCGCGACTGGGGCGCCGACGGCGCGATCGTGGGCAGCGCCCTGGTGAAGGTGATGGCCGAAGCGCATGCCGGTCAGGGCGATGTAGCGGCCGCCGCCGGCCGTTTCTGCGCCGACCTGCGCCATGCCCTCGACGCCTGAAGCCCTGGGCCGCCTGCTGCGGCGCCATCTGCTGAGCACGGCCCTGCCGCTGGCGCTGCTGGGGATGGCGGCCATCGTCTGGGAGCTGGTGCCCGTGGGTGGCCTGGCCGACCGACTGGTCTACGGCGCCATCGGCCTGCTGAGCACCGTGCTCACGGTCCGCTTCCTCAATGCGCTGCTGGAGCTGCTGCTGATCTCCAGCCTGCAGCGTCTGCTGTCGCCGTCCGAGCTGAGCGGCGTGCGCGTGCTCCTGCCGATGCTGCGTACCACCATCTGGCTGCTGGGGACCCTGGTGTTCCTGCAGAACCAGGGTCTGCAACTCACCGCCGTGGTGGGGGCCCTGGCCGGTGCCGGGCTGGGCATCGGCTTCGCCCTGCAGGGCCCCGCCCGCGATTTCTTCACCTACCTCACGATCCTGCTGGATCGCCCCTGGCGCATCGGTGATCTGCTGCGCTTCGACGACGTCACCGGCCGGGTGCTACAGGTGGGGCTCCGCTCCACCCAGCTGCGCAGCATCGATGGCGAGCTGGTGATCGTGGCCAACAGCGAACTGCTCGCCAAGACGATCCGCAACTTCGGCGATCAACAGGAGCGACGCGTCCTGCAACGGCTGGTGCTGCGCCGCGACAGTCCCGACGATGCGGCCGAGCAGATGCTGAGGATCAGCGCCGAAGCCGTGGGCGGCAGCGCCGAGGCCCGGTTCGAGCGCTGCCACCTGCTGGAGCTCAGCCCGGCCGGACTGGTGTTTGAGCTCTGCTACTTCCTCTCCACCCGTGAGGCGGTGGCGGCGGCAGCGGCCCAGCAACAGATCAACCTGGAACTCCTGCAGGCTCTGCGCCGCTGCGGATTGGAGCTGGCCGAGCCGATGCCCCTGCTCCAGCCCTTCAGCGGGCCCGGCACCAACGCCAGCTCTCGCGGTTGATCAGCAGCCCGATCAGCACCATCACCGCCATCAGCAGCACCTGATCGCTGCGGGAATCCGGGATGAGGATGTCGACCACCAGGTGAGCGATGTTGGTGATCGAGTAGACGATCCCTAAGCCGAAGTGAAACCAGCGCCAGCGGCGCCACGGGAGCGAACCGTTGCCAGCGGCGTAGGCGATCGCCAGGAACGCCGCCAGGGGAACCAGGAAATAGAGCAACATCGCCCAGAAGACCACGGGCAGCGTCTCCGGCGCCACATGGCTTTCAATCTCCGGCGACAGCCCATGGAACAGCGGCATCAGCCCGAGATCCGTGTGGAACAGCAGGCAGAGAAACCAAGCGATCCAGAGGCTGCGCAGGCGCTGGGCGCAGGTGGCGGCAACGGTCATCGGCACAGACCCGGTGCAATCGATCAGCCTGCAGGAATTCTGTTGAGGCTGAGCCCCATTCTTGGCAGCTGCAGCAGAATGCGCTCAAGCTGAAGCACTCCCCAACGGCATGGCCTTCCGATCGCTGACCAGCGCAGCCCTCCTCGCCGGCAGCCTCGCGCTGCCCGCCGCCGGGATGGCCGCCTCCGCTGCGCCCGAGACGACCGACCAGGACAAACCCACCCAGGCCACCGTGAGCTCCCGCATCTCGGAAGTGGATGCCTGCAACCAGGCCCAGTACCAGATCCCCGCCGAGTCGGTGCTGCAGAGTTTTCGCTTCCGCACCAAAACCGATCAGGACGGCCCCCTCTTCCAGTGCACTGTGCGCTGGAGCAACAACAGCAAGGCAACCCCACCCGATCGCCCGATCCTGTTCCCCCACACCACTCCGATCCCGATCATCTGGAGCGGCTGGCTGTAGGGTTCGGCCCGATTCGATCGGCCGACGATGCGCTTTGTGCTGTGGGGCACCTACTGCGAGAACGCCCTTGAGAAGCGCACCCCCTATCGCGATGAGCACTTGAGGGGTCTGCAGCAGCAGAAGGATGCGGGCGTTCTGATCACCCTCGGCCCCACCGAGGGGAGCACCCATGTCTTCGGCATCTATGAGGCCGAGAGCCAGGCACAGGTGGAGGAACTGCTCCACAACGATGTGTACTGGCGCCAGGGCATCTGGACGGCGATCCAGGTGTACCCCTGGATCCAGGCCTTCTGACGCGGCACCCGGCACGCGCCGTTGGCGAGCAGCGCTCAGCCCGGCTTCGGCCAACCCTGCTGGGCCTGCTGCCACACCCACGCGCCCACCTCGGCGACGCCGGCCTCCCCCAGCACCTCCCCGTAGCCGCCCATCTGGCCGATGCCCGCGGCGGCGATCGCCGCAATGGCCTCAGGGGAGGCCAGGTTCTGGCGCTCCAGGGCGGCCAGCTTGAGCGTCTTGCCGCGCCGGATGATGTTGCCGCCATTCACGTGGCAGCCGGCGCAGTGCTGGCTGAACAGCTGGGCCCCATCCGCCCAGGCCGGTGCCGGCAGGGCCGCCGCCAGCCACAGGGCCAGAATCAGCGCCCGCCGGATCCAACCGCGGAGCAGGCCCTGCCGGCGCGATGGCCCGGAGCGAGCGAGGAACGTGGGGTGAACCATGCAGGCAGACGCCGCGGCAAGAGGCCTTCCAGTCTGGGCGCCCGCGACCGCAACACAGCGCAGCGGCACGCACGCACACCCCCAGCAAAAAGCCCCCCGGAGGTCCGGAGGGCAGAGGCAACCAGCAACGCCTGCGGCGCCGGCGACAGGATCACTCCTCGTCTTCTTCGGTGGAGCCGGCGGGGATCAGGCGGATCTGCTTGCGGCCGAGCTTGATCTCAAACTCATCGCCGGGCTTGAGATCGAGCAGGGCGGTGTAGGCCTTGCCGATCAGCAGGTTGCCGTTGCCCTGAACGGTGGCGACATAGCTCAGCTTGCGACCACCCTTACCCACTTTGCTGCTGGCACCGAGCTCAACGCCCTTGGCTTCGAGCAGGGCTTCGTAGAAAGCGGTGAAGTTCAGACGCTCGCCACCATCCTTCTTGGTGGACACGTAGCCGCAGGCGCGAACGATCTCCGATTTACCAACATCGCCCAGCTCTTTGACCTTGGCCAGCAGTTCCGATCCGGTGAGCATTGATCTGGGGGTGAATACTTCAGCACTCTGAACCTACAACATCAATCGCAAGCCTGCCAGTCAGTCCAGTCGAAACCAGAAACAATCACAGCGGCTCAACAGTGAGCATGCGGACCCCGCGCAGCGGCATCCCCTTCTGCTGGAGAGATAGGGGCTGGAGCGCTACAGCTCTCCATCAGGCAGTGCTGACAGGCATGATGCAAGTGACGCACCTCCATCCCAGAGCTGAACAGCCCTGGCAACGACGGCCGCAACCGATACTGGCCCGATGGCCGAAGCCCAGCTCCAACAGTTTCTCGAAAAGGTGCGTCAGCTGAATGCCTTCGTGGCCCTCAGCGAGGCGCAGCCCAACCTGCGCCAGGCCCTGCGCCAATGCAACCAGCACCACGAAGTGGTGGCCCTGGCCGCACGCTTCGGCTTCGACATCGGCCGCCGCTGGGGAGATACAACCCCTCCTCCCCCGCAACCGGCAGGGGAGCCGGAGGCCGCTGAGGAGGGCGGTGCTCCGCCCGCCCAGGATCAACCGAACCTGCTGGGAGGAGCCTGCCCGCCCCCTGGCGAGGAGCGGATTGAAACGTTGCTCTCAGGGCCGCAATGGCGGCTGGAGCGCATTCACTCCTGCCTGGCGCACAGTGCCGACGGCTTCTGGTACGACCAGCGTGAATGGGAGTGGGTGCTGGTGCTGCGCGGCAGTGCGCGATTGCAGTTCGCCGATGAACAACGGGAGCGCGACCTGTGTGTGGGCGACAGCCTGCTGATCACACCCCACCGCCGCCATCGCGTGGTGGCAACGGATCCGGATCCCGGAACCCTGTGGTTGGCTCTGTTCTGGTCGGCCGACGAATGAGGTGCGTCTGGCGCACCAGCCAGTAGGCCGAGGCCAGGGCCAACACGGCCACCCCGAGCCCGATCAGCTCACCGGGACTCTTCTGCGTGCCCGGCGGCATCACGATCACCTTGCGGGCGACGGCGGTGAGCGCCGTGATCAGCACCAGCTCGATCTGCACCACGTGCTCACGCAGGTAGGCGGTGAGGTTCTGCAGCACCTCCAGGGCAATCAGAATCACCAGGATGTCGTCGAGCAGGCGGATCAGGCCCTCGCCGGTCCAGTTGACCTGCAGATCGAACAGATCGGTGCCCAGCCAGATCAGCAGCTGGGCACTGGCCACAAGCAGCACGACCATCAGGGCCAAGGACAGCAGCTTGGCCAGCTGTCGCTCAAAGACTGTGAGCAGCCGCAGAAACGAGCGGTCGTCGGGTAGACGCATCAGTACTTGAAGGGGTTGTACTGCGGCTTGGCCGGGGTATCCCCTTCAGGATTCACCAACTGGGTGTCGCAGGTGATGCTGCCATCGGCATCGGTGCGGCAGTTCTTGGGCTCCACCTTGGTGGCTGGGCCCACATTGCTGCCAGGGCCCCAGAGGAAGCTCTCCACCTGGGCCTGCGCTGGGGCCTGAGCCAGCAGGGTGGCACCGGCGGCCAGGGCCAGGGCCACCACCGGAGCACAGGGGCGAAGGGACGTCATGGCAGCGGGGGAACGGGCACCCACTCTGACGCCTGCCGACCGTGCGCGTCAGCTCGCATCGGCATCGAGGCGGATCTCCTGCAGCAACAGATCCAGCTGGCCGAAGGAATCCAGCAGATCCGGCGGCAGGGCCGGCTCATCGCCATCGCCCTGGTCTTCGCCCTGCCAGAGGGTCTCGATCGCGCACAGACGCTCGGCCAACCCCACCAGGCCCTCGCGGCGATGGATCGCTGCCAGCTCCTCCAGCAGCACCGGCATGCGGATCGAGCTGGCCCGCAGGGCACGCCGCAGGTCGGCCTGGGTGCGGCCGCTGTGGCGCAGCCAATCCTTGAGGAAGGCCTGCAGGTCGTCGAGTTGCTCGGTGGTGAGCGTGGCCATCAGCGCCCGAGGGGGAACCAGCGATCCAGTTTGCGCTGGGCGCGGATACGGATCTCCTCGCTGATGTGCGTGGAGCACAACCCCAGCAGGGCCGTCAGGGCCACGAGGTCGTCGCTGAACCCAGCGGCCGGGATGAAATCAGGGATCAGATCCACCGGCACCAGCAGGTAGGTGAGCGCCGCGAGCATCGTGATGCGCACCTGTGGCGGGGTGTTGGCATCGAGCAGCAGCTCCAGGCATTCGATCGCCGGGCGGGCCAGGGTTCGCCCGGCACGGCGCAGCAGCCGGCGCAGGGCACCCTCATCCACCTCGGTGCTGCCAAGCACCTGGGCCTCCACCGGGTCAGCGGGGCCGGAGCTGGCGTGATCGGTGGCCATGGGCAATCCCACTAGCAACGATCCCTCCATTGTGGAGTTGGCCGACGAACGCTCCAAGGGCTCCCCAGGGGTGGTTGCCGCCCCGTAGGGCGCAACGACCGACCCCCTCCCCTGAGGTCGCCGCGCGGCGCTCAGCCCACCTCCACCAGGCCGCTCTGAATGCCGGCCTTGCGCAACTTGCGCAGGGCGCGCTGCACCACCTGACGGCAGTATTCGCGGCTGCAACCGAGCAGACGCGCCACCTCAGCCAGGGTGCGCCATTCGTTGCTGCCATCCAGGCCGAAACGCAGCATCACCACCGTGCGCTCCTTCGGGGTGAGATTGGACTGGTCAAGCAATGTCCACACTGCCGCATTCCGCTCAGCCAGTTCACAACGCTCCATCGGCGGCATGTCCTCACTGGGCAGCACATCCACCAACTCGGTGGGATCGGATTTCGACTTCACCACCCCCTGCAGACTCACCGTGACGCTGCGCAGTTCGCAACCCAGCAGATCCTCCACTTCCTCCAGCGGCAGCTCCAGGCACTGCGCCAGCTGACCGGCGCTGGGCAGCAGTCCGTTGCGCTGCAGCAGGCGTGCCTTGGCCGCACGCAGGCGCGTGAGCTTTTCATTCACATTCACCGGAATGCGAATGGTGCGGCTCTGGGTGGAGAGGGCTCGATTCAATCCCTGACGGATCCACCAGTAGGCGTAGGTGCTGAAGCGGTGGCCCCGGGTGGGATCGTATTTCTCCACGGCACGGGTGAGCCCGAGAGTGCCTTCCTGGATCAGATCCAACAGGTCCAGCCCCTTGCCCTGATAACGCTTGGCCAGATTCACCACCAGGCGCAGATTGGCAGTGATCATCTGATCCTTGGCCCGTTCGCCCACACGCATGGTGCGCTTTTCCAGGTCGTCATAGACACAGGCCTCACCCACACCACCAGATCTGGTGCAGCGCTCCTGCAAGGCCACCATCGCTTGCACCTTGCGGCCAAGCATCAGCTCCTGCTCGGGCGTGAGCAACTGGTGCCTGCCGATTTCCCCAAGGAATGCGCTCAGCGAGCTGGCCATGATCCGCAAGTTCCACTGATTTGAACCTAGAAGCTTTTTCGCTCCAGAAGGAAAGCAGCGGAAAGGCTTCCAGGTTTCCAACTTGCTTCGCAAGTTCGCGTTTGCTTTGCAAGTACAGATTCAGGCCTGAATCGCAGCTTGTCTTCGCTTTCGTTCCCTGGCGACCGCATCCAGCCACCCCTGCCCGCTACGGTCACACCTCGACTGAGCCGAGCAGATGTCCCCCTTCGCAGCCCTGCCTGCCGATGTGCTGCCCCGCGCCGGGGTGGCCTACGTGCACTACCTGAGCTTCATGCTCTGCTTCGGGGCCCTGGTGCTCGAGCGGCGCCTGATCCGTCCCAATCCGAACCGGCAGGACGCCACCTTGATGGTGATCACCGATGTGGTGTATGGCCTGGCCGCCCTGGCTCTGCTGGTGAGCGGCATCCTGCGGGTGGTGCATTTCGGCCAGGGCAGCGCCTTCTACACCGAAAACCCACTGTTCTGGTGGAAGGTGGGGATCTATCTAGGGGTGGGTGGCCTGTCGCTGTATCCAACGATCACCTACATCCTCTGGGCGATCCCGCTGCGCAAGGGGGAGCTGCCCCAGGTGAGTGAGGCCCTGGCCCAGCGCCTGGCCTGGATCCTGAACATCGAACTGGCCGGCTTCGCCCTGATCCCCCTGCTCGCCACCCTGATGGCGCGCGGCGTGGGTCTACCCGCGGCGGTCTGAGCGGCGGTCTGAACAGCAACGGTCTGAACAGCAGCGGTGCGCCGGCGATGCCGGCAGACTGCGCCGATGGCCCCCCTGAGCACACCGCCCCTTCCCCCGGTGCCGCAGGCGAGCTGTCCGTCAGCCCAGGCATCGCAGCCCTGGGTGGCCCCATCCCCCCAGGCCAGCGAAGCGGCGGAGCTCCAGGCGTCCACAACCCTGGGCCGCCAGGACTACCGCCAGCGGCTGCGCCCCACGCCGGCGGGCTGGCCGGTTCGCGGCCTGTGGTGCGTGTGGGTGGAGCCGGTGCAGGCCAGTGGCCCGCAGGCGATCTGGGAGGAACGCTGGTGGCGTGCCGTCAGCGGCGCCCTGCGCACCTGGCAGCAGCACCTGCCGATCGTCAGCGTGACAGACCCCGCCCAGGCCCAGGTGCTGGTACAGCGCCGGCGACCGCCCCTGCAGAACAACCGGGCCAGCCATGGCCGTGCCCTGCTGCAGCTGCTGGCGGTGCAGCGCCAGGGCCGCTGGCAGCTGGAGCCGCGGATTGATCTGCTGATCAGTCCCGGCCAGGCGGAACCGGCGATCCAGGCCACCGCCCTGCATGAACTGGGGCATGCCTTCGGCCTCTGGGGCCACAGCGATCAGGCCGGCGACGCCATGGCTGTCCACGCCGGTCCACAACCGGTGCTGCAGCTGAGCCCGCGCGACCGGGCCACGCTGCAGTGGCTGCAGAACCAACCGGGGTTGCGGCAGGAGCTGCTGTCCGTTCCAGCCGCAGGTGCCGACCGATGAGCAGCCCAGGCCCGAAGCGCCCGCCGCGCCGCACCCTCTCCGATCCGTTCCTGCGGCGGCCCGTATTCAGCCTGGTGATGAGCCTGCTGCTGCTGCTGCTCGGCGGCCTCAGCCTGGCGAACCTGCAGGTGGAGAACCTGCCACCGATTGCCCCCAGCCGCATCAGCGTGCGCAGCACGTACCCCGGCGGCGGTCCGGAGGTGGTGGAGCAGGGGGTCACCGCCCTGCTGGAGAAGCAGCTCAACGGCCTGGAGCGCCTGGAGAGCATCCGTTCCAGCAGCAGCGCCAATGGCAGCACGATCAGCCTGAGCTTCACGGGCGGCGATCCGCAGATCCACCAGATCAACGCCCAGAACGAGGCCAACCAGGTGCTGCGCCAGCTGCCGGCGGCCGTGGCCCGGCTGGGCCTGCAGGTGCGGCGCAGCTCCGACGACCTGCTGCTGGTGCTCAGCTTCAGCGCCGAGGACAACCGCTACAGCGACACCTTCCTCAGCGGCTGGGTGAACCAGGTGGTGAAGGAGCGGCTGCAGCGGGTGGAGGGGGTCGACAGCGTCAGCCTGTTCGGCGGCAGCCCGCTGGCCTTCCGTCTCTGGCTGGATCCCACCGCCCTGCTGGAGCGCCAACTCACGATCGACGACGTGCGCCAGGCCCTCGAGGCCCAGAACGTGCTGGCGGCCCTGGGGCAGACCGGAGAGGCGCCGGTGCCGGCCGATCAGGTCACCAGCCTGCCGCTGCAGATGGAGGGGCGGCTGCGCAGCCCGGCCGAGCTGGAGGAGCTGGTGGTGGGCCGCGGTCCCGATGGCGGCGTGGTGCTGCTGCGCGACATCGGCCGTGTCAGCCTCGGCAGCGAGAGCTACGACACGATCGCCCGCGACCTAAACGGTCGCCCCAGCATGGCCCTGGCCCTCTACCAGCGCGACGGCAGCAATGCCCTGGAGGTGAGCCGAGGGATCGAGGCGGCGATCGCCGAGCTGCAACCCAGCTTCCCGCCTGGGATCGTGCTGCAGCGCATCGTCAACGAAGCCGACACGGTGCGCGACAGCATCGCCGAAGCGGTGGGCAGCCTGCGGGATGCGGTGCTGCTGGTGTTCGTGGTGCTGCTGCTGGGGCTGGGCAACAGCCGTCTGGCCCTGATCAGCGCCCTGGCGGTGCCGGTATCGCTGCTGGGGTCGGTCACCCTGCTGCAGCTCAGCGGCACGTCGCTCAACACCCTCAGCCTGTTCGGCATGGTGCTGGCCTCGGGCCTGGTGGTGGATGACGCCATCGTGGTGAGCGAGGACATCGGCCGCCGCCTCGAGAACGGCAGCCCGCCGCTGGCGGCGGCCCGAGCGGCCATGGCCGAGCTGGGGGGCGCCGTGGTGGCCACCTCCCTGGTGCTGGTGGTGGTGTTCCTGCCGGTGCTCAGCCTGGAGGGCAGCCTCGGGCGTCTCTACGCCCCGATCGCGATCACGATCGGGGCGGCGATCCTGATCTCCACCCTGAATGCCCTGAGCTTCACCCCGGTGGCCGCCAGCCGGATCCTGCATGCCGAGCAGCGGGAACCGGCCTGGCTGCAGCGCTGGATCGACCCCAGCCGCCGCTGGCTGGAGAGCCTGGAGCGGCCCTATGGCCGCTGGTTGGAGGCCAGCCTGCGCCGCCGCGGCCAGGTGCTGCTGGCCCTTGCCCTGGGCCTGGTGCTCACCGCCACCGGGCTCAGCCTGCGCCCCACCGCCTTCCTGCCCCAGGAGGACAACGGCCAGCTGCGCGGGGTGGTGATCCTGCCCGAGGGCATGGCCCTGCCCCGCACCCAGGCGGTGATGGAGCGGGTGCTGGCGATCGCCGCCGCCGAACCGGCCCTGGCGAGCGGCAACTTCTACGCCGGCCGCTCCTTCGGCGACAGCAGTGCCAACAAGGGCAGCTTCTTTCTGCGGCTGAAGCCCTACGCCGAGCGGGGCGGCGGCCGCAACAGCACCCAGGCGGTGGCCCAGCGGCTCAACACCCAACTGCGGCAGCGCATCCCGGATGCCGCTGTGCAGCTGAGCGTGGCGCCGAGCGTGCGCGGCTTCGGCAGCGAGGGTGGCCTGGAGCTGGAGCTGCTCGACACCAGCAACGGTCAGCTGAGCATCCAGCAGTTCGAACAGCAGGCCCGCGGCTTCATCCGCGCCGCCACGGCCAGCGGCCGATTCGAGCGGGTCTCGACCCGCTTCAGCGCCAGTGGTCCGCTGCTGCGGCTCGAACCGGACCGCCTGCAGATGGCGGCCCTCGGTGTGGATCTCAGCAGCGTGGTCTCCACGCTCGGGGCGAGCTTCGGCAGCAGCTACGTGAACGACAGCTTCGCGGGTGATCAGGTGCGGCGCGTGATCGTGCAGCTCGACGGCAACGGCCGCGGCGACGCCTCCGATGTGCTGGCCCTGCAGGTGCGCAGCCGCAGCGGCCAGCTGATTCCCCTGGCCCAGCTCCTGCGCCTGGAACCAGGCAGCGGCCCCAGCACGATCAACCACACCCGGCTGGTGCGCTCGATCGCCATCCGCGCCCTGCCGGCGGCGGGGGTGAGCAGCGGCCAGGCGATGCAGACGCTCGAGCAGGTCCACGCCCAGCGCTTCAGCGGCAGCACGGCCCTGGAGTGGGCCGGCCTGGCCCGCGAGGAAAGCCGGGCCGCCGGCGGCAGCGTGCGGGTGTTCCTGCTGGCGGTGCTGGTGATGGGCCTGGTGCTGGCGGCCCTCTACGAACACCTGCTCGATCCCCTGGTGATCCTGATCACGGTGCCCCTGGCCCTGCTGGGAGCGGTGGGAGGCCTGGCTGTGCGCGGCCTGCCGCTCGACATCTACGGCCAGATGGGCCTGCTGGTACTGGTGGCCCTGGCGGCCAAGAACGGCATCCTGATCGTGGAATTCGCCAACCAGCGCCTGAAGGAGGGCCTCGAGCTCGACGCCGCCATCCGCAGCGCCGCCCTCAGCCGCCTGCGGCCGATCCTGCTCACGGCCGCCTCCTCCCTGGCTGGCTTCCTGCCGCTGCTGCTGGCCAGCGGCACCAGCGCCAGCAGCCGCGTCAGCATCGGCACGGTGGTGTTCAGCGGCCTGCTGGTGTCGACCCTGCTCAGCCTGTTCGTGGTGCCCTCGGCCTACCGGACCATCAAGGGCTGGGAGCTGGGCCGGCGCCGCCAGCATGGGCGCTGATGCACCACCCCCTGCCCTTGGCTCGCCTGCCCTTGGCTCGCTCGACCGCCGCGCTGCGGTCCCTGCACCACCAGCGGATCAGCACCCTGGCCCTGGCCGCCGGTCTGGCCGGTGGCCTGATCGCCTGCGGCAGCCCCCCGGATCGTCAGCCGCCCCTGCCCGTGCAGGTGGAGCCCCTGCAGGAGCGTTCCTTCCGCGACACCCTTGAAACCGTGAGCACCCTCGAGGCCAGCGAGGAGATCGAGCTGGCCGCCCAGGCCGGCGGGCGGGTGCAGCGGCTGCTGGTGCGCAGCGGCCAGACGGTGCGGGCGGGCCAGCTGCTGCTGGTGCTGGATCAGGCCCAGCTGCGCGCCGAGGTGGCCGCCCTGCGGGCCAGGGCCGAACGCGACCGCACCAACGATGAGCGCTTCCAGCTGCTGGTGCGCCAGGGGGCGGCCACGGCCCTGCAACGCGATGAATACCGGGCGGCGGCGATCGCCTCCCGCGAGGAGCTGCGCGCCCGCCTGGCCGACCTGGCCTACAAGGACGTGCGGGCACCGATCGACGGGGTGCTTGGCGACCTGACGATCAAAGCGGGCGACGTGCTGCAGGCCGGCATGCCCTTCAGCCGCATCATCCGCAACCAGCGCCTGCTGGCCCGCATCGACATTCCAGCCAACCGGGCCGAACGGGTGCGACCGGGGCAGCGGGTGGAGCTGCGCCGCAGCGGTGAGGAGGCGCCGCTGGCGAGCGGCCGGTTGGTCTCCCTCGATCCGGCCATCAGCCCCTCCAGCCAGACCCTGCTGGCCAAGGCACCGATCGCCAATCCCTCGGGCCAACTGCGCAATGGCCAGCGGCTGCGCACCCGGGTGGTGCTGGCGGAGGCGCAGCGACCGGCCGTGCCGTTCAGCGCCGTGAGCCGGCAATCGGGCCAGGCCTTCGTGTTCGTGCAGGGCACCCTGGCGGACCTGCGCCGGGATCCCGGCCAGGCCCCCCTGGATCGCCTGCGCCAGCTGCCGCCCTCCACGCCGGTGGCCCTGCAACGCTCCGTGCGCCTGGGGCCCCTGCAGGGCAGCCACTACCCCGTGCTGGCCGGGCTGGAACCGGGCAGCCTGGTGATCCGCACCAACCTGCCGGGCCTGCGCCATGGGCTGCCGGTGCGGGCCACGGGCAGCGCCGAGCCCGGGCTCAATCGCGGCGGGGAGCCCCGCGGCGGTCCGCCAGCACCTGCTGCACCCGGCGCCAGCTGACACCGTGGTGGGCCAGGGCCACCTGCAGATGGAAGACGATGTCCGCCGCCTCACCGGCGATCTCATCGGCGTCGCCGTCCTTGCAGGCCATCACGAACTCGGCGCTCTCCTCGCCGATCTTCTTGAGGATGCGGTTGTCGCCGCCCTCGAACAACTTGTTGGTGTAACTGCCGGGCTCAGGCCGGTCGCGACGCCCCTCGATCACCCGCATCAGTTCACTGCACACATCCGCCGGCGGCGGCGCGGCCCCCGCTCCACCGGCACTGGGGACCGGACCCGCGTCGTAGAAGCAGCTGCGGGCCCCGGTGTGGCAAGCCACATCACCCTTCTGCTCGATCGTGAGCAGCAGCACATCGGCATCACAGTCGTAGCGGATGCCTCGCACGGCCTGGGTGTGACCGCTGGTGGCCCCCTTGTGCCAGAGCTCCTGGCGGGACCGGCTCCAGTAATGCACCTCTCCGCTGGCCAGGGTGCGCTCCAGGGCCTCGCGGTTCATCCAGGCCACCATCAGCACGGCGCCATCCAGCCAGTCCTGGGCCACCGCCGGGATCAGACCGGCCTCGTTGAAGCGGAGCGTCGCCGGATCCGGCGGGTGAAAGGATGCCTGCAAGGGCCCAACAGCCTGCTGCTTCGATCCTCCTCCAGCACGCTCCCCCAACCACACCTCAGCACGCACCCAAGCCTCCACCGCCGGGCATGACCGCCGCCTTCACCTGCTCGAAGACCTTCAGCGGCTATCCGTGCTGCCACCGCCAGTGGCGCCATCCGGGGCACTGCCGCTTCGTGCACGGCTACAGCCGCAGCTTCACCCTGTGGTTTCAGGCCCAGGCGCTCGATGCCAACGGCTTCGTGGTGGATTTCTCCAGCCTTGGTGCCCTGGAGGCCCAGCTGGCCGAGCAGTTCGACCACACCTTTCTGGTGAACGCCGACGACCCGCTGCTGGAGCAGTGGCGGGCCCTGCACAACCAGGGGGCCCTCGATCTGCGGGTGATGGACAACGTGGGCATGGAGAGCAGTGCCCGGCTGGTGTGGGAGTGGGCCAACACGCTGCTGCAGGGTCGCGAGGGCGGGCGCAGCTGCTGCTGGAAGGTGGAAGCCCGCGAAAACGCCAAGAACGCGGCCTGCTACGAGGGCCTGCCGGCGTGGTTCAGGGTTTAACCGGGATCACGCCGGTGCCCATCCGCTGACAGAGCCAACCGCCGACGCCGGGCTGCCCTGAGGATTGATTGCGGAAGTTTGCGCAGCATCGCGGAGAGGCGTCATGACCCAATCCCAACGACCCTTCGATTGGCTGCGCAAGCTGAATCCGTTCAGTGGCAACCCTGCACCGGCCAGCCAGGCCAACGAGGTCGCCAGCACAGGCTCGAGCGAGACCTTCACCGCCAGCCAAGCCTCCAGTGCCGGAACCCCGGCGACACCGGCTCCGGTGACCCACACCGAAGTGGTGTTCCTGCCCCGCGATCCCCAGTGGGCCTACTGCTTCTGGAGCATCGCCCCCGCCGATCGCCAGCGGGCCCAGGCCGCGGGTGCCGGCAGCCTCTGCCTGCGTGTGGCCGATGTGACCGGCCTGCTGAATCCGTCGGCCCAGCCCCATGCCCTGCAGGAGCTGGTGGTGGATGCCCACGCCAGCGAATGGTTCCTGCCGGTGCCACTGGCGGGCCGCGACTACCGGGTGGAACTGGGCTATCGCCTGCCGGGTGGCGGCTGGTTCTCCCTGGCCTTCTCCGCCGTGGCCCGCATCCCCGAACTCGAACCGAGCGCCACGATCGCCGATGCCTTCGTGCCGTTCTCACTCGAGACGCCGGTGATGGCCACGGCCCAGCCGATCAGCGCCGGCGGCGTGCAGCACGAACGCCTGTACCAAATGGCCACCGTGTCATCCCCACGCCTGCGCCGGGTGGGATCGGAAGCCCTGCACGAGGACACCTTCGGCCTGGAGAGCGGCCTCAACGATTCCGGCGCCGGCCTGTGGGCAAGCGGCCGCAGTGATTCGGGCAGCGGCCTGGTGCGAAGCCGCTCCTTCTGGCTGGTGGCGGATGCGGAGCTAATCGTCTACGGCGCCACCGAGCCCACCGCCACCCTCACCATCGGCGAGCAGGTGGTGCCCCTCGATCAGGACGGCGGCTTCCGCGTGCACGTGCCCTTCCCCGACGGGCAGCAGACCTACGCGATCAAGGCCGTGGCCGCCGATGGCGAACAGGAGCGCTCGATCACCCTGGACTTTGAGCGCAGCACCCCCGAGGCGCGCGTCAACACCAAGGAGCAGGCCGTTCAGGAGTGGTTCTGACCTGAGCGACTTACTCCCACCCCAAGTCCAGGCGGTCGCAACTTAAGCTTTGCTTCCACTTTTGCGGATGCTCTGTTGCCCGTTGCCCTGTTGCTGCCGGCCCTGCAGCTGCTCCACCCGATGCCTGGGGTGACCACCCAGGGGGTTCGCCCCGGCCATCCCGCCATCGACATCGCCTGTGCGGTGGGCACTCCGGTGCGGGCTGCCCACGATGGACAGGGCCGTGTGGAGCGCAGCTACACCCACGGCATCACGGTGGTGCTGAACGGCAGCGACGGCCTCACCACCAGCTACAGCCACCTGCAGAACGCCGCGGCCAGCGGCCCGATCCAGCGGGGTGACGTGATCGGCCTCTGCGGCAACACCGGCATCTGGAGCAGCGGTCCACACCTCCACTTCGAAACCAACCGCCCCGAACTGCTCAGCAACCTGCTGCGCGACATCCCGGTGGATCCCACGCCGCAGACGATCGGCGCCATCGGCGGATCCCCAAGGGCCCTGCAGACCAGCCCCTAGGCCCGGGCGGAACGCTCAGCGCCAGGCAGGCTGAAGGGCAGCACCAGCAGGCACAGCACCCCGATCAGGGGGCCGGGCGGCAGGTTGATGGCGGGCTGAACGGCCAGGCCATAACCACCGGCCGCCAGGGCCATGCCGATCAACGCCGCGCGCCGGAGGCTCTGGCGCAGGCTGGTGGCGCCCCGCAGGGCCAGCAGGGCCGGAGCCCCCATCAGGGCGATCACCAGCACCACGCCCACGGCCGTCATCGCACTCACCACGGTGAAGGCGGTGACCAGGGTGAGGAGCAGGCGCAACCGCCGCACCGGCAGACCGGCGCTGGCGGCACCGAGCGGGTCCACGCCGAGGTACACGTAATCGCGATAGCGCCACAACAGCAGGGCCACCAGCACCAGCAGGGCCAGCAGGCTGCGCAGCAGGTCCTGGGGACCAGCCGCCAGCAGGTCGCCGAACAGCACCGCCTCCAGGTTGACGCGGATGCCGAGCAGGGGAATCAGCAGCACCCCCAGGCCGAGGAACGCCGCGAGCACGGTGTTGATCACCGCCTCATCAGCGGGATCACCGGGCCGCTCCGCGCGGCTGAGCCGCTCCGCCAGCAAGGCGCCGGCCACGCCGCTGACCACACCACCGATCCCCGGATCGATGCGCAGGGCCACCGCCAGGGCCAGCCCCGGCAGCACGGCGTGGGACACCAGGTTGGCCAGAAACAGCCGGCGTTGCACCAGCAGCAGCGTGCCTGCCACGGGGGCCGTGGCACCGATCAGCAGGGCCAGCAGCAGCGGCAGCAGCCACCGGAGGCTCTCCATAGGATCAGGGGAACCGCTTCCCGGCCTGGTCATGTCTCCCCAGGTTGCCGCCCCGAGCGATCGCCAGCAGCTGCTGCTGGCGCAGCTGCAGCTGGCCGAGTGTGAGCTGAGCGGCCAGGAGCTGCACGCCAGGCTGCGCCAGGGCCGCCAGCCGATGGGTCTGGCCACGGTGTACCGGCACCTGCGGCAGCTGCAGCAGCGGGGCCTGATCCGCTGCCGTCACCTGCCCAGTGGCGAAGCCCTGTTCGCTCCGGTGGAGCGCGACGAGCACCATCTCACCTGCGTGGACTGCGGCAGCACCCAGCCGCTCGACCACTGCCCGATGCACGCGCTGCACCTGCCCGCCGGCCAGACCGGTGGCTTCCAGCTGCTGTTCCACACCCTGGAATTCTTTGGGCTGTGTCAGGCCTGCCAGCAGCGCCGGGCCTGAATCAGCCCCTGCATCAGCCGCAGCAGTGGTTGCCCACACGCAGATCGCCGAGGGCGTGGCGCACCGCCTGGGGGGTGCCATCGGCCAGCAGCTGGCGATCGAGCACCAGCACCCGGTCATAGGCATCAAGGTCGCGGCCCCAGTCGTGGCTGCTCACCAGCAGGGTGAGGCCGGCATCGCGCAGCTGGCCCATCACCCGCAGCAGCTGGCTGCGGGAAGGCGGATCGATCGCGGCGCAGGGTTCATCCAGCAGCAGCAAACCAGCGGGCTGCACCAGGGTGCGGGCCAGCAGGGCGCGTTGCTGCTGGCCACCCGAGAGGGCATCCAGGCGGCGTTCCGCCAGGCCGGAGAGGCCCACGCGTTGCAGGGCCGCCTCCACATCGCAGCAGCCCGGACGCCGCGCCGCCATCCGCCCGAGGCCCACCAGCTCCCGCACCGTGATCGGGAAGTGCCAGGCGATCTCGCCGCGCTGGGGCATCAGGGCCAGCTGGCGGCGGGCCAGGGCCGGCGTGAGGGGCTGGCCATCGAGCCGGATCGATCCCGCCTGGATCGGCAGCTGGCCGGCGATCGCCTGCAGCAACGTGCTCTTGCCGGCACCGTTGGGGCCCACCAGCGCCGTCAGGCTGCCGGGGGACAGCTGAAAGCTCACCCCATCGAGGGCCGCCTCACCGGCGCGGACCACCCGCAGCTCGCGCACGTCCAGCACCACGACCGCCTCGCCCGAGCGCCTGTCCGACCCGGCAACCCTAACGAGACCGCAACCATGAGAACCGTTATCATTCTGTGATCGTCTGCAGGCGCTGGCTGTGCCGCCCGCTGTGCGTCCACTGCCTGATGCGCGCCGAGGGCTACCGCCGCGGGCGGGCGTTGCAGCGCTCGGCCTTGTGCTGCTGGGTGCCTGCAGCGCCCCACCGGCGGTGGAGGTGATCGCCGCCGATGGCGTCCTCTGCGACCTCACCCGCCGGCTGACGGCCGCGGATCTACGCGTGGAGTGCCTGCTGGAGCCGAACGACGATCCCCACCAGGTCCAGCTCAGCCCCAGCCAGAGCCGTGCGGTACGCCAGGCCCGCCTGGTGCTGATCAACGGCTACGGCCTCACCCCGGCCCTCGAGCACCTCCCCGCTGGAGCAGCGGTGGCGGTTGCCGAACGGGCCGTGCCAGACAGCCCTGCATTGGAGCACGGCCATGACGGTCGGGACCCGCACGTGTGGCACGACCCCGCCCAGGCCGCCGCGATGGTGGCCGTGCTGAGCCGTGAGCTGCAACGCCTGCGGCCGGCGGCGGCCACCCCCATCGCCCGGCGTGCCGCGGCCATGGCCGACAGCCTCAACGCCCTGGACCGCTGGAACCGCAGCCAGTTCGCCAGCCTGCCCGCCCAGCCCGGCCGCCGCACCCTGGCCATGGGCCACCGGGCCCTGGCCAGCCTGAGCCGGGCCTATGGCCTGCAGGAACTGGCCGTGGTGGATGCGCACAGCGCCAGCGAGAGCCTGCGGCCCCAGGCGCTGACCGCTGCCGTGATGCGCCTGCGGCAGGACCAGGTACCGGCCCTGTTCAGCGAAACCTGGCCCCCCAGCCGCGCCCTGCAACGCATCAGTGCGCTGAGCGGCGTGCCCGTGGCCCCCCAGGTCCTGCGGGTCGATGGCCTGGCCCCGGGCGATGGAACGGCATCCACCCCTGGCGACCTGATGACCACCCTCACCGCCAACACCTGCCTGATCGTCGATCAGCTCGGCGGCCGCTGCGACAGGGCCGGCCAGCGTGAGCTGATCAGCCGGTGGCAGGCGATCCGCTGAGGTCCTGGCGTCAGCGGTCCCAGCGGCGCAGCAGGTTGCTGTAGCTGCGGCTGATCAGATCAAAGACCTCATCCTTGCCGTGGCGCTCGAACAGGGCGCGGCGGGCGGTGTCGAGCTCGAACAGCAACTCGCGCTGGTCGGCATGACGGATGCGGCTCTCAATCCAGCCCACCGCCACCAGCCGCTCGCCGGCCGTGACCGGCTCCACCCGGTGCAGCTGGGTGGAGGGATAGAGCACCGCATGGCCGGCTGGCAGGCGCAACGCCTCCTCGCCGCTTGCGGTTTCCAGCACCAGATCACCACCGGTGTAGGCCTCCGGCTCGCTGAGGAACACCGTGAAGGAGAGATCGCTGCGGCCGGCCGCCATCCAGGCGTTATCCACATGGCGGCCATAGCCCTCCCCCACGCCACTGCGGCTGAAGAGCAGGCTGTGGATGCGACGCGGGAAGGCGGCCGCCTGCAGCAGCGGATGGGCCGCCAGGGTGGCCTCCAGCCGTGCCGCCAGCTGCCGGTGCAGCAGCGAGGCGCCATCGAGCTGGTGGTTGCGCTTGAGCCCACGGGCATGCCAACCGGCCGTGGAGGCGCCATCGATCCAGGCCGCCTGGGGATCCGCCAGGGCGGCACACAGCTCCGCGAGCGCCGGCGGCTGCAGCAGCGGTTCCAGCAGCAGGCGCATCGGCGGATCGGCAGGGCGACGCAGGCAGTCTGATCAGCCACATTGAGAACACGACCAGCGCCGCGGTGACGCCACCGGCCCGGCCCCTGCCGCCAATCCCCCTTGCGCCACCATCCGCCGATCGATCACACCCCCACCCCGCCCTGGGGCCGCCGACAGCTGCTGCAGGCCGGTGCCGGCGGGCTGCTGGCGGCCGGGGGCGTGGCAGTGGGCTGGATCAGCCGCGCCCGGGCGATGGCTGCACCGGTGCCGCACGGCCACAACGGCAACCTGGCCCGGGGCGATCTGCCCTTTGATCCCCACCACACCCTGCGCAGCTTCGAGCACGGCCGGCTGGTGGACGCGAACGGCCAGCGCCTGCGCCTGTTCGATGTGGAGGCCCGCAGCATCACCATCCCCCTGGGGGGTGATGTGCGCTTCAAGGCCTGGAGCCTGGATGGCCGCGTGCCCGGCCCCACCCTGCGCGCCCGCCAGGGGGAGCGGATCCGGGTGGTGTTCCGCAACGGCGACAGCACCTCCCACAGCCTGCATTTTCATGGCGTGCACCCCGCTGCCATGGATGGCATCGAACCGGTGCGCCAGGGCCGTACGGCGATCTACGAGTTCGATCTGCCCCGGGCCGGTCTCTACCCGTACCACTGCCACATCGCGCCGGTGACGCGCCACGTAGGCAAGGGCCTGTTCGGTCTGCTGGTGGTGGATCCACCCACACCGCGCCCCCCCGCCGACGAGCTGGTGCTGGTGATGGGCGGCTACGACCTGAACAACGATGGCCGCAACGAGCTCTACGCCTTCAACGGCATCCCCGATGCCTACATGCACGAGCCGATCCGCATCCGTCAGAACGCCCTGGTGCGGATCTATCTGTTGAACATGACCGAGCTGGAGGGGCCGCTCACCTTCCACATCCACGCCAACGAATTCCGGATCGTTGACACCGGCAGCGAACCGGGCGGTGGCACGCTCGCCGATGTGGTGACCCTGGGCATCGGCGAGCGCCGGATCCTGGAATGCCGCTATCCCTTCCCGGGGCGCTACATGCTGCATCCCCATCAGGATCAGATCGCTGAGCGGGGTTGCATGGGCTTCGTGGAGGTGCTGCCCGCTTAGTTGTGCCATTGGTCACCGCCCGCCGTGCCATCGCAGTGCAGCAGCCGGCAGCGCAGCCAGGACAATGCAGCCAGCCGCCGCACCACAGTGTCCCGCCCCCCCCGCGCCGTGGCGTTGTTTCTGAGCCTCGGCATGGCCGGCTCTGCCGGCGCCGCGCTGCTGCTGCAGGCTCCGCAGGCCCAGGCTCAGCACCAGCACCCCGCCGATCCCAGTCAGCTGGCGGAGGGCGGTGAAGGGGGTGAGGGCGGCGAAGGCGGCCATGGGGCCGAGCCGGCGACCCTCCTGGAGGATCAACTGGCGGTGCTGGCACAGATGCAGGGCCACCTGCTGGTGGCCGAGGAGCTGCTCAACCGCGGTGACAGCCAGGGGGCCGAACCGCACGTGGGGCATCCGGTGGACGAGCTCTACGGCGCCCTGGAAGCGGCGATCGCCCAGGGCCAGCTGCCCCCCTTCCGCGACAGCCTGGAAGCCCTGCGCCAGCAGGTGCGCCTCGATCCCGGCGCCACCGCCACCCCGCAGAAGCTGGCGCAGGCGCGCCAGGCCATTGCCGCCGCCAACCAGACGCTGAGCGCCAACCTCGCCAGCCAGCCGGCGCTGGTGCTGGCGGTGGTGCGTCAGCTGGCCCTCACCGCCGCCAGCGAATACAACGGGGCCGTGGATGGCACGGAGATCCGTGAAACGATCGAATACCAGGACGCCCGCGGCTTTCTGCTGCAGGCCGATCGCCTGCTGAGCCAGGCCCTCGCCGCCACTCCGGCGGCCAGCGCCAGCCTGCAACCGGCCCGCACGCGGATCGCCGCCATGCTCAAGGCCTTCCCCAGCAGCCAACCGCCCCAGCGCGCGCTGCTCAGCGTCAGCGCGATCCAGCAGCTGGCGGCCGGGATCTGAGCCCGCGGCGCCGCACCCCTCCCCCCTCGTTCAACCCCTGGCCGTGATGGTCCGCTTCCCCCGCCATGGCCTGGCGCCGATGGCCCTCAGCCTGCTGGCGCCGCTGGCCGCCTCAGCGGCCGATCTGAACAGCGCCGGCGTCAGACGCTATGCCGGCGACCAGGAGCAGGTGAGCAGCATCACCCAGTTCTCCGAGGTGCGACCCACCGACTGGGCCTACCAGGCGCTCAGCAACCTGATCGAGCGCCACGGCTGCCTGGCCGGCTACCCGAACGGCACCCTGCTGGGCCGTCAGGCCATCAGCCGCTACGAGGCCGCCGCCCTGCTGAACGCCTGCCTCGATCGGATCAGTGAGCGCAGCGAGGAGCTCACGCGTCTGCTCCAGGTGTTCGAGAAGGACCTGGCAGTACTGCAGGGCCGGGTCGATGGACTTGAGGCCCGGGTGGGCGAGCTGGAGGCGACCCGCTTCTCCACCACCACCAAGCTCACGGGCCTGGCCACCGTTGTGCTCGGGGCCAACGGCTTCAGCGGCAGCGCCTCGGAGCAGCGGCGCCAGGCCAGGCAGGCGGTGGGTGGCACCACCCTCAACTACGACCTGCAGCTGACCTTCGACACCAGCTTCAGCGGCAAGGATCTGCTGCGCACCAACCTGCGGGCCGGCAACTTCGCCGGCACCAGCTTCCTGGATGGCGGGCCGAGCAGTCTCTCCACCTTGGAGATCGCCTTCGAGGAGGAGTGCGGAACCGGTACCGATTGCGGGGATGTGCTGGCGATCGATCGGCTCTTCTATCAGGTGCCGCTGGGTGAGTTCACCGTCACCCTGGGCGGTCGCGTGGGGCAGGACGACATGCTGGCGATCTGGCCCAGCGTGTACCCGGCGGCGACCGTGCTGGATGTGCTCACCCTCGGCGGCGCACCGGCGGCCTACAACAAGAACCTCGGCGCCGGCGCCGGCCTGTGGTGGCAGAAGAACGGCTTCGCCATCAGCGCCAACTACGTGGCGGCCAATGGCGATGCTGGCGATCCAGACCAGGGCGGCATCGCCACCGATGGCGCCGCAGGCACCGGCACCGTGCAGATCGGCTACAGCGCCGACCAGTGGGGCATCGCCGCCGTCTACTCCGGCATCCAGAACGGCAACGACCTGATCGTCTACGGCACCAACTTCAGCCTCGAGAGCTTCAGCAACCCCGGCTTCACCTCCGCCTTCGGCCTCAGTGGCTACTGGCAGCCGGCCAGGAGCGGCTGGCTCCCCTCGATCAGCGCCGGCTGGGGATTCAACAGCACCGCCTACAGCAGCGACGTGGACAGCCGCGGCCTGGTGAGCACCAGCCAGTCGTGGAGTGTGGGCCTGCAATGGCAGGACGCCGTCCTGGCCGGCAATGCCCTCGGCATGGCCGTGGGCCAGCCCACCTTCGCCACCCGCCTGGAGGGCGGCGACACCCCGCGGGATGGCAACGTCGTGTGGGAGTGGTGGTACAAGCTGCAGGTGACGGACGCCATCGCCATCACCCCGGCGCTCTTCTATCTGAGCCGTCCCCTCGGCGCCGACACCCCGGCGGGCCAGAGCTTCAGCCAGCTCGGCGGCCTGATCAAGACCAGCTTCAGCTTCTGAGGCAGCCGGCAGCGCCGACCCCGGGGTATCAGACTTGGCGCATCTGCCCGGGCTCAGCCTGGTCCGGGCGCCGACGGCCTTCCATGAGCAGCAGCGTGACCAGCCCGGCCCCCCTGCCGGTGACGATCCTTACCGGCTTCCTGGGGGCGGGCAAGACCACCCTGCTCAACCACATCCTCAGCAATCAGCAGGGCGTGAAGACCGCCGTGCTGGTGAACGAATTCGGCGAGATCGGCATCGACAACGACCTGATCATCGCCACCGGCGAGGACATGGTGGAGTTGAGCAACGGCTGCATCTGCTGCTCGATCAACGGCGAGCTGCTGGAGGCGGTGTATCGCATCCTCGATCGCCCCGATCCGGTGGATTACCTGGTGGTGGAGACCACCGGCCTGGCCGATCCCCTGCCGGTGGCGATGACCTTCCTCGGCAGTGACCTGCGGGAGGCCACCCGCCTCGATTCGATCATCACCCTGATCGACGCCGAGAACTTCACCGAGGAGATCCTCGAGGGCGAGGTGGCGCGGGCCCAGGTGGTCTACGGCGACATCCTGCTGCTCAACAAGTGCGACCTGGTGAGCGAGGAGCGTCTCCAGGCCGTCGAGGAGCGCCTGCACGAGATCAAGACCGATGCCCGCATCCTGCGCTCGGTGAAGGGTGAAGTGAGCCTGCCGCTGCTGCTGAGCGTGGGCCTGTTCGAGAGCGACAAGGTGGCCGCCGCGCAGGACCACGACGCCTGCGACCACGACCACGGCCACTGCGTGCATGAGGAGGGCCACGACCACGCGGAGCATGCCGGGCACGACCACAGCAGCTGCGATCACGAGCACGGCCACTGCGAGCACGATCACAGTCATGGCCACAGCCACAGCCACAGCCACGGCCATGACCACGAGCACGAGCACGAGCACGAGCACGCGCACGCCGATCACCTGGCGATCGAAGGGTTCACCTCCCTCTCCTTCAGCAGCGACGGCCCCTTCGCCCTGCGCAAGTTCCAGAACTTCCTCGACAATCAGCTGCCCGCCGGCGTGTTCCGCGCCAAGGGGATTCTCTGGTTCAACGAGAGCGAGCGCCGCCATGTGTTCCATCTCGCCGGCAAGCGCTTTTCCATCGACGACAGCGACTGGACGTCGCCCAAGGAGCGCCGCAATCAGCTGGTGCTGATCGGCAAACAGCTCGACCATGCCCGCCTGCGCAAACAGCTGCAGGCCTGTGTGGCCAAGGATGCCGGCAAGGGATTCCGCTGATCGCAGGCGATCGCGGCGGTGGCGAATGCAACAACACCCCTGGTCAGCGCCGCTACGCTGAGCCGACTCGCCAGATACGCCATGGCCGACGTCGTTCTGTTCGCCGCGGTGCTCGCCCTGTTCGGCCTGGCCTACTGGCTCACCGCCAGCTCCGACGATGACGACGAGGGCGGCGGCCTGATGCAGCCGGTCCTGGTTCCGGTGCGGGCGAACCGCGGCCGCTGATTGGAGCGCAACTGAGATCAGACGGCGAGCGACTCGCGGGCTGCACAGGCCGGACAGAGCGCTCGCACGTTGAGCACGCAGGCCAGCAGGCGGAAGCCATGCAGGCCAGCGGCGCTTTCACCGGCCTGGAGCACGGCCTGGCTCTCGAATTCCTCGGTGTGGCCGCAGCGCACACACACCAGATGGTGGTGATCGCGGTGGTCGTCGTCGCTGGCCAGCTCAAAGCGGCGGCCGCCCTCCGGCAGCTCCAGCTCGCGCAGCAGCTCCATCGAGCTCAGCAGCCGCAGGGTGCGGTACACGGTGGCCAGCGACACCCGTTCCTCGGCGCCCAGCAGGCGCTGGTGCACCTCCTCGGCGCTGAGGTGGCTGCCTTCGCCGATCCGCTCGAACAGGGCCAGCACCCGCTGGCGCTGAGGGGTCAGGCGCTGGCCGCGGCCGTGCAGGGTGCTGCGCAGCGCCTCGGCCTGCAGCCTGGGGGTTGGAGCTGCAGCCATGGCTGACGCCGGGTTGTTCTCAACAGTAAGCCCTGTTGCGAAGAGCGGCCAGGGACAGAGTGAGCCTGCCCCGGGCCGTGTCCCTTGATGCGTTGAGCCTCGGCCTGGTGGAGCTGGAGGCCCTGGCCGATGCCCACCGAGCCGCCCGGGCCCGAGCTGGCATCGCTGCAGGCGCTGCCCAACTGCTGCTCACGCCCCCCATGGCATGGAGTTCTCGCCAGGCCCGCCAGCGCCTGGTGGCCACCCTGGCGGAACACGTGCAGGCCTACGCCGCGGCGCGGGTCTGATCCAGCTGAACGGTGCCAGCGGCGATCAGATCAGCCAGGGCGGTGATCAGGCGGTAACTGATCGCCACGGCCAGCAAGGGGGCCTCCGGCACCGCGAAGGCGAGGCGCAGGATCAGCACCGCCTCAAACACCCCGAGGCCACCCGGGGCGCCGGGCACCACCAGGCCCGCGGTCCAGGCCAGGGCGAAACCGGCCAGCCAGCCGCCCCAACCCAGGGCGAAGGAGAGATCAAAGGCCTGCACGCAGCAGGCGAAGCCGGCAAAGCGCAACAGCACGAAGCCCAGCTCGGCCAGCAGGGGCGGCCAGGGGTAGCCGGGCAGCTGCAGGCTGCCTGCCGCGCTCTCAGCGCCCTCGCGCTCCAGCAGGCCGCGCCCCGCCAGCTGACGGGCCCGCTGGCGCTCCAACCGCTCCATCAGGGGATTGAGCCAGTGGGGCAGCAACACCAGCAACGCCAGCGGGCAGAGCAGCCCCAGGCCGGCCTGCCAACCGCCGAACGGCACCAGGGCCAGGGCGGCCACCGCCATCAGCAGCGGGTCGAGCAACACCGCCACCAGGGCCTGGGGCGTGGCCAGGGCCTGCTCCAGCGGCCCGTCGTCCGTCCGCAGCGCCCGCACGCGGGCCAGCAGGTGCCAGACGCCACCGGGGAGGTACTTGCGCAGGTTGGACGCCAGGAACAGCGCCACCACCAGCGCCCAGCGGGGCCGATGGCCCAGCCAACGCAGGCACGCCCCCCAGGCCAGGCCGTTGGCCAGCAGGCTCAGCAGGCTGAGGCCCACACCGAGCAGCAGCCAGAGCCAGCCCTGGCCGTCGAGGCTCAGCTGCAGCAGCTGCTGCACGTTGCCCGCCAGGGCCGCCAGCAGGAAACCGGCACTGGCCAGGCTCACCCACAGCCGGGCTCCACCGGGCAGGTTGAGGCGGGGCAGGCTGAGGCGCGGCAGCCGCTCGAGCCAGCGGCTCATGGCTGCGCCTCCAGCAGGGCCAGCACCGCCCGGCGCAGCTCAGCCGGCGGCAGGGCATGACGGCGGGCCAGCTCCACCAGATCGTCCATCTCGGGTTTGCACAGCAGGGTGCCATCGGGGCGGCGACTGCGCTTGATCCGCACGGGTCCCCAGGGCGTGTCCAGCTGCAGGATGTCGCGCGGCAGGACCCAGCGCTGCTGCAACTGCTCACGCACCCCGAGGCTGCTGCCCAGCCGCCACCACACCTGGCGCAGGGGGTCCGCCAGCTCCGGCGCTGCCAGCACGGTGATCAGGCTGCCCGGCCGCCCCTTCTTCATCTGAATCGGCTGGCTGAAGACCTCCAGGGCCCCGGCGGCGCGCAGCTCCTCCACCAGGAAGGCCAGGTCTTCGGGGGTGGCGTCATCGATCTGGGCCTGCTGCTGCAGCACGGTCTGCAGCAGGGGCTGGCTCGGCGCGGCCGCAGC
Organism: Cyanobacteriota bacterium; assembly: GCA_041181145.1. GTDB lineage: Bacteria > Cyanobacteriota > Cyanobacteriia > PCC-6307 > Cyanobiaceae > Vulcanococcus. Next base: position 34,188 of record JBEGQE010000087.1, read on the forward strand.
ATGGGCGGCCGGGGCGGCCAGCGGTTCGGCCAGCACCAGCCGTAGCAGGTTGGGGCGATCCAGGCTGCGGCTGCCCAGGCCCACGCCCACCGCCTGGGGGCGATAGGCCGGTGGCAGCCCGAAGCGCTCGGCCAGCACGGCCATCAGCGCCAGGCCGGTGGGGGTGGTGAGCTCAGCGGCGGGGAACTCCGCCGAGGATGCCAGCGGCACGCCACGGCGCCGGGCCAGCTCGAGCACCGCCGGGGTGGGAACGGGCAGGCGGCCGTGGGCGGTCTGCACGCTGCCATGGCCGGCCGGGGGCACCGTGCACACCAGCTGCTGCACGCCGAAGTGGCGCAGCCCGGCGCAGACACCCACCACATCCACCAGGGCATCGATCGCCCCCACCTCGTGGAAGTGCACCTGCTGAGGGGCATGGCCATGCACCGCCGCCTCGGCCTCCGCCAGCAGGCCGAACACCGCCAGCACCTGCCGTTGCAGCGCCGGCTCCAGCGGCGCCGCCGCGATCTGCTGCTGCAGGTCGCCCCAGTGGCGGTGATCAGGCTCCGGCTCCAATCCGTGCACGGCCAGGTGCAGGCCCCGCAGGCCCCCACTGCGCCGCTCCTCGAGCACCAGGCGGTAGGTCCCGGCCAGGCCCAGGGCCGCCAGGGGGGCCTCCACCACGGCCTCAGGCAGGCCCAGATCGAACAGGGCCCCCAGCAGCATGTTGCCGGCCAGGCCGGTGGGGCAGTCCACCACGGCCAGGCCGGCCGCCACCCCAGCGCCGGCGTCCGGAGGGCTCATCCGCGGGCTGCCAGCAGCTGCTCGGCCCGCTGCTCCAGATCCGGGCGTCGCTGGCGCAGCCATTGCTCCACCTCACGGCGGGCACGGCGCTGCTCGTTCTGGGCGGTGGTCACGTCATAGCCCGAGAGGCCCCAGAGCCGGCCGAGCAGGGCCCGGTCGTCGGCCCCGCCACGGGAGGCGCCGTAGATCAGGGTTTCGGCCACCATGCCGGCCTGCAGCACACGGCTCCAGCGGCGCAGGTCGTCGAGCGGCAGCTTGGCGCTGGCAGGAGGCTCCAGCTGGGTGCTGCCATTGGCCCGCAGCCCCTGGCGCCAGCAGGCGAGGCTGCCCACCAGCACCTGCTGCACCGGCAGGTTGTTCTCGTGGGCCAGCAGCACATGGCCGGCCTCATGGATGGCGATGCGCCGCAAACGGGCCCGCCCCAGCCCCACCGGCAGCGCTTCCGCCAGCAGGTGCCCGCCCAGGCCACCGAAGCGGGCGGCATCAAGGGTGAGGGCCCCCAGGGCACCGCCGGCACCGACGGCGATCAACCAGGGCGACACCCCCAGCAGGGGGCCCACCACCGCCAGCACACTCACACCGGCCACGGCCACGCCGGCGGCCAGGGCTGCCGTGGAGCCCTGATCGGAAGCCGGGAAGCGCTCCGGCGCGGTCATGCTCAGCGGCGCGGGCCGGGACCGGGGCCACGGCCACCGCCGGGACGTCCACCGGGACGACCGCCGCGGCCCTTGCCGGCACGCTGCGGCACGGGGCCGATCACCTCGTGTTGCTCCAGATGCAGGTCCTGGCCATGGCGGCGCAGGTCGAGGGCCACGAAGTGGCGCAGGTTCTCCGGCGCCATCTGCCCCTTGAGCTGGAGCTTGAACGGCGTGGGACGGCTGCCGTCGGGGCGTGGCTGCTGGCGGATCTTCACCACCAGATCACCGTCCTCGGGGCGGGTGTAGATGAGCTCACCGCGCACCGAGAAATAACCATCGCCCTCGGGCAGGTCGTCGCCGGCGGGAGCGGGCTCCGCAGCAGCAGCGGTGGCATCAGAGGAGGAATCAGAGGAGGCATCAGCGGCCGGCTGGGTGGCGATCGCCGTTGCCGCCAGGGTGCTGGGTTCCCAGACCCCCACCAGCTGCAGGTGCAGCCGGTCGGCTTCGCGGTAGCGGGGGTAGGCCACCCAGAGGTGGGGCTTGCTCAGGTCGAGATGGCGGCGCATCAGCGTCAGCACACGGCCCAGCACCACCGCCTCGATCTCACTGCCGTCCTCGGTGTGGAGGGTGCCGCGGGTCAGCTGCTCCGGATCGCTGGGCACATAGGTTCCGCGCACCACACCGATGGCCCGGTACTGCATCGGTTCGGTGACCGGGGAAATGGGGTGGTGGCGCATCGTGGCTGGCGATCTCCGGGCGCGTGTGGATTCCAGGGCCCGGCCGCCAATGTAACCAGCCCCGCCCAGGCGCCAGACTTGGCGCCCAACCACCGGCTTCACCATGCCGTCTCGCCCCAGCACCGTGCCCCGGCCGGGGCTGCTGCTGCCCCTGGGGGCCGCCGCCCTGGTGGCCGCGTCCCTGGCGGCCGGCTGGTGGCTGGGCCAACGCAACAGCCCGGCCGGCGCCTCGCGCTCGCGCACGGTGCTCGAGCAGCAGGCTGAACAGCTGCAGACGCGGGTCAACAGCGGCAATGCCAGCGAGGCCGAGCGCCAGCGGCTGCTGGAACTGCTGCTGGCCCTGGGCCAGCAGCGGCAGGCCACCGTGCTGCTGGAGCAGATGGCGGATCAGCAGCCGGATCGCTGGCAGCTGCGCCTGCTGCTGGCCGAACTGCGCCGCAATGGCAACGACCGCAGCGGTGCCGAGCGGGAACTTCGCCAGCTGCTCAACCTGCGCCCCGACCGCATTGAGGCCCTGCAGCTGATGACGCTGCTGCAGGTGGAGCAGGGCCGGGGCAGTCAGGCCCAGAGCCAGCTCAAGGCCCTGCTGGAGAAGGCATCCAAGCCCACCCCCCAGCCCCAGGCGATCGGCATCGGCCTGCTGCTCGGCGATCTGCTGCAGCGGCAGGGACAACGCACCGAGGCCGCCGCCCTCTACACGCAGCTGGCCGCCGAATTCGCCAAGGATCCGCGGCCGCTGCTGGCCCTGGCCCTGCTGCGCCAGGAACAGGGGGATGGCAAAGGGGCCCAGGAAGCCCTGGCCCAAGCCCGCAGCCGCCAGCCCGATCAGGCCAATCTCCGTCTCGACCAGGTGGCCAGCACCTGGGGCATCAGCAGCCTGCGCAAGGCTGCCGTTCCAGCCCTCAGGGCGCCTTCACCAGCGGCGCCGACGGGCTCAGCCCAGGAGCCGGCGCCTGCACCTCCAACTCCTTGAGGGCCGCGTCGATGGCGTCGGTGGGCGTCGTGGCCTCATCCATCGCAGTCCCCTTGCGGATCTTGTTCATCAGATCGATGGGGTTGGTCGAGTCGAGGATGGTGTTGCCCTTCGACGATCCGCCGCTGCCGTTCGGCCCGTAGTCGTAGAAGCGCTGCTCCTGCACCGACATGCCGCCCGTGTAATCGGCCCGAGCCGGTGCCGCCGGCAGCACGGCCGCCAGCAGGCCCGGAGCGGCGAGCAGGCCGGCAGCCAGCGCGTTGCAACCGGGGCGAGCGGCACGGTCCATGGCCCAGGGGCTCGTGAGGATAAATCCCATGCTAAGGGCATCAACCCGGGCCCATGGGGCACGATGCCCGCAACGCCCGCCGCCCCATGCGCATCGCCAGCTGGAACGTGAATTCGGTGCGGACCCGCTTGGAGCAGGTGCAGGCCTGGCTGGAGCAGCAGCAACCGGAGGTGCTCTGCCTGCAGGAAACCAAGGTGGCCGACGACCTGTTCCCCCATGCAGCCTTCGAGGCCCTGGGCTACGCCACCGCCATCAGCGGCCAGAAGGCCTACAACGGCGTAGCCATCCTCAGCCGCCTGCCGCTGGAGGATGTGCAGATCGGCTTTGAGGCCCTGCTGCCGGATGACGCTGCCGCCCTGCGGCTGAGCGAGCAGAAGCGGGTGATCAGCGCCCGGATCGAGGGCGTGCGGGTGCTGAACCTCTACGTGCCCAACGGCAGCGCCCTCACGAGCGAGAAATACCCCTACAAGCTCGAGTGGCTCGCCTGCCTGCAGCGCTACCTGGCCGCCCAGGAGCAGCAGGGGGATCCGCTCTGCATGGTGGGCGACTTCAACATCGGTCCCGAGGCGCGTGACCTGCCGGATCCCGAGCGCCAGAGCGGCGGGATCATGGCCAGCGCACCGGAGCGCCAGGCCCTGAAGGACTGCCTGGGCGCTCGGCTCAGCGATGCCTTCCGCCTGTTCGAGCCCGCCAGCGGCCACTGGAGCTGGTGGGACTACCGCAGCGGCGCCTGGGAGCGCGACCAGGGCTGGCGCATCGACCACATCTATCTGTGTGAGCAGCTGCTGAGCTGCGCCACCGGCTGCGTGATCGACCGCACCCCCCGTGCCAACGTTCAGCCGAGCGACCACGCCCCCGTGGTGGTGAACCTGGCCTGGCCACCGGAGGACGATCTCCCGGAGGAGGACGGCTTCTAGAACACCACCGCGTCGGCGGGCAGCTCCACCCCAGCCACCTTCAGCTCCACCTGCCGCCGCAGCGATTCCCCGCAGGTCTTCGGTGTGGGGAAGATCTTGCCGGGGTTGGCCAGGCCGTCGGGATCGATGGCACGGCGCACCAGCTGCATGGTGGCTTGGTCGTCGGCGCTGAACATCCAGTCCATGTAGCAGCGCTTGTCGCTGCCCACGCCGTGCTCGCCGCTGATGCTGCCGCCGGCCTCGATGCACAGCCCCAGGATCGCCGCCCCCAGCTGCTTCACCCGCTCATTCACGCCGGGCTCCCCGGAGCGGTAGAGGATCAGCGGATGGAGGTTGCCGTCGCCGGCGTGGAACACGTTGGCCACTGGCAGGCCGTGCTCGGCGCTGAGGCGGTCGATCGCCGCCAGCACCTTCGGCAGCGCGGTGCGGGGCACCACGCCATCCTGGAGGTAGTAGCTGGGGAACTGGCGCCCAAGGGCAGTGATGGCGCTCTTGCGGCCCTTCCAGAGGCGGGCGCGGGCCTCATCGGTCCAGGCCTCACGCACGGCACCGGCGCCGGCCTGCAGGCAGAGGCGGCTGGCCAGCTCCACCGATTCCTTCACCTCCAGCGGGTGGCCGTCGAGCTCGATCAGCAGCACCGCGGCGGCCTCGCGTGGGTACTCATCCACGCCGAAGTAATCGTCGACGGCCTGGATGCAGGGGTTGTCCATCATCTCCATGCCCGCCGGCAGCACACCGGCGCCGGTGATCAGGCGCACGGCTTCGCCGGCGGCCTCCATCGAGGCGAAATCGGCCAGCAGCACGGCCACACTGGCCGGTGTGCGCAGCAGGCGCAGGGTGATCGCGGTGGCAATGCCCAGGGTGCCCTCGCTACCGATGAACACGCCGCGCAGGTCGAGACCCGGCATCTCCGGCAGCGGACCGCCCAGGGTGGTGACCGTGCCATCCGGCAGCACCACCTCCATCGCCAGCACGTGGTTGCTGGTGACGCCGTACTTCAGGCAGTGCACACCGCCGGAGTTCTCGGCCACGTTGCCGCCGATGCTGCAGGCCACCTGGCTGGAGGGGTCGGGCGCGTAATAGAAGCCATCCCCGGCCACGGCGCGGCTCACCCAGCTGTTGATCACCCCGGGCTGCACGGTGATCCGCTCATTGGCCAGGTCGATCGCCAGCACGCGGCGCATGCGACTGGTGGCAATCACCACCGCATCCTGCTCCGCCAGGGCACCGCCGGAGAGGCCGGTACCGCTGCCGCGGGCGATGAACGGCACGCCCAGCTCGTTGCAGCAGCGCACCACCGCCGCTACCTGCTCGCCGGTGTCCGGCAGCACCACCAGGCGCGGCTGGTGGCGGTGCAGGGTGAGGCCGTCGCAGTCGTACGCCAGCAACTCCTGACGTTGGGACACCACCGCGCGGGGCGGCAGCAGGGCCCGCAGACGGCGTTCAATCAAGCCCCAATCCAAGCCCCGATCAGGGGTCACAGCAGTCGGCCGGCAGTGGAACGACCTTAACGAGCCGGGCCGGGTTGAACCGCACGGGCGGGGATTGCGTAAGGATGGGCGACGCTTGAGCCCCCCTCGGGGTCTGAAGCCCCTCCATCTGTCTGCGGATTCCGCCTTGACCTCGGCACCTGTTTCGGCTCCCGTGCACAACACCACCCGGTCCCAGGAACTGTTCAGTGCCGCCCAGACGCTGATGCCCGGCGGCGTGAGCTCCCCGGTGCGCGCGTTTCGCTCGGTGGGCGGCAACCCGATCGTGTTCGACCGGGTCAAGGGCGCCTACGCCTGGGACGTGGATGGCAACCGCTACATCGACTACATCGGCAGCTGGGGCCCCGCCATCTGCGGCCACGCCCACCCCGAGGTGATCGCCGCCCTGCACGAGGCGCTCGACAAGGGCACCAGCTTCGGCGCCCCCTGCGCCCTGGAGAACCAGCTGGCCGAGATGGTGATCGACGCGGTGCCGTCGGTCGAGATGGTGCGCTTCGTGAACAGCGGCACCGAGGCCTGCATGTCGGTGCTGCGCCTGATGCGCGCCTTCACCGGCCGCGAGAAGATCATCAAGTTCGAGGGCTGCTACCACGGCCACGCGGACATGTTCCTGGTCAAGGCCGGCTCGGGCGTGGCCACCCTCGGCCTGCCGGATTCCCCCGGTGTGCCCCGCACCACCGCAGCCAGCACCCTCACCGCCCCCTACAACGATCTGGAGGCCGTGAAGGCCCTGTTCGCCGAGAACCCCGGCGAGATCGCCGGTGTGATCCTCGAGCCCGTGGTGGGCAACGCCGGCTTCATCCCGCCGGTGCCCGGCTTCCTGGAGGGCATCCGTGAGCTCACCAAGGAGAACGGCGCCCTGCTGGTGTTCGACGAAGTGATGACCGGCTTCCGCATCAGCTACGGCGGTGCCCAGGCCAAGTTCGGCATCACCCCGGACCTCACCACCATGGGCAAGGTGATCGGCGGCGGTCTGCCGGTGGGCGCCTACGGCGG